>CALGOK010000126.1 GCA_937961295.1 uncultured Gemmatimonadota bacterium
CTCGGGTGCTTGGGCGCTCCCCACGTCCGCACTAGCGTCTTGTGCTATGCCGCGGACGCCGAAATCGGCCGGACCGTCGGTGTACGACGTCGGCCTCCCCGACAGCGCGCGGATGAGCTTCGTCGCCTCGCTCTCCCGGATCGGGCCGTACGGAGCGTTGGTGCGGAATCTGTCGGTGGATCCCGACGGCGAGTTCGTGGTGTACGCGGCAACACGCGGTGACTCCACGTCGCTCTGGTACCGGAGCCTTCTCTCGGGCGAGGTGCGGGAGCTGCCGGGCACCGAAGGAGCGACCGGCCCGCGCATCTCACCGGACGGGAGCCAGGTCGCCTTCTTCAACGGCGACCGGATGATGGCTTCGCCGATCGACGGCCCCGAGCCACGCCTGCTGATGATGGCCAACAGCGGCACCCTGATCGACTGGATCTCGCCCGATCAGTTCGTCACGGTCGACGAGGACGGGTACCGGCTCAACAGGTTCGAGCCGAGTACCGGCAGCATGCGCTCAACGCCGATTGCCCGGTGTGCCCTGGGGGTGTGGGTCGCCGAGACGCGGGAATTGCTCTGCTCGTTCAATGGCATCGCACAGACGATCGATCCTGAGTCGGGGGTCGTGACGACCGTCCGCCTTGCCCGTGAGGACGGCTCCCCAGGGGTCCCCGCAAGCGGCAGCGCGTTCCGCCTGATTGAGGGCCGCTATCTCGTCTGGTTGGCCACCGACGGCAACCTGGTGGCGGCTTCCTACGATCCCGGCCGTCACCTGGCGGGGCGGCCGACTCGGGTGCTCGGCGGGATTCGGCGGGAGGCCTTGGGCGAAGGGCAATACGACATCGCCGACAACGGCGCGCTGGTATACGCTCCGGGCCTCGATGCCTCGATCGGTCGCCTGGTCCGATTCCGTCCGGGGCAGGCGATCGAGCCGCTGCTGACCGATTCGGCCGACTACCAGCGCTACGACCTGAGTGCCGATGGACGATGGCTGGCGGCAGTCACTCCCGGGTCCGAGGCGACCGAGCTCCGGATCTACGACCTTCCCAATGGTCAGCAGTTCACCTGGCTGCGCGCGGAGGCCATTCGTCACGCCATGTGGAGCCCGGCGGGTGACCGGCTCCTCATCGGGGTGCGCACCGACACCACGTGGAAGTTGCTGCGTGGCGCGCCAGGATCGGGTCAGCCGGTCGACACGCTCGCGACCTTTGCGCCAGATGCCGGGACTTTCGACCCGGTCGGTTACCCGTTCGACTCCCTTGCGATCGCCCTCGATTGGAGCTCGGGGGTGGTGGCCCGATTCGACCCGCGAGCCGGGGTGGCATCGTTCGACACCGTGCTGACCGGAGCACGCTTCCCGAGTGTCGCGCCGAGCGGCCGCCTGATTGTCTACCAGACGATGGACGAGAGCCGTGTCGTCGTCACGACGTTCCCTGACGCTGGCCGACGGTGGCAGGTCGCCAGGCTCGGGGTTGAGCCACTCTGGCTGTCTGACACTGAGCTGGTCTACCGATTTGGCGCGATCTGGTACTCGGTGCGGGTGAACCCCGCCACCGGCGAGCCGCTTGGCACGGCGACGCTGTGGGGGCGCGATCCGCGGTTCTCCGACACCTCCGGCTGGTCCAACCGACCCGATCATGCGGGGGGCCTCATCTATGTGAAGAGCCCGGCGCAGCCCGACCCCAGCTACTTGCGCGTGATCCCGAATTGGGTGGAGCAGATGAAGCGTGCGGTGGCGGAGGCGGGAAGGTGAGTCGGAGATCAGAGACCGGAGATCAGAGGGTGTTGCCTCCGATCTCCGATCACTGATCCCTGATCTCTTCCTGCAGCGCTTCGAGCTCCGCGATCACCTCAAGGTCCTTGGGCCGGCCGGCCGCGCGCTTGACCTTGATGAGCCACGGCAGATCGAGCAGCCGGATGTCGCAATCGAATGCGTGCACCACGGCGCTGTGGGGAAGGAGCTCGTCGTAGCCCCCACCGCCGACGATCTCGCCGAGGAGGTCGATCGGACCGGCAGTGGTGGTCAGGGTGAAGTTGAGTCCGGCGCGCAGCGTGTCAGCCGACCATTCGAATGGCAGTCCCGGTGGCGCGCCGCGCAGGTACGGCTCGAGCGGGGCCAGGGCCTTGGCCAGCCGACCCAGGTTCTCCACGGTGCGGGCGTACACCACGTCAACGTCCGTCGTCACGCGGGCGGAGCCGTGTGCGTTCGCCGCCACTCCGCCGACGAGCATGAACTCGACGTGGGCATTGGCGAGTGTCCGGATCAGCCGCGCGAGGTCGCTCATGGTCGGTGCCGCTTGCGCTGGGCGGCAGATCGCAATTGCTCGGCGTCCCGCCGGAACGCCTCCATGTCCCGCAATCGTAGGTCGACCGACTTCTTGAGGTTCTCCCGGAGCAGGGTGCGATCGACATCCTGCTTGTAGGCCTCGATGACGGCGTCCCGATGCACCCACCGGGGAACGAGTTCGAGCCGAAGGTCGAAGCCGGCGGCACCCACCAGGCGCTCCACCGTGGCCAGCGACGGATTGCCGTCCCCCCGCTCGAGGCGGGCAATCGCCGGCTGCGAGGTGCCGGCGCGCTCGGCGAGCTGCTGCTGGGTCAGCCCCGCTTGCTGGCGGGCGGTGGAGAGCAGAGGGGGTATATCCATAGTGATATAATATATCACAGACAGTATTATGTCCACTCCCCGCTGCGGTTTCCCCGTCTGTCGGGCCGACCGGTCGCCCTTCCGGGCCTCGTCCGGTCGGTCCGGAAAGCGGTACATTCGACCACTCCCGCGCGACATCGCGATGTCATCGGGGTGCAGCCTGCCCGCTTCCATGTCCACGGTTCATTCGTCTGCTCATGCTCCCACCCGGAGGCACCATGAGCCTTGAGTCGCTCGGCGCGGCCCCCCTTCGACTCCGCTCAGGGCAAGCTTCGACTCGCCTCCTCGGGGAGGTTGTCTCATGAGCCTGGACTCGCTCAGGGCAAGCCACTTCGCCGCCACCGACTCGATCCGGAGGCACCATGGGCGTTGAGCGGCTCAGTGCGGCGCTTGCCGACCGCTACCGGATCGAGCGCGAGCTCGGCGCCGGCGGGATGGCCACGGTCTACCTCGCGCACGACCAGCGCCACAACCGGCGCGTGGCGATCAAGGTGCTGCGGCCGGAGCTCGCGGCGGTGATCGGTGCCGAGCGCTTCCTGGCCGAGATCCAGACGACGGCCAACCTGCAGCACCCGCACATCCTTCCACTCTTCGATTCAGGGCACGTGACGGCTGACACGAGGATGGAGGATGGAGGATCGAGGGTGGAGGGGGATTCCTCCATCCGCCATCATCCATCCTCCATCCTCTATTACGTCATGCCCTTCATCGAGGGCGAGTCGCTCCGCGATCGGCTGGCGCGCGAGAAGCAGCTGCCGATCGCCGACGCGGTGCGGATCACCTCCGAGGTGGCGAGCGCGCTCGACTACGCCCACCGCCACGGCGTGATCCACCGCGACATCAAGCCCGAGAACGTGATGCTGCACGACGGCCAGGCGCTGGTGGCCGACTTCGGCATCGCCCTGGCCGTGAGCAGCACCGCCGGCACCCGGATGACCGAGACCGGGATGAGCCTCGGCACGCCGCACTACATGAGCCCCGAACAGGCGATGGGCGAGCGCGAGATCACTGCCCGGAGCGACGTGTACGCCCTCGGCTGCATCGCCTACGAGATGCTCACCGGCGAGCCGCCGTTCACCGGTCCCACCGCGCAGGCGATCATCGCCCGGGTGATGACCGAGGAGCCGCGCGCGATCACGGGGCAGCGTCGGAGCGTGCCGCCGCACGTGGAGGCGGCGATCCTCACGGCGCTGGAGAAGCTCCCGGCCGACCGCTACGGCACCGCAGCGGAGTTCGCGGCGGCGCTCGGCAACCCGGCAACGACCACGACGCGGGCGATGGCCAGTGCACGACGCCCGCCGGGTTCTCGCCTCCCGTGGGCGATCGCCGGGGTGCTGGCGCTGCTGCTGGCGGTGGCCGGCTGGAAGCTGCTTGGCGGTAGTGGCCCTGCGCTCTCGAGCGCGGCACCTTCGCGGCTTGCGATGCTCACCCCGCGGCAGGGCGGCGTGACTGCCGGGTTGATCCGCCAGGTGTCGATTTCTCCGGACGGGAGCACCATCTACTACGTGGCGGTGCTCAACGACGGCGTGAGTCGCACGATGCGGCAACGGCTCGACGAGGAGACGCCGGAGATTGCGACGTCGATCGATGCGTTCGTCTACGGCTATCGAATCTCGCGGGACGGGCGGTGGACGTTCGGCATCAACCCACGCACCAACACCACCCACGTCTTCCCTCTCGCGGGTGGCGGGGTGGGCCGCCGGCTTCCCGAGGTCAGCATCAACTGGAACTCGTTCGTGGCCTGGGGTCCGGACGGCTCGCTCTGGCAGTCGCGCACGGGTGACCGGGAAGTGATCTCGCGCCTCACTCCCGAGGGAGAGGTGATCGCCGTCCCGGGCGAGACCCGCGACCTCGTCGTGGCCGATGTGATCAACGAGCACACCCTGCTCGCGGTCCGGGCATTCCTCGGCACCGCATCGGGCGCCCTGTTCCTGCTCGACACCAGGACGGGAGAGCGTCGCGAGGTGATTTCGACACCGATCGTCGAGGCGCGCTACGCTGCCGGGTACCTGATCACCGTGGACGGGGCCGGCGTGATGCGCGCGGTCGAATTCGATCCCAAGGCTGGCCGGATCACCGGCACGGCGGTGGAGCTCGCCACGGGGGTCGCGCTGACCGGATCGGGGGTGGCGCAGTTCGAGGTCGCCCGGAACGGCACCGTCGTCTATCTCCCCGAGGAACCGCGTTCGCTGGTGCTGGTAGACCGCGCCGGTGCGGTGCGGGATGCCACGCCGGAGCGCCACAACTTCCACTCGCCGAAATTCTCGCGCGACGGGCGGCGGATCGCGGTGGACTTCAGCGTGGCCGGGGAGCGCGACGTCTGGGTGGTCGAGGCGGCGTCGGGGCTGATGAGCCGCGTCACCTTCGACAAGGACGGACACGACCCCAGCTGGGTACCCAACGGCGACCTGACCTACATCACCGCCAGGAACGGCGTGATCGGGGTGATGCGGGTGCGCCCCGGCTCGACCGCTCCCCCCGATTCACTCTTCCGCGGGAGCACCCTGGGATACACCGGCGAGTGGCTGTCCGATGGCAGCGCACTCCTCACCGTCGGCAACGTGACGAATCCGGGATCGGCGGAGGACATTGCCCTGCTCACCAAGGCCGGCAAGGGACCGCTCGAGCCGCTGGTGGCGACGGCGGCGTCGGAGCAGTACCCGAGTGCCGCCCCCGACATGAAGTGGTTTGCCTACACCACCACCCAGCCGGGACGCGAGGAGGTGTTCCTCCGCCGACTCGACGGGACCGGCGAGCAGGTGCAGGTCTCCACCAACGGCGGCACCGAGCCGATCTGGTCGCGCGACGGCCGTGAGGTGTTCTACCGCACCACCGACGAGCCGGCGATGATGATGGCGGCAGAGATCGCCATGGACCCGACGCCAAGGGTGGTGTCACGGACGCCGCTGTTTTCGGTGTCGGGCTATGCCGGGGCCACGCCCCACGCCAACTATGACGTGTCGCCCGACGGGCGGCAGTTCGTGCTGGTGCGCACCAACCCGTCGGCGCGGGTGATGGTGATCCAGAACCTGAGAGCGATGGTGGAGAAGCTGCGGGGCGGCAACTAGAGGCGACAGACGAGGGGCGAAGAGCGAGGGGCGATGCGCGCAGGCTCACCCTAGCCGTTTCCGGAAGGAGTCGTGTGTGATCCGTTCGATGCGTCTGGCGCTGCTCTGTGCGATGGCGGGCCCTTCGGTGCTCGCGGCCCAGTCCGACGATCGCGCCGCCGTGGTGGCCGTCGCCGACTCGGCGCTTGCGGCGATCTCGCGCAACGACTTCGTGGCGCTCAGCGACCTGATGCTCGACGAGGCGGTGGTGGTGGCCACCGGCGAGCGCGACGGCGTGGCGTTCGTCCGGGCGGAAGGCCGCGCCGCCTGGCGTGCGCGTACCTCCGAATCGCGCTGGACCGAGCGCGGCTGGAAGCCGACGGTGCACCTCCAGGCCGGCCTCGCCGTCGTGTGGCTCCCCTACGACTTCTACAGGGACGGCAAGTGGTCGCACTGCGGGATCGACACCTTCACCCTGGTCAAGCGGGGCGAGCGGTGGTGGATCGCGGCGCTCGCCTTCACCATGGAGCAGCCGCCGGCGTGCGATCCGCACCCCGATGGGCCGCCGGAGGACCTGCCCTAGCCGTCAGTTTCCACGGTGACCGCCGGCATCTGTGCGGTGAATCGCACTTCCGCCGTGTGCTTGAGTTCCGCAAAGCGCTGCAGCAGGTCGGCCTCCGACACGCCCTGACGCTCCACGGCCGAGAGGTCGGCCACGATCTCGCCGCGGTGCATCATCACGGTCCGATCGCCGAACCGTACCGCCTGCTCCATGCTGTGCGTGACCATCAGCGTGGTGAGCGCCTTGCCGCGCACCGTCTCGTCGGTGAGTGCCATCACCTGCTGTGCCGCCCGCGGGTCGAGCGCGGCGGTGTGCTCATCGAGCAGCAGCACATCGGGGCGCCGCAGTGTCGCCATCAACAGGGTGATCGCCTGACGCTGGCCACCCGACAGCGCCCCCATCGCCGAGTCGAGCCGTCCCTCGAGCCGCATCCGGAGCGACGCGAGCAGGGCACGGTAACGCTCGCGCGAGGTGCGGTCGAGTCCGCGCCAGAGCCGTCGCCGCAGGCCGCGCAGCTCGGCCATGCGCAGGTTCTCCGCCACCGTCATGGAGGGACAGGTCCCCTTGAAGGGATCCTGGAACACCCGGCCGATCTGTCCGGCGCGCCGGTGCTCCGGCAGGGCCCCGACATCGGTGCCGGCGATGTGGATCGACCCGTTGTCGGGGAGGAAGACCCCCGCGATCGCGTTGAGGATGGTGGACTTGCCCGACCCGTTGCTGCCGATCACGGTGACGAACTGGCCCTCGGGAATCGTGAGCGACACGTCGCGGAGCGCGTGCGACGACTCGCCGCCGGGCTGCCGGAAGGTCTTGTCCAGCCGCCGAATGGTGATCATCGCGCCATCCCCGGCAACCGCATCCACGCGCGCACGCGCGGCAGCGCCAGCGCCACGAGCACGAACACCGCGGTCGCCAACTTGAGGTCGATCGGGTTGAGGCCGGCACGGAGCGCGAGTGCGACGAGCGTCCGGAAGAGGATGGCCCCGAACGCCACCATCGCGATGTTCGCGGCGAGGCCCCAGCGCCGGTGCATCAGCGTCTCGCCCATGATCACCGCCGCCATCCCGGTGACCAGGGCGCCCACGCCCATCCCCACATCGGCGAAGCCCTGGTACTGGGCGATCAGCGCGCCGGAGAACGCGATGCAGCCGTTGGCGAGTGCGAGCCCGAGCTCGACCATCCGCCGCGGATCCACGCCCTGTGCCGTGATCATCGCGCTGTTGTCGCCCACGGCGCGCATCGCCATCCCGAAGTCGGTGCGGAGGTACCACGCCAGCAGCACGCCGAGCAGGAGCACGACCACCGCGAAGATGGTGGCGAAGGTCACGTCGGACCCCCAGCCGGCGGTCGCGGGCACGATGGCGTGCAGGCCGCTCGCCAGCGTGTCGCGGTCGAGCAGCGAGACGTTCGAGCGCCCCATGATGCGGAGGTTGACCGAGTAGAGCGCCGTCATCACCAGGATCCCGGTCAGCAGGTCAGCGATGCGGAACCGCGTGTGCAGCGCACCGGTGACATAGCCCGCCAGCATCCCGGCGAGGAAGGCGGCGAGGGTTGCAAGCACGGGCGACATGCCGGACACGATCAGCGTGGCCGCGACTGCCCCGCCGAGCGGCAGCGAGCCCTCGGGCGTGATGTCGGGATAGCGGAGCACGCGCGAGGAGAGGTACACCCCCCACGCGAGCGCCACGAAGGCGAGGCCCTGCGCCACCGTCGAGAGCCAGAGTGCCCAGGGCGAGCCGCCGGGAATCGTGGGCGCGCTGGCGGCTGGCGCTGCGCCGACCGCGCTGCCTCCCTCAACCGGATTCACCATGTTCGCGCGCGCCAGCACGTTCGGCGGGATGGTGATGTTGAATGCCCTGGCCGATGCGAGATCGACGCTCACCCGCGGCGTCACCTTCGTGACGAACGGAATGGTGGCCGGATCCTCGCCGCGCAGCACGCGGAGCATCACCAGCCCCATCGCGTAGCCGTTGTCGTAGAACGAGATCCCCAGCCCGAGCGGCGGTCCGTCGAAGGCCGGCGTGGCGGAGATCACCGGGACGCCGATCTCGCGCGCCGCCTTGACGAGCGCCGGCATGCCGCCGCCGATCATCACGCTCGGGATCTGCA
Source organism: uncultured Gemmatimonadota bacterium (assembly GCA_937961295.1). Taxonomy (GTDB): domain Bacteria; phylum Gemmatimonadota; class Gemmatimonadetes; order Gemmatimonadales; family GWC2-71-9; genus Palsa-1233. The sequence goes on from CALGOK010000126.1 coordinate 8,354, forward strand.
TGATTCCCTGCACGCCCTGGCTCGCCAGCGCATGCACGCCGGTCACGATGTCGGACGGTGAGGTGCACGCCACCGACACGAAGCGCACGCCCAGTCGTTCCGCCCCCCGGCGCGCCATCTCCAGGTAGAACTCGGCGAACGGGTCGCTCGGGTCGAATAGGGTCCCCCAGGTCCGGATCGCGGGGAACACCTCGAGCCCCAGCGCGAGCGTGGAGTCCACCGGGATCGGCGACTCGGCGCCGGTCACGTTCGGGCGATGCACCGCGGCCGACGTCCCCGCGCCGATGATGTAGGGGTTCGACACCGCCCCGAACACCACCGGGCGATCGGTGATCACCTTGATCGCGCTCTGGGTGGCGATCGACGAGATCGTCGCCACGTGGGTGACGCGCTGCTGCACGAACTCGTTGGCGATCAGCGACAGGGCGGGGATGTCGCCCTGCGCGTTGCGGTCGAGGAGCGTGAAGGTCTCGCCTGGGATGAAGCCCGAGTCGGCGAGCGCCTGCAGGAAGCCGTCCCGCGCGTCGTCGAGCGGCGCGGTGGAGGCGACCGTCATCAGGCCGATGACGGGCCCGGGCGGCGGCTCGCCGGGGCCGCATGCCGCGAGCAGGGCGGCGAGGGCGACGAGGGCACCGCGCGAGCTCGCCCGGGACGATGGCCGGGAGCGGGAGAGGAACCGGATTGTGAGGTCCTGGGAGAACGGGCGGCTGAAGCTACCGGTCGGCTCCCTCACGGGCAAATGTTCCGGTCCGTCAAGACGCCCGGGATGGGTGGCACTCTCCGCCTCCCGGGGTACTTTTTGGGATTGATCCTCCGGCGGTCCTCTCTCCCTCACCGAGGACGACGCGTGACCGATCCCGCTGCTCCCCGCGCCACGTCCCGGTCCACTCGCCAGCACGCGGGAGGGTCCGGGTGATCACCGACGCCCTCAAGACGGCACTCAGTGGTCGCTACCGCATCGAGCGCGAGCTCGGGGCCGGCGGGATGGCGACGGTGTACCTCGCGCACGACCTCAAGCACGACCGGCAGGTCGCCCTCAAGATCCTCCGCCCCGACCTCGGCGCGGTACTGGGACAGGACCGCTTCCTCTCCGAGATCAAGATCTCCGCCGGGCTCGACCACCCGCACATCCTCACGCTGATCGATTCGGGCGTCGCCGAGGGGTTCCTGTTCTACGTGCTGCCGTACGTGCGCGGCGGGACGCTCCGCGACAAGCTCGCGCAGGAGACGCAGCTCGGCATCGAGGAGTCGGTCACGATCGCCAAGCAGGTGGCCTCGGCGCTGGAGTATGCGCACCGGCAGGGGGTGGTGCACCGCGACATCAAGCCCGAGAACATCATGTTCCAGGAGGGCGAGGTGATGCTGGCCGACTTCGGCATCGCGCTCGCCGTGAAGGAGGCCGGCGGCAACCGGCTCACCGAGACCGGGCTGTCGCTGGGCACGCCGCAGTACATGTCGCCCGAGCAGGCGACCGGCGACCGGGCCCTCGACGCGCGGAGCGACATCTACTCGCTCGGTGCGGTGCTCTACGAGATGCTCACCGGCGAGCCGCCGGTCACGGGGGCGACCGCCCAGGCGATGATCGCCAAGCTGATGACCGAGCGCCCGACGATGGTCCGCACGATCCGGAGCACCGTGCCGGTGGCGCTCGACGCGGCGGTGGCCAAGTCGCTCGCCAAGATCCCGGCCGATCGGTACCGAGGCGCGGCGGAGTTCTCCGCGGCACTCGACAAGGCGCTGGCGCCCGCGGGTGCCGGCATGTCGGTGCCGTGGAAGCCGATCCTCGGTGGAGTGGGAGTCGGAGCGCTGGCGTTGGTCGGGTTCTTTCTCATCGGTGGTCTTGGTGGTGATGTGCCCGCGTCAGCGCCCACCCAGCTGGAGCCGGGGCGCCAGGTGTCGTTCGTCGGCGACGTGGGCACGTTCGCCGTGGCACCCGACGACCGGACGGTGGCATACCTCACGCCCGATCGGGTCCGTGTCGTCCTGTTCGACCTCGACGGCGGTGGGTCGCAGGTGCTCTATACTGCCCCGTCGGGAACCGTGCTTGATGCGCTCCAATGGTCGCCCGACGGCGCACGACTGCTGTTGACGGCGTTCCCGTACAACAACCGCATCTTCAGCGTGCCCCGGCTCGGGGGAGCGACCCGCGAGGAACTGCGGCTGTCAAACATTTTCTCGCTCAGCGGGTCGCGAGTCAGGCTGCTCGACAATGGGACGTGGCTGGTGGTGGGGCGCCAGAACACCCTGTACCTCGGCAGCGATCCCGGTGCCGTGCGCGCGGTGGGCACGCAGCTCGAGGGCCCCGGCACCTTCGCGATTCCGGGACTCAGTACCACCAACGAGGAGTTCATCCGGCCGTCACGGGACGGCGCGTGGCTCGCCTACCAGGGAACGACTCCCGATGGCCAGCAGGTTGGGGGCATTGCCGCGGTCGGTGCACCCGATGCGGTGCGAGTCATCGCGCAGTGGCCCGACATGGTCCCGATCGGGTGGAGCGCCGGTGCCCGGCGGCTGACCATGGCGCGCACGCTCGGTGACAACGTGGTGGACGTCCTGCAGGTCGCGTTCGATCCCGGCGCGGGTCGCGTCACCGGCGAGCCCCGGCTGATCTACCCGCGGCTGGCGGCGAAGGAGGTCGCCCTGAGCCGTGACGGCAGCCGGATCGTCTACGTGGCCGGGACCGATGTCTACAACCTGCGCGAGTTCACGCTCGACCGGACCCCGACGGTCGAAGACAACCCCTCGCGGATGGTGACGCAGGGAACCGGCCGCTGGGAGGTGGGGCTGTTCCATCCCGACGGCGGGGTGATCGGCGTCCAGCGGAGCCAAGCCGGCATGGAGGCGCGGCACTTCGACCGCGACGGCGCCACGCGCCCTGTGGTGCAGCGCCCGCACCCGGGGGCGCGGTTCGGGAACTCCGTCTCGACCGATGGCGGGACCCTCGCCTCGGTCGAGGGTCAGGGCACCAACTTCTCCCTGGTCCTGTACGACCTCGCGTCGGGACGAACCCGGCGAATACCCCTCCCCGAAGAACCGTCGTTCTTCGCGTGGTCGGCCGACGACCGGTTCCTCGCCGGAATGACCGCGACGAGCTCCGACAAGATGCTCGTCGTGGATGTCGCAGCGGAAAGCGCCCGGACGGTCACCCTGCAGTGCGGCACCCAGTGTGAGTTTGCCTGGGAGGCCGTCGCGATCGGTGACCGGTGGCCGCTCGTGGCGATCACCTCCGAGGTCGACACCTGGATCGCCAATGTCGAGACCGGCGAATTGCGCCACCTCGCCGACGACACGTGGTACGTGATCGGATGGGTGGGCGACCGGGTCTACTTCATCCGGGCGGGCGGACAGACCGACTACCCGGGGATGGCGCTCTTTCGGATGCGCGCGGACGGTGGCACCGAGGAACGGCTGCTCAACCTGCCGGTCGAGTGTGAACTTCAGCACGCGGCGACGCTCTCACGCGATGGCTCACGGGTGATCTGCTCGATCGACGAGTCGAGGCGCGACTTGTACGTGATATCTGGCGTGGGCGTCGGTGGCTGAATCCCTCGACCGTCTGGCCGCCGCGCTCACCGACCGCTACCGCCTCGAGCGCGAGCTCGGGGCCGGCGGGATGGCGACGGTGTACCTGGCACAGGACCTCAAGCACGACCGCCGGGTGGCCATCAAGGTGCTCCGCCCCGAGCTCGCCGCCGTGCTGGGCGCCGAGCGGTTCGTGCAGGAGATCAAGACCACCGCGGCGCTGAGCCACCCGCACATCCTGCCGCTGTTTGACTCGGGCGAAGCTGGTGGGCAGCTCTACTACGTCATGCCCTACATCGAGGGCGAGACGATCCGCGAGAAGCTCAACCGCGAGACGCAGTTCGGCATTGACGAGGCGGTGCGGATCAGTCGCGAGGTGGCCGACGCGCTGGACTACGCGCACCGCCACGGGGTGATCCACCGCGACATCAAGCCCGAGAACATCCTGCTGCACGACGGCCGGCCGATGGTGATGGACTTCGGGATCGCGCTGGCGGTCAGCGCCGCGGCTGGCGGCCGGATGACCGAGACGGGCCTGAGCCTGGGCACGCCGCACTACATGTCCCCCGAGCAGGCGACGGCCGATCGCGACATCACGGCGCGAAGCGACATCTACTCGCTCGGCAGCGTGCTCTACGAGATGCTCGCCGGCGAACCGCCGCACCTGGGGAACTCGGCGCAGCAGATCATCATGAAGATCGTGACCGAGGACGCGGCTCCGGTCACCCGGCTCCGGAAGAGCGTGCCGCCCAACGTGGCGGCGGCGGTGGCGCGGTCGCTGGAGAAGCTTCCTGCCGATCGGTTCGAGACGGCGAAGGAGTTCGCGGACGCGCTGTCGAACCCGGGATTCACCACGGCCGGTCTCGCGGCTTCCGGCACCCAGGCAGTGAATCGCTCGTGGATCCGCGACCCTCGCACCATGGTGACGCTCGGAGTGGCCGCCTTTGCCGTGGGGTGGGCGCTGCTGAGTCGACCGGGCGTGTCGGTCGCGCCGACCTCATATGACCTCGGGCTCCCGGAGCACGCCTCGATGTCCACCGATTGGGGCATCGGGTTCGACGTGGACCCCGCGGGGAGATTCCTCGTCTACCAGACGGAAGCCCCCGAGGGCTCCGCGCTCTGGTATCGGTCGCTGGGTGACTCGACGACGCGGCGGATTGAGGGAACCGATGGCGGATCGCAGCCGGCCATCTCCCCGGATGGTCGTCGGCTGGCATTCATCCGGGGGCAGCGGGGAGGCGAGGATTGGACATTGGAGGTCGTGCCGGTTGACGGAGGAGCGGCTGTGACGATCAGTCGCGGCGCAGACGACGTGTCCTCCCTGGACTGGCTTGCGGACGGGAGGATCCAGTTGCTGCGGAGTGACGGCAAGCTGGCCAACTGGTTCGATCCCGATGGGGGCACGATCACCGCCCGGCCGGTCGTGTACTGCATCAATGCCGCGCCGTTGCCCGACCCGGACGCGATGCTTTGTGGCGGCGGGGGTGAAAAGGTCGCCTACCGCACCAGTGTCCGTGACAGCAGTCGAACGGAGGACTTCTGGCGGGAATCCGACGATTCTGCTGCGGTCTTGGGTGCCGGTTTTCAGGTGATCGATGACCGGTACCTCGTCTACCTGTCGGTCGGTGGCGACCTGATGGCGGCTCCGGTGGACCTGGCGACCAACCGCGTCGGCAAGGCTGTTCGCATGGCCTCCGGCCTCGGTCGCCGCTTCTACACCGGCGCGGGCACATTCGCCCTGTCTCGCACCGGCACCATGGTCTATGCACAGGGGATTGACGAGGCCGTGGGGCACCTCGTCACTGCGGGCGACACGGGGCTCGACACGCTCCCGGTCGGCCGCGAACGCTTTCTGCGCTTCACGGTGGAGCGGAGCGGCCGTCGCCTCGCTGCGGTGGTGGAGGGCCTGGAGGGGGAGGAGCTGCGCATCTACGATCTGACGACGGGGCGGCATGTCGTCTGGGTGCGTCGCGAGGAGATCCGCCAGCCGGTCTGGAGTCCCGCTGGCGATCGGATCCTGTTCAGCGTCGGGGACTCGGTGTTCGTGGGGTCGCCGGAGCTCGCGGGGCCTCCCGAATTGCTGGTTGTCGCCGAAGGCGAGTTCGAGGGGTACGCCTGGCTGCCGGATGGTCGGGTCATCGGGACACTGTGGGGCGCCTATGCCGGAGCGGCGATCGATGCCAATCGTCGTCCGGTGGTGCTGGACACCCTCTTTCCCGACGCGACGTTCACGCGCCCATCTCCCGATGCACGGTGGATCGCCTACAGCAATGCCGCGATCGACGCGATCATGCTGCAGCGGATGCCCTCCGATGGCCGGCGCTTCACCGTCGCGGCCAGCGGCCGATACGGCGCCGAGCCCAACTGGCTGCCCAACGGGCAATTGACCTTCATGTCCTCCCTCGGGCGCGAAGCGAGCATCGAGCGGGTGGACATCGACGTGACCCGTAGCCCACCGTTCTTCGGGCGCCAGCAATGGGTCGTGATCCCGGACTTCCGCGACACGGCCGGACAGTCGTTCGCCATCACACCAGACGGCAGGGTGCTCTACGTGCGGGGCGACAAGGTGCCGCCAGTGCGGTTTTTCCGGGTGATCCCGAACTGGGTCGACCAGATGAAACGCGCGGTGGACGAGGCCAATAGATGATCGATGCCGATCGACTCGCCGCCGCGCTGAGCGACCGCTACCGGATCGAGCGCGAGCTCGGACAGGGCGGCATGGCCACGGTGTACCTCGCGCAGGACCTCAGGCACGACCGCCGCGTGGCGATCAAGGTGATGAAGCCGGAGGTGAGTGCCGAGCTCGCCGCCGACCGCTTCCTGCGGGAGATCCGCACCACGGCCAACCTGCAGCATCCCCACATCGTGCCGGTGTTCGACTCAGGATCGGTATCCGGGCCGCCTGACGGCGGCCCCTGGTTGTATTTCGTCATGCCGCTGATCGACGGCGAGACGCTCCGCGACCGACTCGATCGCGACAGGACGCTGCCGGTGGACGAGGCGATCCGGCTGGTCCGTGAGGTCGCTGACGCACTGCAGTACGCGCACGAGGCGGGAATCCTCCACCGCGACCTCAAGCCCGAGAACGTGATGCTGTCGCGCGGCCATGCCATGCTGGCGGATTTCGGGATCGCCCGGACGGCGGATGGCAAGGAGGACGATCGGCTCACCCGCACCGGCTCCTCCATCGGCACCCCGGCCTACATGAGTCCCGAGCAGGCCACCGGCGAACGCGAGCTCACCCCGTCGTCTGACGTCTACGGTCTCGGCGCGATCCTCTTCGAGCTGCTGACCGGCGAGCCGCCGTTCACCGGGCCCACGCCGCAGGCGATCCTGGTCAAGCGGTTCACCTCCGAGGCACCGCTGGTCCGCACGCTCCGCAACGACGCCCCGCCGGGCTGTGAGTCGGCCGTGGCTCGCGCGCTGGCGAGCGACCCGGATCAGCGCTTTGCCACCGCGGCGGCATTCGCGGCGGCACTTCTGGCCGACGGCGGGTCGATGCCTGTTGCCAGCGAACCGACGACCGACGCCAACTCGCTGGTGGTGATCCCGTTCACCAACCAGGGCAACGATCCCGAGGACGAGCAGTTCAGCGACGGCCTCACCGAGGAGATCATCACCGACCTCGCGCGGGTGAAGGCGCTCAGGGTGCTGTCGCGCACCTCGTCGATGCAGCTCAAGGGGACGACCAAGCCGGTTCCGCAGCTCGGCCGCGAGCTCCGGGTTCGGCACGCGCTGGCCGGGAGCGTGCGGCGCGCCGGCAGCGCGCTCCGGATCACCGCCGAACTGATCGATGCGGCGAGCGACACGCCGATCTGGACCGAGCGGTTCAGCGGCACGATGGACGACGTGTTCGACGTGCAGGAGCGGGTGGCGCGCGACATCGTCGCCGCGCTGGGCATCACGCTGACGCAGGAGGAGGACCAGCACCTGGCCCAGCGCCCGATCGAGGACCCGCGTGCCTTCGAGCTCTTCCTCCGGGCACGTCAGGAAGTGCGTCGCTACGACCTCGCCTCGATCGAGCGCGGCGAGGAGATGGTGCGTCAGGCGATGGCGATCGAGGGCGAGGTGCCGCCGCTCCAGGCGCTGCTGGCGTGGGGAATGGTCGCCCGAGTGCGGGCGGGCCTGGCTGCGGACAAGCGCGGACTCGACGAGGCGACGGCCGTTGCGGAGGAACTGGTGCGGACGGCTCCGGATGCTCCGTTTGGGCACGCCCTGCTGGGCTTCATCAGCTACGAGCGCGGCGCGATGTCCGAGGCCGTCACGCATCTCCGGGCCGCACTTGAGCGCGAGCCCAACGACGCCGATGCGCTCTTCTACCTCGGCATCTGCGTGACCTCGTGCGGGCATAGCGAGGCCGGGAAGCGGGCGGCAGGGCGGCTCATGGCCTCCGACCCGCTGTCGCCGCTTGCCTGGCTCCTGTCGGGATTGGTGACATGGTGGACCGGAGACGTGGCCGTGGGTCTGCCGAACATCGAGCGGTCGCTCGCACTCGATCCGATGAACCCGATCATCCGGTGGAGCCTCGGCTACGGCCGGGCATTGGTGGGAGATCTGGCAGGGGCCGCCGCGGACGCCGCGAACCTCCGGGAGAACGCCCCCTCGTCGCCCTACACCACGCAGCTCTCCGCGCTGGTCGACGGGATCGAGGGGAGGACGGCGGAGGCGCGCGCGGCGCTGGAGGGCGTACGCGGACTGGACGCCCACCACAAGTTCCACCTCGCCGAGTCGTTCACGATGGCAGGTGATACGGAGCGCGGGTTCGCGTTGCTGGAGGAGGCGGTGGACGGCGGCTTCCATCCCGGCGAGTTCATCGCCACCCACTGTCCGTTCTTCGCGCCGCTCCGGGGCACGCCGCGTTTCGAGGCCATCGCGACCAAGGCACTCCGCCTCACCCGGGAGTTCGAGGCGAGCGGGGTGGCGCCGTGAGCCTCGAATCGCTGAGGTCAGCGCTGAGCGACCGCTACCGCCTCGAGCGCGAGCTTGGTGCCGGCGGCATGGCCACGGTGTACCTCGCGCAGGACCTCAAGCACGACCGCCAGGTGGCGATCAAGGTGCTGCGCCCCGAGCTCGCGGCCGTGATCGGGGCCGAGCGCTTCCTGTCGGAGATCAAGACGACGGCGAACCTGCAGCATCCGCACATCCTTCCACTCTTCGATTCAGGGCACGTGACGGCTGACACGAGGATGG
>CALGOK010000127.1 GCA_937961295.1 uncultured Gemmatimonadota bacterium
GCCGGAGAGGCGCGCGCGCTCCACCAGCTGGTCGCGGTGCATCTCCACCGTGACCGCCGGGGCGTTCTCGAAGGTGAACGCAATCGAGTCGGCGTCGCCGCCGGTGATCCCGCGCACCACGTCGTTCCACGATTCGACCGGCGCGCCGTTGAGCGCCACGATGCGGCTGCCGCGCGGAATCAGCGCGAGGACCCGCGCCTCCTCGGGGAGCCGGTCGGTCATCACCACCCCGATGGTGGTGGTGGGGTCGTAGCGATTGCCGTTCTTGAGCGCCAGCCCCGAATACACGGCCCACGCGAACACCATGTTGAGCGTCACGCCGGCGAGGATGATCACCATCCGCTGCCACACGGGCTTCGCCTCGAACATCCGGTCGGGCGGCACCACGGCATTCTCGGCCCCGCCCTCGAGCACGCCCGAGGACGGATCCTCCTCGCGCGACGCCATCTTGACGTAGCCCCCGAGCGGCAGCCACGCGATGGCCCACTCGGTCTCGCCGCGCCGGAACGACAGCCGCTTGACCGGCGGTCCGATGCCGATCGCGAACCGGTGGACCCAGACGCCGAACATCTTGGCGGCCCAGTAGTGTCCCAGCTCGTGGATGAACACGAGGATGCCGAGCACCACGAGCAGGATGACGATGATATAGAGCACGCCGCCCATCAGATGGCCTCCGTCGCGTGGATCCGGGCCTGCCGGTCGGCGGTGAGCACCGCCTCCAGCGCATCGGCCGGCCCGGCCTCGTGACGCGTCAATGCCGCATCGATCACGGCCGCGATGCGGCCGAAGGGAATCTTCCGGTCGAGGAACGCCGCGACCGCCACTTCGTTGGCGGCGTTGAACGCCGCCGGCGCCGTGCCACCCTGCCGCCCGGCCGCCACGCCGAGCGAGAACGCCGGGAAGCACTCGGTGCGCACCGCCTCGAACGTGAGGTCGCCGCCCGCCACCGGGTCGAACCGCGCCGTGCCGGTGTCGCCCAGCCGCCGCGGATGGGTGAGCGCGTACAGGATCGGCACCTCCATGGTCGGGAAGCCGACCTGCGCGAGCACGCTGCCGTCCGCGAACTCGACGAACGCATGCACGATGCTCTGCGGATGGACCACCACCTCGACTGCATCGTAGTCGAGCCCGAACAGGAAGTGCGCCTCGATCACCTCGAGTGCCTTGTTGGCCAGCGTCGCGGAGTCGACGGTGATCTTGGCCCCCATGCTCCAGGTCGGGTGGTTGAGCGCCTCGTCGACCGACGCCGCCGCCAGCCGTTCCGGCGCCCAGGTGCGGAACGGCCCGCCG
>CALGOK010000128.1 GCA_937961295.1 uncultured Gemmatimonadota bacterium
CGCCTCCTTCCGCACCACGCGCGGCCAGAGGCCGATCCGGATCTCCCGCATGGCGAGCCCGCGCATGGTGACGGCCAGCGCCTGGGCACCGGTGTTTCCCGACTGCCCGGCGACCACCGGGAGCAGCACCGCCAGCGCGGTGAACCGCGCGATGGTGCCCTCGAACAGGCCCACCACCGCCGCGGCGAGGAAGGCGGTGGCGAGGTTGATCTCCAGCCACGGCAGCCGCTTCTTGACCGCGAAGAGCACCGGGGAGAGTGCCCGCTCGTCGCGGCTCACGCCCACCATCGCCTGCATGTCGCCGGCCATGTCCTCCTGCGCCGCGATCGCCAGGGTGTCGTAGCGGATCACCCCGATCAGCCGTCCCTCGAAGTCCACCACCGGAAGACTCGTGAGGCGGCCCGTGCTGAAGTGCTCGACGATCTCGTCCTGCGGATCGATCGCCTGCACCGCGACCGTGGGACGCATGAGCGACTCGATCATGAGGTCGGACCCGGCCACGGCCAGGAGCTGCAGCGGGACTGCCCCGACGAGGCGGCCGTCCTCGTCGCTGACAAACACGTCGGCGACCCGCTGGGTCCGGGCCGAGCGGACGCGCTCGAGCGCCTGCTGGACCGTGGTGCCGGGCCTGAAGCCGACCGCGCGCGGATCCATCAGGCGTCCCGCGGTCTCGGGCGGGTACTCCGCCATCATCCGCAGGTCGCGGGCGAGCGCCGGATCAAGCCGCTGGATCAGGTCGGCGCGCGGCTCGTCATCCATCCAGCCGAGGAGCGCGACCGCCCCCACCGGGTCCATGCCGGCGATGAGGTTGCATCGCGCCTCGCTCGGCAGGGCCTCCACCACCTCGGCGGCGACGCCGGGGGCGAGTCGCTCGACCAGCTGCACCGCGTGCCGGACCGGCTGGATGCGGACGAGGGGCGTGATCTCCGCCGCCGGGAGCAGCTCCAGCTCGCGCGAGGCCTCGTCGGGGAACTCGCGCACGAACGTCCGCGTGAGCCGGGCGAATCCGGTGGCGGCATCACCCGGCATCGGGCGCCTCGCCGTCGCTCACCAGCGGCCGTGAGGGGTCCTCGCCGCTGGAGGTGGCGGCGAGCCCCGCCACGAACCCCGTGGTGCCGAGCTGGAACAGCTCCGCGAGCGCGCCAGCGGTCACCTGCCCGGGGCCCGGCCCGCGACCCGATGCCTCGCGCTCGAGCCGGCGCAGGGTCTGGTAGCGCACCGCGCCCAGGAGGCGGTCCTGCTCGTCCACCACGGGCAGCGCATGGAAGCTCTGCCAGCCCGGATGCTCGCGCACCTGTGCGACCGGCAACCACACATTCACCCGACTCACGTCGCGGTGCATCGCGGCACTCAACGGGTCGCGCGCCCGGGCGATCATCAGTTCAGGCACGTCGAGCACGCCGACGAGGTGCTGTTCCCGGTCCACGATGTAGATGTAGTACAACAGGTCGCGTGCGGCGCGCATCAACCTGGTGCGCGCGTCGGCCACGAGCACGTCGTCGGGGAGCTGGAAGATGGACGGATCCATCACCGCCCCCGCGGTCCCCTCGGGATACGACAACACGCGGGCGAGCGGCTCGCGCGTCTCCTGGGGGAGGGCCGCCAACAGCGCATCCCGCTGCGCCGGCTCCATGGCGCGCGCGACCGGGGCGATGTCGTCGGCGCTCAGCTCCGCGGCGATCGCCGCGGTGTCCTCGGTCGCGAGGTGCGCGAGGCATTCCGCCGCGACCAGCACCGTCATGTTGCGAAGCACCATCGCCGCCGGGCGCGCCGGCACGGCGGCGAGCACCGCGGACGCGTCGGCCACGGGGACCTGCTCGAGCGTCATGGCGGCACGCGCCGGGTGGAGTGCGAGGAACGCGCGCCCGAGACGGTCTTCGGCGATCACGATGGTTGCTTCGTGACCAGCAGGGTGCACGTCGCCTCGCGGAACGGGTTTGCCGGGACGATCAGTCGCCCGTGCGGCCCGTCCAGCACCACGGTGGTCGCGGTGAGTTCGATGATGGTCCCCTCGACCCCGCTGATGCGCACCCGCTGCCCCACCTCGAAGGCCTTCCGCATGTAGTGCGATCCGATGATGTTGGCGATCGCCGTGCGGGCGCCGAGGCCGAAGGCGAGCGCGAAGCCGCCAAGCAGCGCCGCGAGCACCACCGAGAAGATCGCGGTGAGGAGCGACACGTCCACGCCCAGCTGCGCGATGGCGAGGACGATCGCGGCGGCGATGACCGCGGCCCGGACCAGCTCCGCGAGCCCGGGGCCAATCGGGCTGCCGCTCCTGGCGGCGGTGGCGTTCACCGCGCCACGGGCGAGGTTTCCCGTCACGATGCCGGCCACCAGGATCAGCACCACCGCGAACACGCGCGGCACGAACAGGGCCAGGCTGTCGACCACCGCGCTCACGAGCGCGATGCCGAGCGCGTCCGCGGCCGTCGCGACGAAGAGGAGCAGCACGACCCAGAACACCACGCCGGCGACGATGCTCGAGGCGCCGCGGTCACCCCCCAAGCCACCCAGCGAGATGCGGAAGGCGCGCCCCGGAATGGCGCGCTCGATCGCGGCCATGATCCGCACGACGACGGCCCGCAGCAGGAACGCCAACGCGATGCCCACGGCGAGCAGGAGGGCGGCGGTGACCAGGCGCCCCTGGTTCTCCACGAACCAGCGGCCGACATCCCACACGGAACGTTGCACGTCAGGAGGTAGCTCGGTCTGCATCGTGCCTCCTGCCGGGACGATCGGGAAGGGAGCGAACGAGCGACAGCGGCCAACACGGTAGGGGGTGGCACCGAAATAGTACCCCCCCGCGACAGACCGGTTCAACCGTCGCCCGGCGCTGGGCTTCCGGAGCATGCTGGTCGGTGCGATGGCGCATCCTAGGGCGATCGTGCGCGTCTACGCATGGGACCATGGAGTCATCCGACCCACCATTCCTGCCATCCGGTTTCGGCCGCCGACCCAAGAGGAACCATGCACCGTACCCCCGCATTCACCGCCCATCGCTTGGGGCTCATCGGCCTCGTGCTCGGGGCCATCACCGCCTGCGGCCCGACCTTTACCGACTCGACGACTGACCCGGCCGACCCCGCGGCATCCCTGATCAGCCTGTCCTCGGCCAGTCTCGGTCCGGAGGTGATGAAGGGACTCGCCGTGGTCCGCCAGGCCACCGCTGCGTTCCACGACGTGGGCGTCGCCATCGCTGCCGGATATGGCGCCCCGGCCGCGATGGACTGCGCCTCGAGCCCCGCCGGGGCGATGGGCGTCCATTCCGTTCGGAGTGGTTCCTTCGACCAGGCCGTGGTGCCGACCGAGCCGGAGGTCCTGCTCTACCTCCCGAAGAAGAACGGCGGCTTCAGGCTCGTGGGCGTGGAGTATCTCGTTCCGGTCCTGGTCCGAAACAACAGCACGAACGTGGTTTCCCCCTGGTTCGATGCCACCCATTGGGGCCCGGGGTACACGCAAGTGACCCCCCCGCCGTCGGTGTTCGGGGAGGTGTTCGAGGGGCCGATGCCCGGCCACGAACCCGGGATGCCCTGGCACTACGACAAGCACGTGTGGGTCTGGGAGACCAATCCCGCTGGCATGTTCAGCCAGTGGAATCCGTCGATCAGTTGCCCCTGAGGCTCAACCTCGATCGATCTGGCGGCGCGGGGCAGCGAGGGCGGCCCCGCGCCGCCATTGTTGAGGTAGCTTTCCGGGTCGCAGGATGACAGAACCGAGCGGCTACGCGACGCCCCGGCCCACCCGGCGGCCCACCACCAACCGGACGAGCGATGGAAGCCCTCGACGCGATCCGCGCCAACCTCCTTTCGCCGGCGATCCTGTTCTTCGCGCTGGGGCTCTTTGCCGCGATCGTGAAGAGCGACCTCAAGCTCCCCGAGCCGGTCTACGTCACCCTCACCACGTACCTGCTGGTGGCGATCGGCTTCAAGGGTGGCGTGGCGATCGCCGAGGCGGGCGTGGCTGCAGTGTGGCTCCCGGCGCTGGCGGCGATGGTGCTCGGTGCGCTCATTCCCCTGTGGACCTACCCGGTGCTGCGCTATGGCGGACGGCTCTCGGGCGTTGACGCCGCCGCCATCGCGGCACACTACGGCTCCGTCAGCGCCGTGACCTACATCACCGCCACCAACTATCTCGCGGCCATCGACCAGCCGTTCGAGAACTACACCACCGCCCTGCTGGCAGTGATGGAGGCGCCGGCCATCGTGGTCGGCGTGGTGCTCGGCAAGATGGTCACCGACCAGGGCCGCGCGAGGGACTTCGCGTCGATCAAGGTGGCCACGCACGAGGCGGTGCTGGGGCGGAGCACCGTCCTGCTGGTGGGTGCCCTGCTGGTGGGTGCGCTGTCCGGGACGGCGGGCATGGCCAAGGTCGAGGCGTTCTTCGTGACACCGTTCCAAGGCGTGCTGGCGCTCTTCCTGCTCGAGATGGGCGTCGTGGCCGGACGTCGGCTCGAGGACCTGCGCAAGGTGGGCCCCTTCCTGCTGGCGTTCGGCATCATCATGCCGCTCGGCCACGGCGTCCTCGGCGTGTGGCTCGGCCAGCTGGTCGGCCTGCAGCTCGGGGGCGCCACGTTGCTCGGCGTGCTCGCCGCCAGCGCGAGCTACATCGCCGCTCCGGCGGCCATCCGCATGTCGCTGCCGAGCGCCAACCCGACCCTGTACCTCACCTCGGCGCTCGCCATCACCTTCCCCTTCAACATCGCCCTCGGCATTCCGATCTACTTCGAGGCGGCACGGCGGCTCTATGGCTGACGCAAATACCCATCCGATCAAGCTCGTCACCATCGTCTGCGAGGCGCATGCGCGCGATGCGGTGACGGGACTGCTCCGCGACGTGGGTGCGCACGGCTGGACGCTGTTCCAGGTCGAGGGCGACGGCGCACACGGCACCCGGCCCGCCGACATCCCCGAGTTCGCCAACATCCAGATCGAGGTGCTGCTCCAACCCGAGGCTGCCTCGGCGCTGCTCGAACGCCTGGAGAACGACTTCTTCCCGCTCTACGCCATGGTGGCGTTCGAATCGGACGTGCGGGTGCTTCGGCGGGGAAAGTTCTGATGGGGATGGCGGCGGGATTAGACTCATGAACCACGGATCCTTCGACTCCGCACCGGCTGCGCCGGTGCTTCGCTCAGGATGAGGAGCCAGTGATCCTTGTTCGCCACTCGCTGTTCTCTTCTCTCTTCTCTCGCTGGTTGGCCATGCTCGCTCCCCTCCTTCTCCTCGCCTGCCTCCAGTCGCCGGACACCACGGCGGCCGCCTATCCCGACCGCGTCGAGATCCGCCGCACGTCCCACGGGGTGCCCCACGTCCTCGCCGAGGACATGGGCGCGCTGGGATACGGGATGGCGTGGGCCCAGCTCGAGGACCACGGCAGCATGGTGGTCTTCAACCTGGTGCGGGCACGGGGAGAGCTGTCGAAGCTCTTCGGTCCCGACTCGCTGGAGAGTGACTTCTCGCACGTGGAGAGTCACGCGCTTGCAGTAGCCACCTACTCGAGGCTGAGCCCTGACCTGCGACGGGTGCAGGAGGGGTGGGCGGCGGCGGTGAACCGCTGGGTGGCGACGCATCCCGCGGAGTACGCCCAGTACAACCTGCCGCAATTCACCCCGCACGACGTCGCGGCGCTCTGGGTCGACGAGCAGGTGGAGCCGGCGATGGGCCGCTTCCGGCGTGCCCAGGCTCGCCGCGGTGCGCAGATGGAATCGCTCGATCGCGACAACATCGGCTCCAACGCATGGGCGTTCGGCCCCGGCCGCACCACCAGCGGCAACCCGATCCTGCTCCGCAACCCGCACATCGGCTGGCGCGGCGACTGGTACAGCACGTACTACGAGATGCAGATCACCGTCCCCGAGACGATCAACTTCTACGGCGACTTCCGGGTCGGATTTCCGTTCTACTTCAACGGCGGTTTCAACGAGCAGCTGGGCTGGGCCACCACCAACAACGGTCCCGACCTGGAAGAGGTGTATGCATTGCGGCTCGATCCCGAGCGGCCCGACCACTACCTGTTCGACGGCGGCTCGGTGCCGCTGGAACGCCGGGAGCTGGTGGTCGAGGTCAGGCGGGGCAGCCAGCTCACCACCGCGCGACGGGAGGTGTGGCGCACGCCGATCGGGCCGGTGATCGGACGCGGCAACGGCGAGGTCTACGTCCTCAAGTCGCCGGGCTGGGGCGAATACCGCAAGGCCGAGCAGTTCCTGGCGATGATGAAGGCGCGCAACCTCGCCGAGTGGATGGCGGCGATGGCGATGCGGGCGCACACCGAGTCGAACCTCACCTACGCCGACCGCGACGGAAACATCCAGTATCTCTGGAACGCGGCATTGCCGCGCCGACCCCATGCGCCGATGGGCGACACCGTGGCGGTGCCGGCGGCCGGAACCGACGACATCTGGACGTCGCTCTACCCGCTCGATGCGCTGCCGCAGCTCCGCAATCCGCCCAGCGGCTACCTGCACAACGAGAACGACCCGTTCCACTTCACCAACCTCGAGTCGCCGATCGACTCGGCGCGCTTCCCGGCCCCGCACTTCCCCGCCCCCGAGTTTCGCTACCGGAGCCAGCTGGGCGTGGCGCTGGCCACCAGCCAGCCGACGGTGTCGCTCGACGACGTGGTGCGGCTCAAGCACTCGACGCGGATGCTGGCCGCCGAGCGACTGGTGGACGACCTGCTCGCGGCGGCGCGCGCAGCGAACCCCACCGGTGATCTCGCCGAGGCGATCGCGGTGCTCGAGGCGTGGGACCGCACCGCCAGCCCCGAGGCGCGGGGCGCGGTGCTGTTCGTCGACTGGTTCGACCGCTACTACCGCGAGAGCGGCAGCACCACCGCGCAGCGCGAGGCGCGGGCGTACGCCGAGCCGTGGAGCTCGGCCGCACCGACCACCACGCCCGACGGACTGGCCGACCCGGCGCGCGCGGCGCGCACGCTGGCAGCCGTCGCCGCGGCAGTGAAGCAGGAACACGGCAGGCTCGACCCGGCCTGGGGCGACCTGGTGCGCGTGATCCGCGGCGACGTGGACGTGCCGGTGGGAGGCTGTGCCGGGATGTACGGTTGCTTCCGGGTGCTGTCGATCAGGCCCAGCGGGGATGGTCGCTACCAGAATGCCGGCGGCGACGGTTGGGTGTTCGTGGTGGAGTTCACCGCCGACGGTCCCCGTGCCAAGTCGATCATGGCCTACGGTGCGAGCAGCAACCCCGAGAGCCCGTGGTTCGACGACCAGGCGGCGATGTACGCTCGCGGCGAGCTCAAGTCGGTGGCATTCAGCGAGGACGACATCGCCGCGCAGCTGGTTCGGCGGTATCGGCCGGAATGACCGCGCGGTGCGCGGCGCGACAACGCGAAAGGCGAAAGGCGAAGGGCGAAGGGCGAAGGGCGAAGGGCGAAGGGCGAGGGGCGAGGAGCGAGGGGATGACTATGCACCGTTGGCGTTCGATCGTGGTGTCAGGCCTGTTAGCAAGTGTCGTGATGGCGTGCGGCCCGTCCGATGAAGGCCAGGGCGTTGCCCCCGACAGCGCCGAGCTGGAGCACGCGGCCGCGCTGACGCTCCTCGCCGAGGCCGAGGCGCTTCGGGATTCGGCCAGGGCGGTGCTGGCCACGCTGCTCGACGACCCCGCCAGCGCCACCTTCGATTCGCTGGTGGTGCTCCAGCCGCCGGTGCAGGATGGTCGCCAGCCCGCGCTGGTGGCATGCGGGCGGATCGGCGGCAGCCCCGGCATCGGCGGGAGGCGCGACCGGGTGCGCTTCGTGTATCAGGGGCGCTGGACCGTGTTCACCGAGGACGCCTCGAACGCCGAGGAGTTCGCCGCCCTCTGGGCCCGGACCTGCGGCGACGAGGGCGCGACGGTGGTGGTTGGGGACGCGGGCGCGTAGACGCTCCCCGTGCAGGCGCGCCGATCGCGGCGCGCGATGCGGGCACCGCGCACCCCGAGGGGTGCGCCTGCTAGCTTTCCGCCAATGCTCGAACTCCTCCTCGACGCCGATGTCCACGCCCCCGAGCCGCTCGGCCGTCAGCACCTGCTGATCGCCGGCGGCCGAATCGCCTGGATCGGCGCCGAGCGTCCCGCGCTGCCGGCATCCCTGGGCGCGGTGGAGCACGACCTCGGTGGCCGGCGGGTGATTCCTGGCCTGGTGGATTGCCATGTCCATCTCACCGGTGGTGGCGGCGAGGCCGGGGCGCACACCAGGGTCCCGCCGGTGCCGTTGTCGCGCTACACGCTCGGCGGTGTCACGACGGTGGTCGGGCTGCTCGGCACCGACGACGCCACCAGGCACCCGCGCGAGCTGGTGACCGCCGTCCACGCGCTGCGACACGAGGGCATCTCGGCGTGGTGCTACACGGCGGGCTATCACGTCCCGCCGGTCACGATCACCGGTTCGGTGCGCGGCGATCTCGCGCACATCGAGTGCATCGTCGGGGTCAAGACCGCGATCAGCGATCATCGCTCGAGCCAGCCGACGCGCGACGAGCTGCTGCGCCTGGCGAGCGAGGCCCATGTCGGCGGCTTGATGACCGGCAAGGCCGGCCTGGTGCACATCCACCTCGGAGACGGACCTCGCGGGCTCGAGCCGATTCGTGACGCGATTGCCCACTCGGAGCTGCCACCGCGGGTGTTCAACCCGACCCATGTCAATCGCCGCAAGCAGCTGTTCGCGGAAGCGATCGAGCTCGCCAGGCAGGGCTGCCACGTCGACCTGACGGCGTTCCCGGTCGCCGACGGCGAGGACGCGTGGTCGGCGGAAGACGCGCTGGTGCGCTACCTCGACAGCGGTGCGCCGCCGGAGCGGATCAGTGTCTCGTCCGACGGCGGCGGCTGCCTGCCCGTGTTCGACGGCGACGGACGGGTGACGGCGATGGACGTGGGAGCGCCGTCGGCGCTGGCGGGTGCCCTGCGGGCGCTGCTGCAGCGCGGCGAGCCGCTGGCGCGCGTGCTCCCGGCGTTCACGCGCAACCCGGCCCGGCTCCTTCGGCTCAGCCGGAAGGGGCATATTGCCGCCGGGATGGATGCGGACCTCGTGGTGCTCGACACTGACGGAGGAATCCAGGACGTGATGGCAATGGGAACGTGGCATGTGCGGGACGGCGCGACACGCAGGGTCGGAACCTTCGAACCCGCCACCGGGATCTCGGCGTGAGTCCGTCGCGCACTCCGGATGGCGCGACGCGCGGCTGGATCGTGGCGATCGGTGGCGGCGAGGAGAAGGAGCAGAATCCCGTCGTGCTCGAGCGGTTCGTGCAGATCTGCGGCGGCCGCGATGCGCGGCTGCTGGTGATCCCCACGGCGTCGCGCCTCGAGGAAACCGGTGAACGCTACCGCAGCATCTTCCGCGAACTCGGCGCGGCCGACGTCGAGGTGATGGACTTCGACACCCGCCGTGATGGCGAGGAGCCGGGCCGCATCCGCGAGATCATCGAGTCGGACGGCGTCTTCCTCACCGGGGGCACGCAGCTGCGTCTCACCACGCTGCTCGGCGGGACGGGTGTCGCCAAGGCGATCCGCGAGCACAACGCCCGCGGTGGTCACGTGGCCGGCACCAGCGCGGGTGCGAGCTTCCTGAGTGAGCACATGATCGCCTTCGGCGAGGACAACCGCACCCCGCATGCCGGCTCGGTCACGCTCGCGCCCGGCCTCGGGCTCACCAATCGCGTGGTGATTGACCAGCACTTCACGCAGCGGGCCCGCCTCGGTCGCCTGATCACGGCGCTCGCTTTCAACCCATTCCTCATCGGTCTCGGGCTCGACGAGGACACGGCGGCGTTCATCGGGCCGGACCAGACCGTGGAAGTGGAGGGGAGCGGCACGCTCACCGTGGTGGATGCGGCGAGGCTCAAGTTCTCGTCGATGGACCGCGCCGGTGCCGACGATCCGGTTTCGATGCTCGGCCTCACCCTGCACGTGCTGATCCACGGTGCCACGTTCAACCTGCACACCCGCGAAGCCTCCGCGGGCGCCCTCGCGGCGAGCCGAAACGCACCGTAGCTTCTGCTTCATGCGCATCCTTGATCGCTCGGTCTACGTCGGACCCTCGCTCTACGCCCACTTCCCGGTCATCCGCCTCACGCTCGACCTCGGGCCGCTCGAGGAGTGGCCCACCTCCCGGCTGGGCCCCCGGTTCATCGACGGGCTCCTCGACGCCCTCCCCGGGCTCCGCGAGCACGGCTGCTCCTACGGCGAGCCGGGCGGCTTCGTCCGCCGGATGACCGAGGACGAGGGTACCTGGCTCGGTCACGTGCTCGAGCACGTGGCGATCGAGGTGCAGAACGTGGCCGGCATCCCGGTCACCTTCGGCAAGACGCGCGGGGCCGGCTCGCCGGGCGTCTACGACGTGGTCTACGAGTACGAGCAGAAGGACGAAGGGCTCGAGGCCGGCGAGCTGGCGCGGCGCCTGGTGGCCTCGCTGCTGCCGGAGGAGTGTCGGCCCGAGGGGATCGTGCCGGACGCGTGGGCGTTCGACGAGGAGCGTGATGCGTTCATCCGCTTCGCCCAGCGCCGCGCCTTCGGGCCCAGCACGGCGTCGATCGTGCACGCCGCCGAGCGGCGCGGCATCCCGTGGATGCGACTCAACAGCCAGTCGCTGGTGCAGCTGGGCCATGGTCGCCACCAGCAGCGGATCCAGGCCACGGTCACCGGCCGCACGCCGCACATCGCCGTCGAGCTGGCGAGCGACAAGGAAGAGACCAACAAGATCCTCGCACAGCTCGGCCTCCCGGTGCCGAAGCAGGACCTGGTGCAGAGCGAGGACAGCGCCGCCCGGGCCGCGCGGCGGATCGGCTATCCGGTGGTGGTCAAGCCGTACAACGGCAACCACGGTCGCGCCGTGGCGATTCACCTGACCACCGAGGAGGCGGTGCGCGCCGCATTCGTCGCGGCGCAGGAGGTGTCGCGCTCCGTGATCGTCGAGAGCTACATCGCGGGCGACGACCACCGGCTGCTGGTGGTGGATGGCAAACTGGTCGCCGCCACCCGGCGCACACCGGGCCACGTGGTGGGCGACGGCGAGCACACGATCGCCGACCTGGTCCGGATCGTGAACACCGATCCGCGCCGTGGGGTGGGACACGAGAAGGTCCTCACCAGGCTCGAGCTCGATGCGCAGGCGGAGCAGCAGCTGGCCCGGCGCGGGTACACCGCGGATTCGGTGCCGCCGAAGGGCGAGGTGGTGGCGCTGCGCGCCACGGCCAATCTCTCGACTGGTGGCACGGCCACGGACGTGACCGACGTGATCCATCCCGACAACGCCGAGATGGCGGTGCGGGCGATCAAGGCGATCGGGCTCGACGTGGGTGGCGTCGATTTCCTCACCGAGGACATCACCGAGTCGTACAAGCGTCGCGGTGGCGCCATTTGCGAGGTGAATGCCGCGCCGGGCTTCCGGATGCACAGCGCGCCGAGCGAGGGCCGCCCGCGCGACGTGGCGGAGCCGGTGCTCGAGATGCTCTTCCCGCCCGGCACGTCGGCCACCGTGCCGATCGCGGCGGTGACCGGCACCAACGGCAAGACCACCACGGCGCGCATGCTGGCGCACATCTGCAAGATGGGCGGCCTCACGCCGGGGCTCACCACCACCGACGGCGTCTACATCGACGGGCAGCGCACGGTCGAGGGCGACATGACGGGGCCGGTCGCCACCCGCACCGTGCTGAGCGATCCGGGGATCGACGTGGCGGTGCTCGAGATCGCCCGCGGCGGGCTGCTGCGGGCCGGGATGGGCACGCGCTACGTGGACGTGGCGGCCGTGCTCAACGTCCGTTCGGACCACCTGGGCATGAAGGGGATCGATTCGCTCGAGGCGCTTGCCGAGGTCAAGCGGATCGTGGTGGAGGTGGCGCGCGACACGGCGGTGCTCAACGCCGACGACCCGCTGGTGCTCAAGATGGCGGCGTACACCGAGGCGAAGCACCTCTGCTACGTGACGATGAACCCGCAGCACGTGCTGGTGCGCGAGCACATCCGCGCCGGCGGGCGGGCCGTCTCGCTGGAGACGGGCGTCAACGGCCAGATGATCACCATCTACGATCACGGCGCGCACATCCCGCTGCTCTGGACGCACCTGATCCCGGCGACGATGGAGGGGCGCGCGCTGCACAACGTGAGCAACGCGATGGTCGCCGCCGCGATGGCGTTCTCGATGGGGATCAAGCTCGAGACGATCCGCCACGGGCTGCGCACCTTCGACACCACGTTCTTCCAGGCGCCCGGCCGCGCCAACGTCTACAACGAGCACCCGTTCAAGGTGATCCTCGACTACGGCCACAATGCCCACGCCGTCGAGGCGATGGTGCAGCTCGCGGGCCGACTCGACGTCTCGGGCCGCCGGATCGTGGTGGTCGCGGGTCCCGGCGATCGCCGCGACGAGGACCTGCGCGAGATCGCCCAGGTGGCGGCGGCGGGCCGGTTCGACCACTACATCTGCCGCCGCGACGACTCCTACCGGGGCCGTGACGGCGACGAGGTGCCACGGATCATCGCGGCGGCGCTTCGCGAGGCGGGGATCGCCGACGACCGCATCACCGTCATTCCCGATGAGCAGGCCGCCGTCGATGCCGCGCTCCGCATGGGGCGCCCGGGCGACCTGATCCTGGTCTTTGGCGACGAGATCACCCGCACCTGGAAGCAGATCATCCACTTCCATCCCGATGCCGACCAGCGGCCGGTGACGGCCGAGCATGCGATTCCGGTTGCCGCACCAGCGGCGCCGGCGCTCCCGGAGCCGTCGGCCAGCGATCTCGCCACGCTCGTGCGCGACGAACGCGGCGTGCGCCTGGCGCGCGAGACCGACGACTGACGGCGCTCTGGACCGACTCCCGGCGCCTGTTCGGGCCGAGTCTCTGGCTCGACGCGCCCGGGGCGGTGCTCGAGGTGCCATTGCCGGTGGAGGCGGGGAACCCGCAGTTGCGCGATCGCTGGCGCGACCGCGTCCGGGCTGCTGCCGAGGCGTTGGGATGGCCTGGGCCGACGCTCGCCGAGCGCCAGCATCGCACCGGCACCACGCTCGCCTTCACCGCCCCGCTCGATGCGCTGCTCACGGCCACCAGTGTCAACGAGTGGGCGCTGCTCGCCGCGGCCGACGACCTGGCCATTGCACACGAGCAGGACGCGGAAGAGGAGGAGCTGCCGCCGGTCGAGACGGCGCAGGCGATCGCGTGGCTGCGTGATCGCGCCGCGAGCGAGCGCGGCTCGGTTCCCGAGGAGGTCATTGCCAGCGTCCGGCCGGACGTCCCCATCGCCCTGGTCACCGGCTCGAACGGCAAGACGACCACCACCCGGCTGATCGCGGCAATGCTCCGCGCGGACGGCCACGTGGCGGGCTACTGCTGCAGCGACGGCGTGTTCGTGGCAAATCGGAAGAGCGTCGTGGAGGGAAAGAGTGTAGATCTCGGTGGTCGCCGTGTCAT
>CALGOK010000129.1 GCA_937961295.1 uncultured Gemmatimonadota bacterium
GACCTGCACCGGAAGCAGCCGCATCGCCTCGGCGGAGAAGCGGTCGGTGCCCTCCATCTCCGGGGCCCGCAGCAGCGAGCCGTCGAGCCGGTAGGTCCAGCCGTGATAGCGGCACTGCAGCGTCTGGCGCCGGCCGCATCCTTCGGCCACCGGGCCGGCGCGGTGGAGGCAGATGTTGTGGAAGCCGCGCAGCGCATCGCCGTCGCGGACGATCACGATCGCCTCGTCGCCGATGTCGGCGGTGAGGTAGGAACCGGACTCGGCCAGGTCGGCCAGGCGACCCACGAGCTGCCACGTCCGCCCGAACACCTTCTCCTCCTCCAGCGCGAGGAAGACCGGGTCGGTGTAGCAGCGCGACGGGATCGTCTCCGCGCGGCGGATGTCGGGGTCGAAGGGAAAGATCAGCGACATGGAGGGAGTGCGACGCGCGAGGAGCGAAGCGCGAGGGGCGATGCGCTTGCCTCTTGCCCCTCGCCCCTCGCCCCTCGCGATGTCGCGTCGTCGACTACATGCCGCCCTGGCTCGACGGCGGCACCATCCCCTTCATGCGCATGTAGGTGACGATGTTGCCGTAGTGCTCGGCATTGTGGGCGCTGTTGAAGTTCATCGCCCACGTCACGTCACCCTTCATCCCGAACAGGTTGACCGGGTCGTGGTGGTGCTCGGCGGCCCACTTGGCGGTCTCGGCGCAGTACGCCACCGCACCCTTGAGACCGGTGATGATCTGGGCCTTGCCGACCTTCTCGAAGTTGGTCGCGTTCGGATTGGCCTTGCCGCTGGTGCCGGCGCAGATCATGTAGTTGGCGTTGGCCACGTGGCCGAGGAGCTCGCCGAAGGTGCGGACGCCCTCCACCGGGCGGTAGGCGTAGTCGGCCTCCGGCATCTGCTCCGCGGCGGTGATGATCCAGCCCATGAACTGGTTCTGGATCGCCTGCGTCGACGTCACCGGGTCGACGTGCATCTTCTCGTGGTCCTGGGCGGCGAGCGGCGCCGCAACGAATGCGGCGGCCGCGATCGCGATGATTCCCTTCCTCATGACATCCCTCGCGTGATGTGGGTACCGATGGGCGACCCCTCGTCGCCCCGAATGCAACCCTGTGAAACTACCCTCCAACCCGCTTCGCGGCGAACCCGCGCTGACGCAATTCTGTCACGACGAGATCGCGGTGGTCGCCCTGCAGCTCGATCCGGCCGTCCTTGACCGTGCCGCCGGAACCGCAGCGCTGCTTGAGCGCCTTGGCCAGCGCCGCCAGGTCGGACCCGCCGAGCGGCAGCCCGGTCACCACCGTGACGCCCGCGCCCTTGCGGCCCTTGGTCTCGCGCGCCACCCGGACCACGCCGTCTCCCGACGGGGCCGGCTGGTTTGCCGCACAGCGGCACTCGGCGAGCGGCTGGCGGCAGTGCGGACAGGTGCGCCCCAGCTCGGTGGAGTAGACCAGGCCGCCGCGGCCCCGATTGCGCATGCTCATCCGTGGAACAGCTCCCGGTCCTCCGAGGATCCGCGCACGACCATCTCCGCTGCGGCGCGGCCGCAGATCGCCCCGACCACGTTGCCGGTGCCCGAGTACGCCCCCACCACCCACACGCCCGGCCGCACTTCCTCGAACACCGGCAGCCCGTCCTCGGTGTACCCCACGGCGCCCGCCCAGCGATGGGTGATCGCGGCAGTGACGCCCAGCCGCTCGCGCAGGTGCGCCTCGAGCAGCGACTGCACCGGCTCGGCGGGCACCGCCTCGTGCGTCCACTCCCCGTCGCCGCCGAGGTCGCGCTTGCCGCCGAGCGCGATGCCGCCATCGGGCAACTGCTGCCAGTAGTCATAGCCCCATCGCGAGTAGACGGCAAACGGCGTCGACAGCTCGCGCGTCGGGGCGGTGGCGCACATCTGCAGCCGCGCCGTCCGGACCCGGCCCTGCAGCTCGGGGATCACCCGCTCGAGCCCGCCGTCGATCGCCACGATCACCGCATCACACGCGACGCTGCCGTGCGACGTCACCACGCGGTTGCCGGCGATCTCCGCCGCGGCGGAGTGCTCGTGCAACAGGGCGCCGCGTGACACCGCGCGCGCCGCCAGCGTGCGGCAGCGCCGCAGCGGCTGGAACACCCCGTCGGTGGGAATCCGGAGGCCCTCCCCTTCCGGGCCGCGATACCACTCGGCCGGCAGGCCATCGTCGCGCATCGCCGCGAGCTGGGCGCGGCAGTCTTCCAGCTCCTCGTCGCTCTCCGCCACCCGGAGCGATCCGTCGCGACGCACCGCATCGGGCGTCTCGGCCTCGATCCGGTCGAGTTCCCGCAGCGTGCGGCGGTAGAGCGCCACGGCGCGGTCCCGTCCGGCCTGTCGCACCGCGTCGTGGTGGAAGTCCGCCGGCCCAGCGAGCAGGAACCCTCCGTTCCGCCCCGCCGCGCCGCCGGCCACCGCGCCAGCGTCGAGCCCCACGACGCGCTTGCCGTGATCGATCAGCGCCTGCACCGCCGCGAGCCCGGAGCCGCCGAGCCCGACGACGCACACGTCGCACGCGACGGCGCCCCGCAGCACCGGCAAGCCGGGCCACGGGGCGTCGTCCCACACGGGGGTGCCGGTCAGTTGATCCCCACGCGCCCCTTCACCGAGGCGATCAGCGGCGCGGGATCATAGCCGACGCCATCCTTGAACACGTGGGTGGTCTGCTGGATCACGGCCGGGTCGGCCGTGAGGTCGCCGCGCAGCACCACGAGGTCGGCGACCTTGCCGGCCTCCACCGAGCCGAGCTCGCCGTCGACGCCGAGAATCTTCGCACCGTTGAGCGTCATGATTCGCACCACCTCGGCCGGGGAGAAGCCGGCCTCGATCAGCAGCTCGTAGTTGCGCTGGTCGCCATACCCCGGCAGCGCGCCGCCGATGCCCGTCGGGTCGACGCCCGACGCAAGCAGGCCCCCGGCATCATGGAAGGCCTTCTCGAACGCCATGGCGTTGTGCAGCATCGCGGTGGTCAGCGTGGGATTGGGGTTCTCGTCGATCACCCGCCGCTGCGCGAGGTAGGCCTCGCGCACCTCGGGGGCCATCGCCTCGAACATCCGCGGCTCCCGGGAGCCGCGCCCGGGGAACGCCATCTCGTACACCGCGAGCGTGCTGGTCATCGGCACGCCGCGCCGGATCATCAGGTCGATCGTCTCCCGCCAGGCCGGCTGCCCGGGCGAGGCGTTCTCGGCGCGGGTGCTCACCGCCATCAGCGAGCCCGAGCACTCATCGGGGATGCGATTGGGGTCGAAGTCGCTCGCCGTGAACAGGCCGTGCTCGAGGTTGTCGATCCCCAGCTCCACCGCCTCGCGGAACGACACGGAGCAGAGGTGACCGGTGACCTTCATGCCGCGGCGGTGTGCCTCCTCGATCGCCGCGCGCAGGTCCTCGCCCTTGATGGTGGTGTAGGCCTTGACCCAGGTGGCGCCCTCCTCGCCCCAGTACGCCACGAACCGGCGCGCCTGCTCGGGCGAATGGACCTCCGCCATGTAGCCGCCGTCGGCGCCGGTGACATAGGGTGCCGTGATGTGGACCCGCGGACCGGGCACCTGACCGCGGTCGATCTGCGCCTTGACGTTGATGTCCTGGTAGGGCGCGTTGCTGCCGGTGGTGCGGATGGTGGTGACGCCCGACGCCAGATAGAGGCGGCTCGAGGTGGTCGTGGCCGCCACCCGCCGCCCGCCGGGCGCGGTGTAGAACATGTGGTTGTGCATCCCCACGATCCCGGGGATCACCGTGTGCCCGGTGAGGTCGAGCACCCGCGTCCCGGCGGGAATCGCGACCCGGCCGGCGGTGCCGACGGCGGCGATCTTCCCGTCGACGACCAGCACCACCTGGCCACGGCGCGCCGGCGCACCGGTGCCGTCGAGCAGGGTCACCCCGGTGAGCGCCACGGCGGTCTCCGGCACCGAGACGTAGCGCTTCACGCCATCGGCGAGCGCATCGATGCGCTGGGCTGCGGCGGGAGCGGTCGCCGCCAGCAGCAGCGCCGCGGCAAGGCACGGAATGCGGGTCATGAGGTGCCCTCAGTTGATGCCGACGCGACCGGTCACGGACGCGATCAGCGGTTCAGTGTCGTAGCCCACGCCATCCTTGAAGACGTAGTGGGGTGCATTGATCGCTGCTGCATCGGTCGCGAGGTCGCCACGCAGCACCACGAGATCGGCCAGCTTGCCGGCCTCGACCGTGCCGAGCTCGTGGTCGACGCCGAGGATCTTCGCACCGTTGTGCGACATGATGCGCACCGCCTCGGCCGGCGTGAACCCCGCCTCGATGAACAGCTCGTAGTTGCGCTGGTCGCCGAACCCGGGCAGCGCCCCGCCGATCCCGGTGGGGTCCACCCCCGCGGCCAGCAGGCCGCCGGCGTCGTGGAACGCCTTCTCGAAGGCCATCGCGTTGCGGAACGCGGCGAGCGGAATGCCGTTGCCGGTGCTGTCGATCTGGCGGCGGACCGCCAGGTACGCCTCGCGCACCTCGGGCGCCATCGCCCGGAGCGCACGCGGATCCTGGGTCGGGCGACTGGGGACGAACGGCTCGATCACCGCCAGGGTCCCGGTCATCGCCACGCCGGCATCGACCATCGTCCGGATGACATCGCCCCAGACGGCTCCGCCGGGAGACGCGCCGCCGGCCGCCGCGAACTGGGTCGTCGGGCAGACGTCAAGCGTGCGGTTCGCGCTGAAGTCGCTCGCCGTGAAAAGGCCGTGCTCGAGGTTGTCGATCCCCATGGCCACGGCCTCGCGATAGCTCACCGAGCAGAGGTGCGCCGTGACCTTGAGGCCGCGCTTGTGCGCCTGGTCGATCGCCGCGGCGAGGTCGGCTCGCGAGATGTCGGTGTACGCCTTGACCCACGTCGCCCCCTCGTCCGCCCAGTAGTCGACGAACCGGCGCGCCTGCTCGGGGGAACGCGCCACCGCCATCACGCCGTCGCCATTGTCGCCCGGCCCGGTCAGGTACGGTGCCGTGAGGTGCACCCGGGGACCCGGCATCCGGCCGGCGTCGATCGCCTCCTTCGCGGCGATGTCGGCGTAGGCCGAGTTTGCTCCCGTGGTGCGCACGGTGGTCACGCCGCTGGCGAGGTAGAGTCGCGACGAGGTGAACTGCGCATTGACGCTGCGCCCGCCCGCCGCCATGTAGAACAGGTGGTCGTGCATCCCCACCATGCCGGGAATCACGGTGTGGCCCGAGAAGTCCACCACCTGCGCCCCGGTCGGGACGGTGACCGAGGCCGCCGGGCCCACGGCGGCGATGCGGCCGTCGCGCAGCACCACCGTCATGTCGCGCTGCGGCGCCGCCCCGGTGCCGTCGATCAGGGTGACGTGGGTGATCGCGAGCACCGGCTCGGTGTACTTGGCGAACTGCCGCACCTCGTCGCCCAGCTGGGCCGCGCGCTGCGCCCCGAGCGGGGCGGCGAGCAGCAGGGCGAAGGCGACGGGACCGAGGACTCGAGACATCACTCCTCCACGACAAAGGTGGTCATCATCCCGCTCTCCACATGCTCGGCAATGTGGCAGTGCAGCATCCAGCGACCGGGATTGGTGAACTCGACGAGAATGTCGATCGTGGCGCCAGCCGGCAAGAGCACGGTGTCCTTCCAGGCCCCGGCGGCCGCCGGGAGGCCGTTGACGGCAAGCACGGCGAACCGCTGGCCGTGGACGTGGATCGGGTGCTGCATGGCGTGGATGCCATTGCGCAGGTTCACCAGCCGGATCACCCGCCGGTCACCAAGCCGGACGGTGAACTCGGCATCGTGGTTCTCCCGTCCCGTGGCCGCGTCACGCACGAACCACTCCGCCTGCTCCCCGGTGGTGGCCCAGTTCATCATCGGCATCGTGCCGCTCCACTCCACCGGATGAAAGTACGCCGAATCGAGCAGCATCATCCGCTCGGTGACGAACGGCAGGTCGCGGGTGCGCAGCCCGAACTCCAGCACCAGGTCCGGAGCCGGCACGACCGCCGGTTCCATCGGGACGTCACCGCGGGGCAGATGGCTCTCGAGGAGCACCCGCTCGTGGCGGTGCGAGAACGCCGTCGGCGGCGAAGGATCGCGCGTCATCACCGCCAGCGTGTCCTCCTGCTGCACGAACCGTCCGAACAGGTGGTCGATCGCCCGCACGCGGTTGACCAGCACCCACGGCCCTTCGCCCTCGAACGTCACGTCCACCGCATAGCGCTCGGCCGGCGCCAGCACCACGCTCTCCACGGCCAGTGGTTCGGCGAAGGGTCCCATGTCGGCCGCGACGAGCCGCATCGCGGCACCGGGAACCGACAGGTTGAACGTGCGCGTGTTCGCCGCGTTGGTGAACCAGAGTCGCACGGTTTCGCCCGGCGACGCGGCGAGTCGTGCGATCGGCTCGCCGTTGACCAGGAAGAGGTTGCCGAAACGGCCCATCAGCGCGTGGGTCGGTGCCTCCTCGCCCCACGGCACCATTCCGTCGTCGCCGATCAGGATGTCGTCAAGCAGCAGGATCTCCTCGCGGTGTACCGGCGGCAGTCCCGCCATGCCGCGCACCATGATGTTCCCCGACAGGCCGAGGTCCTGCTGCATCTCCTCCTTGACGTGCGGGTGGTACCAGTAGAGTCCCGCATCGGGAAACGTCACCGTGTAGTCGAAGCTTCCGCCCGCTGGCACCGGCGCCTGCGACACCGGCGGCGCACCGTCCATGCGATGATCGAGGCGCAGCCCGTGCCAGTGGATCGACGACGGCTGGTCGAGTCGGTTCTCGAATCGCACGTGGATGGTGGTGCCCCGCTCGACCCAGAGCAGTGGCCCGGGGAGCTGTCCATTGAATGCGAACATGGTGCGTTCGACGCCGTGCACCCGACGCTGCACGGCGCTCGCCACCAGCGTGAGCGAATCGCCGTCCTGCGGTCTGAGCACCTCGGTCGGGCGCGAGGAGTCGGCGGCACGGCTGGGGAGTCGCGGCCGGACGCCTGGCCGGAGGAGCATCTCGCCGGGGAGCATCGCGAATCCCGGCGGCATCGGCACCGTGCCCCACCCGTCATCCGCCCCATGATGGCCGTGCCCTTCGGCGACCGCGGCCAGATCCTTCGCATCCACTCCCACCAGGCCCGCCGTGAAGTCGAGGAAGTCGGGCGGCTGGATCCGGGTGCTCGGGCTGCCGCCGCGCAGCACCAGCGCGCCCCGGCGCTCGGTCGCCTGCGTGTCGGCCTCGGCACTGATCACGATCACGAACT
Organism: uncultured Gemmatimonadota bacterium; assembly: GCA_937961295.1. Taxonomy (GTDB): domain Bacteria; phylum Gemmatimonadota; class Gemmatimonadetes; order Gemmatimonadales; family GWC2-71-9; genus Palsa-1233. The sequence goes on from CALGOK010000129.1 coordinate 7,193, forward strand.
GGTCGTGGCGCACCTCGCCCACCGCGGTGGTGCCGTTGCTGACCACGCCGAGTCGCTCCCAGGATGCGAACAGCGGGGTGGTCACCCAGGCCACGTAGTGTGCGGCGTCGGCATCGAGTGCCCGGGGATCGGGCAGGCCGTCGAGCACGACGCGCGGTCGGTAGCGAATCACCCCGTCGCGCGTGGCGGGAAGCGTGAACGGCCCGGGCGCGAGGTCGAGGATCACGTGACCGCGGATCGTCGCGGGCACGCCCGGCGCGGCGATCAGCTCCAGGCAGTAGAGGTCGGCGGACGCGAGGTGTGCGGCGTCGCTCCGGCAGCGGTCGGGCGCCTGGGCCGCGAGCGGCGCGGCCGCCACGAGCAGGGCGATCGTTGCACGACTCACGGCGCGGCCTGCGGCTCGAGCAGCGTCGCCAGCGCGGCGTGTCCCGCCCGCGCGGCCAGCTCGGCGGGCCGCTGTCCGTCGCGATCGCGGAGGTCGCGTCGCGCCCCCGCCTCGAGCAGGACTCGCGCATAGGCATCCTGCCCAGCGCGGGCCGCCCAGTGCAATGCGGTCCTCCCCTCGGCATCGGCGCGGTCGACCCGTGCACCGGCCGCCAGCAGGCGGCGGGCGATGCCCACGTGGCCGTCCCGCGCAGCCTCCATCAGCGCCGTTGACCGCAGCGGTGATCCGGAGGCCAGGTCGGCATGGGTGTCGACGCCGAGCCGCGACCACGCGGCCCGCTCGCGGCCCCAACGTGCCGCGACCATCAGCGCGTGATATCCGGTGCGGTTGGGAATCTCGCGCGCCCGCCGCATCGCGCCGATCAGGTCGCTGCGATCGTGGAGCGCCGCGTACATCAGTCCCAGCGACAGCAGCTCACCGCTGAGCACCTCGTCCCATCCCGGCGCGTCGTCGGTCGGCAGCACCACCGCGTCGAACCACGCCATGACCCGCGGGCCGCCACCGGCGCGGCGTGCCGCGTGACGCATCAGCCGGTCGGCGACGCCGGCATGACCAGCTGCCATGGCGTGATCGAACGCCGCATACCCGGCGGCGTCGCGCGCGTCGGCGTCAG
>CALGOK010000130.1 GCA_937961295.1 uncultured Gemmatimonadota bacterium
GGGGACGGCATCGGCCCCGAGATCACTGCGGCCGCCGTGAAGGTCCTCGAGGCGACCGGCCTCAGCTGGGGCTTCGACCACCAGCTCGGCGGGATGGCCGCGGTGGACGCCACCGGCGACCCGCTTCCCGAGGCGACGCTCGCGAGCATCCGGCGCACCCGACTGGCGCTCAAGGGACCGCTCACCACCCCGGTGGGAAGCGGCTTCCGCTCGGTGAACGTGGCGCTCCGCAAGGCGTTCCAGCTCTACGCCAACCTGCGTCCCGCCAAGACCATCGTGCCCGGCGGCCGCTACGACGGCATCGACATCGTGCTGGTGCGCGAGAACCTCGAGGGGCTCTACATCGGCCAGGAGCGCTGGGTCACCATCGACGGCGACGAGCGCGGCCAGGCCGAATCGGTGGCGGTGGTCACCCGCACCGGTGCGGAGCGGGTGGTGCGCTACGCGTTCGAGTACGCGCTCGCGCACGGCCGCAAGAAGGTGACGCTGGTGCACAAGGCGAACATCCTCAAGCACACGTCGGGACTCTTCCTCGAGGTGGGGCGCGAGGTGGCGAAGCGCTACGAGGGCCGGGTCGAGTGCAACGACCTGATCGTCGACAACTGCGCGATGCAGCTGGTGATGCGCCCCGAGCAGTTCGACGTGATCGTCACCACCAACCTGTTCGGCGACATCCTCTCCGACGAGATCAGCGGCCTGGTGGGCGGGCTCGGGCTGGCGCCCGGCGGCAACATCGGCACCGACGCCGCGATCTTCGAGGCGGTGCACGGCTCCGCCCCCGACATCGCGGGGCAGAAGATCGCCAATCCGTCGGCGCTGATCCTCGCTGCGGCGATGATGTGCGACCACGTGGGCGAGACGGAGTCGGGCGAGCGGATCCGCCGCGCCATCGTCGCCACCATCGTGGCCGACAAGGTGCGCACCCGCGACCTGGGCGGCACCGCCTCCACCGAGGAATTCGGCGATGCCGTCGCCCGCCGGGTGGCGTGAGGTCCCCTGCGTCGAGTGCGGCGCGTTCGTCGCCGGGATCGACTTCGGCGAGCGCTGTCCGCCGTGCCACCGGCGCCGCGAGCGCAAGGCCGCGCTGATCGCCCGCCGGGCGGCGCTGCTGGCCACCCTCCTCGCCACGGCGTGGGTCTGGTGGCGCCTTCCGACGTCACCCATGGGCCGCTGGTATGCGGTGATGGCCATTCCGATCACCTACCTGCTGGTCCGCACCATCGCGGTCCGCATCGCCATGGAGGTCCTGCCATGACGCGTCGCCTCGTTCCCCTGGCACTCGGCGCGCTGCTCGTTGCCCCGACGGTCCTGCCCGCGCAGGACGCGACGTCGGTCACCCTGTTTGCCAACGGTCGCACCCTGGTGCGCCGGACCCTCGATGTCCGCGTCCCCGCCGGGACCTCCAGCCATCCGCTGGTGCTCGGCCGGTTCGTGCCCAGCTCGTTCACCGTGCTCGATCCCGGCGTGTCGGTGAGCCGCCTCGGCTACGACGCGGCGTTCAACGAGGAGTCGCTGCTCCGCCGCAACATCGGCCGGACCTTCACGTTCATCCCCGGCGGCGACAAGCCGGTGATCCAGGCGCGGCTGATGGCGATGGACCCCGAGCGCTGGGAGATCCTGTCCAGCGGCGGCACGGCGGTCCCGGGAGTGGTGTTCATGCGGCCGGGTCACCTGGTGTGGCCGGCGGAGCTGGTGCCGGCGGCACCGGTCGCCGATGTGACGCTGGTGGCCGACCGCGCGCGCCAGAACCTCAAAGTGATGTACGAGTCGCCGGGCGGTTCGTGGCACGCGTCGTACCGGCTCTTCCTCGGCAGCAACGCGCGGCTGGAGGGTGTCGCCACGGTGACCGCCGGCACGCTTGACCTGGCGAACGCCGAGGTGCAGCTCCTGGCGGGCGACATCGGGCAGAAGGTCGAACCGCCGATGCCGATGATGGCGATGGCGCGGCAGGCCGACGCGATGCAGGAAATGGCGGTGATGGGAAGCGAATCGATCGGCGAGGTGAAGCTCTACACGCTTCCGGGTCGCGTGACGTTCGTCCCGGGCGCGATGCTGGCTTTGCCGCTCTTCACGCCGGCGAGCGTGGCACCGCAGCTCAAGCTGTCGGTGGGCGGCTCGATGCCGTTCTGGGGCGGGTTCCCGCAGATGATGGACGAGCAGGAGGTGCCGGTGGAGGTGAGCTACCGCCTGGAGCGGAAGCAGGGGACGCCGTTCGGCGACCTGCCGCTGCCGGCCGGTGGCGTGAGCGTGTACGACACCGACGCGGCGGGGCGGGTGCAGCTGGTGGGGCAGGGCGGCATCGGCCACACCGGGCCGGGCGAACTGTTCGAGGTGAGCACCGGCACGGCGTTCGACGTGACGGCGCGGCGCACCCAGACCGAGTTCACCACGTCGCGGCTCGCCAACCCGACCCGCACGGTGGCCAACGTCGCCTATAGCGTGGAGCTCACCAACGCCAAGGACACCGCGGTGACGGTGGAGGTGCGCGAGGACCGTGGCGGCGAGTGGAGCGTGGTGTCGAGCAGCGTGCCGGCGGTGCGCCGCGCGGCATCGCGGGTGGTGTTTCCGGTGACCGTGCCGGCCAAGGGGAGCGCCACGCTCACCTACCGGCTCCGCGTGGTGTGGTGAACGAGGAGTGACGCACGACTGATGGTGCCTGATCCTGCTGCACAACTGGAACTGACGCTGGACACCGATCCCAAGGCGGCGCTGCCCCTGCGGCTGCGCCGCCTCGGGCTTCCCGGTGACGTGAAGGTGACGCTCACCCGCAACCGCACCGTGCTGGTGTCGTTCGCGGCGCGGCAGGGGCTCCGGCTGCACGCCGGCTACGCCTGGGCGCCCGACGACGTGCTCCGCGCGATCGTGACCTTCCTCAAGCCGCGGGTGCCGCGCGCCGAGCGCCTCGCCGCGCGACAGCAGTTCCTGCGCTTCCCGGTGGAGCGGCACGCGCCGGTGCGGCGTGCGCGCCACCCGTCGCCGGTCCCCGAGTCGCACCGGCCGCTGCTCGACCGGCTGGAACGGCTGCACCAGATCCTCAACGAGCGCCACTTCGGCGGCCGGCTCTCCACCGTGGCGATCCGGCTCTCCGACCGGATGGCCACCCGGCTCGGCGAATTCATGGCCGGCGACGACGCGATGCCGGTGGCAATCACGCTGTCGCGACGGCACATCGAGCGCGACGGCTGGGCTGCCGCCACCGAGACGCTGCTGCACGAGATGGTGCACCAGTGGCAGTGCGAGAACGACCTGCCGCTCGACCACGGTCCGGCGTTCCGTCGCAAGGCCCGTGCGGTGGGGATTCCCGCCGCCGCCACCGTCCCCGCGGGGTATATTCCCGCCCCCCGCTACACCGGAACAATCGCATGAAGCCGCTGGCCCAGCTCCATCCCGAACCGCTGCCGCCGTTCAGCCATCCCGACGTGCTGGCCACCGACACGCTGCTCAGCGACGCGGAGAAGGCGCTCCGTGCGGAGGTGCGGGGGTGGGTCGACGAGCGGCTGATGCCGCGGATCAACGATCTCTACTTCGCCGGCGAGTTTCCCGGCGAAATCGCGACCGAGATGGGCCGCATGGGACTGCTCGGCCCCACCACGCCGAAGGAGTACGGCGGTCCCGGTCGCTCGAGCGTGGACTACGGCCTGATCATGTGCGAGCTCCTGCGCTGCGCCAGCGGGATCCGCTCGTTCGCGTCGGTGCAGAGCTCGCTGGTGATGTTCCCGATCCGCGAGTACGGCAGCGAGGAGCAGAAGCGGCGCTGGCTGCCGCCGATGGCGCGGGGCGAAGTGGTGGGCTGCTTCGGGCTCACCGAGCCCGACTTCGGCAGCAACCCGGCGGGGATGATCGTCGACGCCACCGAGACCGCCGACGGCTGGGTGCTGCACGGCACCAAGAAGTGGCTCTCCAACGGCCCGTCGGCGCACGTGGCGGTGGTGTGGGCCAAGACCAATGGCAGCGACGACCCCAAGAGCATCCGCGGATTCCTGGTCGAGACCGATCGCCCGGGCGTCACCGTGCACCGCATCGATGACAAGTTCTCGCTTCGGGTGAGCGAATCGAGCGCGATGTCGTTCGACCAGGTGAAGCTGCCGAAGGACGCGCTGCTGCCGAAGAGCGGTGGGCTCCGCTCACCACTTTCCTGCCTCACCCAGGCCCGGTACGGCATCGTGTGGGGGACGCTCGGCGCCGCGATGGCGTGCTACGACGAGGCGCTGCAGTACGCCGTGCGCCGGGTGATGTTCGACAAGCCGCTCGCGGCGACGCAGCTGCAGCAGGAGCGGCTCGCCGACATGGTCACCAAGATCACCAACGGCCAGCTGCTGGCCATCCACCTCGGGCGCCTCAAGGACGCGGGCCAGGCCACCCCGGCGCAGGTGTCGCTCGCCAAGCGCCACAACGTGGACATGGCCTGCGAGGTGGCGCGCGAGGCGCGCCGGCTGCTCGGCGCCAACGGCATCCTCGGCGGCTGGCACAGCATGCGCCACATGGCCAACCTCGAGAGCGTGTACACCTACGAGGGGACCCACGACATGCACACCCTGATCATCGGCGAGGCGGTGACTGGGATGGCGGCGTACAGATAGACGATACTTGAGATTGGTGGTTGGCGATTCGAGGAGGCGGCCGGTCCTCCGGGGGAGCCCCCAGGCCCCCTCGAATCTCCAGTCTCGAGTCGCCAATCTCGGCCCCGAGCGGGGTATTATCTTCCCCCCGACTTCAACCCGGGGACCCCTCGCATGGCCGGCTCCGCCGAGTACACCGGCGTCGACTTCTACGACATCGATTCGCTCCTCTCCGAGGAGGAGCGCGCGGTCCGCGACACCGTCCGGCAGTGGGTGTCCGACGCGCTCATTCCGGTCATCGGGACGGCCTATGACGAGGGGCGCTTCCCCAAGCAGCTGATCCCCGGGATGGCCGAGCTGGGGCTCTTCGGCGCCAACCTTCCCGAGGAGTACGGCTGCGCCGGGCTCAACAACGTCGCCTACGGCCTGATCATGCAGGAGCTCGAGCGCGGCGACAGCGGCATCCGCTCGTTCGCGTCGGTGCAGGGCGCCCTGGTGATGTACCCGATCTTTGCCTTCGGCAGCGACGAGCAGAAGCAGCACTGGCTTCCCAAGCTCGCCAGCGGCGAGGAGATCGGCTGCTTCGGCCTCACCGAGCCCGACTTCGGCAGCAACCCCGCCGGGATGATCACCACCGCGCGCGAGACCAGCGACGGCTGGGTGCTCAACGGCACCAAGATGTGGATCACCAACGGTTCGCAGGCCACCGTGGCGATCGTCTGGGCCAAGACCGGCGACATCGACGACGCCAAGGGAATCCGCGGCTTCATCGTGCCGACCAACACCCCCGGCTTCACCGGCAAGGACCAGAAGGGGAAGCTCTCGCTCCGCGCGTCGGACACCAGCGAGCTGCACCTGCAGGACGTGCACCTGCCCAAGGATGCGATCCTGCCCAAGTCGGCCGGGATCAAGTCGCCGCTGATGTGCCTCACGCAGGCGCGCTACGGCATCGCGTGGGGCGGCGTGGGCGCCGCGATGGCGTGCTACGACGAGGCGCGCCGCTACGCGATGAACCGGGTGATGTTCGGCCGGCCGATCGCGGCGACGCAGCTCCAGCAGGAGCGGCTCGCCGAGATGCTCACCGAGATCACCAAGGGCCAGCTGCTGGCGCTGCAGCTCGGCCGGCTCAAGGACCAGGGCAAGGCCACTCCGTCGCGGGTGTCGCTCGCCAAGCGCAACAACGTGAACATGGCGTGCGAGATCGCGCGCGAGGCGCGCCGCCTCCTCGGCGCCAACGGGATCCTCGTGGAGTACCACTCGATGCGGCACCTCGCCAACCTCGAGAGCGTGTACACCTACGAGGGCACCCACGACATGCATTCGCTGATCCTGGGGCAGGAGATCACCGGGATTGCGGCGTACTGATCACGACCGAACGCCATGCAGGCGCGCCGTTCACGGCGCGCGATGCGGGCATCGCGCACCCCGAGGGGTGCGCCTGCACGAATTCCGTGCCATGAAAGGACGACCGACACAGTGAAGATCGCCGTCTGCATCCGCAGGGTCCCTGACACCACCGCCAAGATCGTGATCGCCGCCGCCGGCACCGCGATCGATCCGGCGGGGGTGAAGTTCGTGCCCAATCCGTACGACGAGTTCGCGCTCGAGGCCGCCATCGCGCTCAAGGAGCAGGCGGGCGACGGCGAGACCGTGGCGGTGGCGTTCGGTCCCGACAGCGTGCAGGAGACGCTCCGCACCGCGCTGGCGATGGGGATCGACCGCGCCGTGCACCTGCAGGGCGAGCCGTCGGCCGACGGCCTGGCCAACGCGCGCGTGCTCGTGAGCCACCTCAAGGACGGCGGCTACGACCTGGTGCTCTTCGGCAAGCTCGCGGTGGATGACTACGGCCAGCAGACCGGCGCGATGGTGGCCGAGCTGCTCGAGCGGCCGTGCGCCACGGCGATCGCCGAGCTCGAGGTGCAGGGCGGCACGGTGAAGGTGATGCGCGAGATCGAGGGTGGCACCGAGGGCGCCACGTGCGCGCTCCCCGCGGTGCTCACCTGCGACAAGGGGCTCAACAACCCGCGTTTGCCGTCGCTCAAGGGGATCATGGCGGCCAAGAAGAAGCCGCTCGACGTGACCCCGGCAAGCGTCGAGGGCGCGCAGGCGACGGTGGTGTCGCTGGCGCTGCCGCCGGAGCGGCCGGCGGGTCGGATCGTGGGGGAGGGCGCGGCCGCAGTGCCGGCGCTCCTCGAGGCGCTGACTTCCGAAGCGAAGGTGCTGTGATGGCGAACGTGCTCGCGATTCTCGAGCAGCGCGACGGCGCGCTGCGCAAGGGCGCTCCCGAACTCCTCGCCGCCGCGCGCCAGCTCGCCGAGGCGGCGGGCGGTGCGGTGGACGCGATCGTCTTCGCCGCCGGCGAGGTGGCCGGGCTCGATGGTCTCGGTGCCGCGGGCGCCGACCGGGTGCGCACCGTCACCGGTGACGCGTTCGCGCAGTACAACCCCGACGGCATCGTGGCCACCGTGGCGACGATCGCCGGCGAGTACCGCGCCATCGTCACCTCGGCCACCGCCACCGGCAAGGACCTCGCCCCACGCATCGCGGCGCGGATCGGCGCGCCGTGCGGCATGGACGTCACCCAGGTGGAGATCGCCGGCGACGCGGTGCGCGTCACCCGCCCGGTGTACGCTGGCAAGGCGATCCAGGTGCTCGATCTCGCCGGCACGCCGGTCATCGCGGTGCGCCCGTCGGCCTACGCCGCCACGAGCGCCGGCAAGGCTGGCGCGGTCGAGGCGCTCGCACCGGCGTCGTTCACGCAGCGGCTCACGGTGACCGGCGTGGCCGAGCCGGAGGGCGAGGCGGTGGACGTGGCGGAGGCGCGCGTGGTGATCTCGGGCGGCCGCGGCCTCGGTGATCCCAAGCACTTCGCGCTGCTCGAGGAACTCGCCGCGGCGTTCGGCGGCGAGGCGGCCGTCGGCGCGTCACGCGCAGTGGTCGACGCCGGCTGGATCGGCCACGGCCATCAGGTGGGCCAGACCGGCAAGACGGTGGCCCCCGAGCTCTACTTCGCCGTGGGGATCTCCGGCGCCATCCAGCACCTCGCCGGGATGCGCACCGCCAAGACCATCGTCGCGATCAACCGCGACAAGGACGCCCCGATCTTCAAGGTGGCCGACTACGGCATCGTGGGTGACCTGTTCGAGGTGGTGCCCGCGCTGACCGAGGCGGTCAGGAAGGCGAAGGGCTGAACAGCCGCGGCCGTCAGGCCGCGGGGGTTCGTGGCTGCATCCCCGCGGCCTGACGGCCGCGGCTGGCCGTCGCACACTCCTGCCTCCGCTAGATTTCCCCCGTGCCCCACACCCACCGGCCGCTCGTCATCGGCACCGGGGTCGCCGGTCTCTGGACCGCCTGGCGGCTCGCGTCGGAGGGCCGCGACGTCCTGCTGGTCACCAAGGCGACGCTGCAGGACTCCAACACGGCCTGGGCGCAGGGCGGCATCGCCGTGGCGCTCGATGCTGACGACTCGCCGGCGCTCCACGCCGCCGACACGATCGCCGCGAGCGACGGCCTGGCCGACCCGCTCGCGGTGGACGTGCTGGTGCACGAGGGTCCTGCGCGCGTGCGGGAACTGCTCGAGCTCGGCGCCCGTTTTGATCGTGGACCCGATGGCGCGCTGCGCTTCGGGCTCGAGGCGGCGCACTCGCGGCCGCGGATCCTGCACGCCGAGGGCGACCGCACCGGCGCCGCGCTGGTGGAGGCGCTGTCGCGCGTGGTGCTCGCCGATCCGCGCATCACGCTGCTGGAGCGCACCCGGGTGCGCCGGCTGGTGCGCCACGGCGAACGGGTGATCGGCGCGATCGTGCTCGACGACGAGGGCGAGCCGAGCGCGATCGCGGCGCCCGCGGTGGTGCTCGCCACCGGCGGCGTGGGGCAGCTGTTCGAGGTGACCACCAACCCGCCGGTGGCGACCGGCGACGGCTGGGCATTTGCGCACGCGGTGGGCGCCACGCTGGCGCACCTGGAGTTCCTCCAGTTCCACCCCACGGCGCTTCGCGTGCCGGGGGTGAACCCGGCGCCGCTGCTCACCGAGGCGCTGCGCGGTGCCGGGGCGTGGCTGGTGGACGGCAGGGGGCACCGGTTCGTGCTCGACGCCGATCCGCGCGGCGAACTCGCCTCGCGCGACGTGGTGGCGCGCAGCGTGGCGATCCGCGCGTTCCGCGACGATGCGTTCCTCGACGCGCGGCATGTCGAGGACGTGGAGCAGCGGTTTCCGGGGGTGAGTGCGCTGGTCGCCGCGCACGGCCTCTCGCTCGCGCGCGACGTGCTGCCGGTGGCGCCGGCGATGCACTATGCCATGGGTGGCATCCGCACCGACCTCGGCGGGCGGAGCAGCGTGCCGGGGCTGTGGGCGGTGGGCGAGTGCGCCAACACGGGGGTGCACGGCGCCAATCGACTGGCGTCCAACTCGCTGCTCGAGGGGCTGGTGTTCGCCGACCGCGCCGGGCGCGAGATCCACGCGGCGCTCACCGATGCGCCGCGGCCGCCGGCCTCGCTGGCGCCGGCGGCGACCGACGTGGACGTGGGGATCGACGACCGGCCCGAGGCGCTGGCGCTCCGGGCGCGGATGCGCTCGATTCTGACGCGGGAGGCCGGCGTGCTGCGGACCGAGCCGGGGCTGGCCGAGGCCGAGATCGGCCTGGCCGACCTGCTGGCCCGGACGCCGTCGGGCGCCTGGCAGACCGCCGATCAGCTGCGGGTGGCCGCGCTGATCGCCCGGGCCGCGCGGGGCCGCCGCGAGTCACGCGGCGGCCATCGCCGGGCCGATTTTCCGAACCCGAAGTCGTGGAGCAACGAGTGAGCCTGTCCCTGCCGGTGATCGAGGCGCAGCCCTACCGCGAGGAGGAGATTCCCGTCCTGCAGGCGGAGATTCGCCGCCTCGCGAAGGAACGCAACGCGATCATCCTCGCCCACAACTATCAGCGCGCCGAAGTGCAGGATGTGGCCGACTTCGTGGGCGACTCGCTCGGCCTGTCGCGCCGTGCCGCCGAGGTGGAGGAGGACGTGATCGTCTTCTGCGGCGTGCACTTCATGGCTGAGACCGCCAAGGTGCTCTCGCCAGAGAAGACGGTGCTGCTCCCCAACCTCGAGGCCGGGTGCTCGCTCGCCGACACCATCACCCCCGAGGAGGTGCGCGGCTGGCGGCGCCAGTTCCCCGACTACGTGGCGGTGGGCTATGTGAACACCACCGCGGCGGTGAAGGCCGAGCTCGACTACTGCTGCACCAGCGGCAACGTGCTCGACGTGATCGACGCGATCCCGGAGGAGAAGGGGATCCTCTTCCTCCCCGACATGTTCCTGGGTGCCCACGTCCGCCGGATGCGGCCGAACCGCA
>CALGOK010000131.1 GCA_937961295.1 uncultured Gemmatimonadota bacterium
CGCTTCACGCCGGCGCCCGTGCCCCCCGGGCCCGCGGGTCCCTCCCCCTTCGCCTGCTTCTCGGTGCGGCAGCAGGGCGTGCGGCTCGCGGAGTTCGGCGAGATGGTCGGCGCCGGCGCGGTGGCGGTGAGCGATGACGGTCATCCCGTGATGTCCAGCCAGCTGATGCGCAATGCGCTGGAGTACGCCCGCACCTTCGGCATCCCGGTGGCGGATCACTGCGAGGACATGCCGCTCGCGCGCGGCGGAGCGATGCACGAGGGGATCGTCTCCACCCGGCTCGGGCTCAAGGGGATTCCCGCGGCCGCCGAGGAGATCCACGTCGCGCGCGACTGCATCCTCGCCGAGCTCACCGGCGGGCACGTGCACCTCTGCCACATGAGCACCCGCGGGTCGGTCGTGCTGATCCGCCGCGCCAAGGAGAAGGGGTTGCCGGTCACCGCCGAGGCGGCGCCGCACCACTTCGCGCTCACCCACGAGCGGGTGGGCGACTACGACACCAACGCCAAGATGAACCCGCCGCTGCGCGAGGCGGAGGATCGGGATGCCATTCGCGAGGCGCTGGCGGACGGGACGATCGACTGCATTGCCACCGACCACGCGCCGCACCACTACGATGCCAAGGAGCGCGAGTTCGACGACGCTCCGAACGGCATCATCGGCCTCGAGACGGCGCTGTCGATCGGCCTGCAGCAGCTGGTCCGCCCGGGGACGCTCACGCTGTCCGCGCTGATCGAGCGGATGAGCAGCGCGCCCGCGAGGCTCTGGCACCTGCCCGGGGGATCGCTGGTGCGCGGCACGCCGGCCGACGTGGTGGTGTTCGATCCGGAGGCGACCTGGACCGTCGACCCCGAGCGGATCCGCTCCCGCTCCCGCAACTCCCCGTGGCTCGGTGAGCAGCTTCCCGGCGTGGTGCGGTGGACGATCGTCGGGGGACGGATCGTCCACGGGGAGGCCTGAGGGGGCCGGATCCTGCGGGCGCGCCGTTGACGGCGCGCGATGGCGGGATCGCGCACCCCGAGCGGTGCGCCTGCAGCGGCTCCGTCGTTCCGTCCTCCGTCCGCCGATACTACATTGGCAATGATGCCCGATACCCAGGACCTGGCCGCCGTCGAGGCCCTGCTCGAGGAACGCAATGCCATCGCCGGATGGCTGGCGCGACTCGAGGAGCAGGGGAGCGATGTGCCTCAGGCCGTCCTCGATCGGGTGCGCCAGGACTATCGCAAGCGCCTTGACGGCCTGACCGATCAGCTTCGCCAGCACGCCAACACCATCGGCTCGCGCCTCGCGGATGACCGCAGCGAGGCCCAGGCGCTGATGGAGCGGGCGCGCCGGGCGCGCGAGTCGCTGGCCGAGGTCGAGCTGCGCCACGGCGTCGGGGAGTACGACGACGAGCGATTCGAGAGCGAGCGCCAGCGCCACGTCGACGAGCTCGCTGACCTGGAGGAATCGATCGGCGAGGTGGCTGACCGCATCACCAAGCTGGAAGAGGTGCACGCCTCGGTCACCGCGCCCGCGGAGCCTGGTGGAGCTGGTGCAGTGGCGCCGGTCCTCCCTGAGGAGCCCGAGACGGTGCCCGCCGAGCCGGAACCGTGGCCCGAGGAGGCCCCTCCCGAGCCGCAGCCCGCCGCCCAGGAGGAACCGACTGCCTCGGCCGGGCCGGACGCGGTCGAGCCGGTGGATGACGACGAGGCCGACGACCTGCTCTCGATCTTCGATCGGGCGGAGGAGGACGACGACGAGGAGCCGGCCGGGGATGCCGGGGACCCCTCGCGCACGGGGGCGACGCCCAGCTTCGGGCCGCTCTCGTTCACGCCGAGCGGCAACGAGCCGCCCCGGCCGGAACGCCCGGTGGTGCCGCCGTCCGCGCCGCCACTCGGATTCCCGCCGCAGGACCAGAAGCCCCGGTTCATGCGCTCGCGCGACGAGAGTGGTGCCGCCGAGGCGAAGGGGCCCGCCGCCACCCGGTCGGAGACCATCCGGGTGGTGCATGACCCCGACCCGATCCTCCCCGAGGTCCCCACCGACACGAGCGGTGAGCTGATCGCCCGCACGCTGCGCTGCGGCGAGTGCGGCGCGATGAACCGGCCGCTCGAGTGGTACTGCGAGAAGTGCGGGGCCGAGCTCACGGCGGTGTGAGCCTCACTCCCCCCGAAACGACGACCGCCCGCCGGGAGCTCCCGGCGGGCGGTTTGGCGTACGGACGCCTGATGCGCTCAGGCGTCCCTGGCAGCCACCATCTTGGCGAGCCGGCTCTTGGTCCGGGCGGCGGCATTGCGGTGCACGAGGTTCTTCCGGCCGGCGCGGTCGACCAGCGCGGTGGCCTCCTTCAGCGCGGCCTCGGCCTCGGCCTTGGTCCCGGCGGCGCGAACCTTCTTGACCGCGGTGCGGAGCTCGCTCCGCTGCGCCTTGTTGCGGGCCGTGCGGACCTTGGTCTGACGCTGACGCTTCTTGGCGGACTTGATGCGCGGCACTCGACATCCTCTGCTGTGAACCGGGGCCGTGCTCCCCCCATGGGAGCCACGACTAGCCCGTAAACCTAGCCACCGGGGGGCTTTCGGACAAGTCGCCGGGGTCCTCCTGCTTTGACCGCATCGCCCCGCCTCCTTACCTTGCCGCCTTGCCCCGGCCCCCGAGGATTCTGCCCTGCTCAGCGACTTCCTGCTCGCCCTCCCGATGCTGCTGTTCGCCCTGGTGGCCCACGAGGTGGCCCATGGGTGGACGGCGCTCCGTCAGGGCGACGACACCGCCTACAAGCTCGGCCGGATCACCCTCAACCCGCTGCCCCACATCGACCCGATCCTCACCGTGGCGCTGCCGGCGATGCTCTGGTTCCTGAGCAACGGGGCGTTCACGTTCGGCGGGGCCAAGCCGGTGCCGGTGGTCACCCGGAACTTCCGGAACTATGTCCGGGGGGACCTGATCGTCTCGTCGGCCGGCGTGATCACCAATTTCATCCTGGCGATCGTCTGCACGATCCTGTTCATCGTCGCCGGGCTGGTCCACCAGCTGAGTGGCGGGGCGGGGACCACCACCATCGACACTGCCCAGCGGATGCTCACCTGGGGGATCTTCCTCAACCTGCTCCTGGGCACCTTCAACCTGATCCCGATCCCGCCGCTCGATGGTTCGCGGCTGCTCTACCACGCGCTGCCCCCGGCATGGGGCGCCCGCTATCGCCAGCTCGACCGGTTCGGGTTCCTGATCCTGATCGGCGTGATCTGGCTCCTCCCCGGCGTGCTCCAGCGGCTGCTGGCCCCGGCGCGCTGGGCGCTGCTGCACCTCATGGACCTGGCGCTCCCCTTCGCGGCGGGGCTCGGCTGGAACATCTTTCGGTGATGACCACCGCGCTTCCGGTCCCCGCGGCGGGCGCCGCCGCCCCCGTCCCGGGGTTCGTCGTCGATCTCGACGGGTTCAACGGCCCGCTCGATCTCCTCCTGCACCTGGTGCGCGAGGACCAGATCGACATCGCCGACATCCCGATCGCCCGGATCGCCGACCAGTTCCTGGCCGCGATCCATGCGCTGGGACTCAACCAGGCGGCCGACTACCTGGAGATGGCGGGGCGACTGGTCCGGCTCAAGGCGCAGATGCTGCTGCCGCGGCACGACGAGGAAGGGTGGGAGGATCCCCGGGCCGAGCTGGTGAGGCGGTTGCTCGAATACCAGCAGATCAAGGAGATCGCGCTCTGGCTGGGGCGGGCCGCGGAGCGGCGGGCCGAGCGCCATGCCCGCGGCTGGCTGCCGCCGCCGCCCGATGCGCCGCCGCCTCCGCCGATGACCGTCGACCTCGCCGACCTGCTGGTGGCGGTGGAGCGGGTGATCCTCAACATCCCGTCGCCGGTGCTCCATCGCGTGGTGCCGCGCCCGCTCGATGTCGAGGGCGCCACGGTGCGGCTCGAGAACCTGCTGGCCGATCGCGAATCCTTCGACTGGCGCGAGGCGCTCGGAAACTCGCCCTCGCTGGTCGACGTCCTGTCCACACTCCTGGCGCTGCTGGAGCTGGCGCGGCGCGGCCTCTGCCGCGTCGTCCAGGCTGAACCGTTCGCGCCCCTGGTGATTGCCCGTGAATCCGTTGCCCCAGCTGTCGCAGCTGATTGAGGCGGCGCTCTTCGCCGCCAACCGCCCGCTGACGCTCGAGGAGCTCGGCGCGCTCGACCCCGACGCCGGGGAGGCAGAGGTGCGCACGGCGATCGAGTCGCTGCGCGAGCACTACGACTTCGACGGTCACGCCGTCGAGGTGGTGGAACTGGCCGGCGGGTGGCAGATCCTCACGCGCGCGGCCTACGCCGCGGCGGTGGAGCGCGCCCGCGCGGCGCAGCGCACCCCGCGTCTCTCGCCCGCCACGCTCGAGTCGCTGGCGACGATCGCCTATCGCCAGCCGGTGGGTCGCGCCGAGATCGAGGAGATCCGCGGCGTCAACTGCGGCGGCGTGCTGCGCACGCTGCAGGAGCGCGGCCTGATAGAGGCGGTCGGCCGGATCGAGGGACTCGGCCGTCCGCTCCTCTACGGCACCACACCGCTCTTCCTCGAGCTGCTCGGGCTCCGCGACCTCGCCGACCTGCCGCGTGCGGAGGAGCTCACCATCGCGCTCCAGCCGCACGTGCCGGAGACCTCGGACGACGACGACGGCGCGCTGGCCTCGGTGACCGAGGGCTGATGCCGGCGATGCGGCTGCAGCGCTTCCTCGCGCGCGCCGGCGTGGCGTCGCGGCGCAAGGCCGAGGAGCTGATCCGGGCCGGCAGCGTGCGCGTCAACGGGCGCGTGGCCGAGCTCGGCAGCTCGGTCGATCCCGCGCGCGACAAGGTGACGGTCAAGGGCCGCGCGGTGCGCCTGGCGGAGCGGCGCTGGCTCGCGCTCCACAAGCCGATCGGCGTGGTCACCACGGCGTCCGACGAGAAGGGGCGCCCCACCGTGTTCGACCTCCTCCCCGACCACCGCGGCCTCTCCTACGTCGGTCGCCTCGATGCCGGCACCACCGGGCTGCTCCTCCTGACCACCGACGGCGACGCGCTCCACCGCCTCACCCATCCCCGCTGGAAGGTGCCCCGTCGCTACCTCGGCCTCGTCAACGGCTTCGACGCGGCGACGCTCGGCCGCAAGGTGAAGGAACGCATCATGATCGACGGTCGGCCGGTGCAGCCGGTGCGTGCCTCGACCAAGCCCGGACGTGACGGGCGCTGCCTGCTCGACGTCACCCTCACCGAGGGCCGCCACCGGATCGTCCGCCGCTGGGTGGAGGAGATGGGCGGCGAGGTCGAGCGGCTGGCCCGGATCGAGTACGGCCCCGTGAAGCTCGGCGACCTCAAGCCGGGCGAATGGCGCCCGCTCACTCCGGCCGAGGAGCGCGGTCTCTACCGTGCCGTCGGCATGAACGCTGGAGACGACGCGTGACCTTCCCGGTGCAGCAGGTCCTCGCCGAAGTGCGCAAGCGGGTCGTCGGCCAGGACATCATGGTCGAGCGCCTGCTGATCGGACTGCTCACCGGCGGGCACGTGCTGCTCGAGGGCGTTCCGGGCCTCGCCAAGACGCTCACCGTGCGCACCCTCGCCGACGTGCTGCGCGCCTCGTTCTCGCGGATCCAGTTCACGCCCGACCTGCTGCCGGCCGACGTGGTCGGCACGATGATCTTCGACACCACGCACAACGCCTTCACGCCGCGGCAGGGCCCGATCTTCGCACAGATCGTCCTGGCCGACGAGGTGAATCGCGCCCCCGCCAAGGTGCAGTCGGCGCTGCTCGAGGCGATGCAGGAGCGGCAGGTCACCATCGGCGGCGAGACGTTCGCGCTGCCGCGCCCGTTCCTGGTGCTCGCCACCCAGAACCCGATCGAGAGCGAGGGCACCTATCCGCTCCCCGAGGCGCAGCTCGACCGGTTCCTGCTCAAGGTCCGCGTCGGCTACCCCACGCGCACCGAGGAGCGCGAGGTGCTGGAGCGGATGAGCGTCAGCGCGGAGATTCCCGTGGAGCGTGCCGCCGAGCCGGCGCAGGTGCTCGCCGCGCGCGATCAGATCGAGCAGCTGCACCTGTACCCGCGACTGGCCGACTACATCGTCGACCTGGTGCGCGCGACCCGCGAACCCGCCAAGGTGGGACTCGGTGCGCTCGAGCCGATGATTGCCTACGGCGCCTCGCCCCGCGCCTCGATCGCGCTGGCCCAGACGGCGCGCGCCCACGCCTTCCTCAAGGGACGCGACTTCGTCGGGCCCGAGGACGTGCAGTCGCTCGCGGCCGACGTGCTGCGCCACCGGATCGTGCTCACCTTCGACGCCGAGGCCGAGGGGCTCGATCCGGACGGGGTCGTCCGCCAGGTGCTGGCCGCGGTGCCGGTGCCGTGACGTGCCGGGATTCCTCCCCCCGTCGCTGCTGAGGCAGGTCCGCACCCTCGCATTGCGGGGGCGGCGGGCCACCGACGCCCTGCTCGGCGGCGAGGTCCGCTCGGTCTTTCGCGGCACCGGGATGGAGTTCACCGACGTGCGGCCGTACGCCGAGGGCGACGATGTCCGCCACCTCGACTGGAACCTCCTCGCCCGCACCGGCCACCCCTACATCAAGCTGTACACCGAGACGCGCGAACTGACGGTGCTGCCGCCGGTGGACCGCACGGCGTCGACGGGGGACGGTGACCCGGAGCCGAAGCCGGCGCGCGCCATCGAGGTCGCGGCACTGCTGGCCATGGTGGCGCTGCAGCAGCACGACCGCGTCGGGATGCTCGCGTTCGCGGACACGATCGGGCCGGTGATCCCACCCGGGCGGGGGCAGCGCCACACGTTCGGACTGGTGCGCCGGCTCTTCGACCTCGAGCCGTCCGGGGCGGCGACGGACCTGACCGGTGCCTTGCGCGCCGCCGGGGCGCTGCTCACCCGGCGCTCGCTCGTGGTGGTGCTCTCCGACTTTCTCGCGCGCGGGTGGGAGGTGCCACTCAAGGGGTTGGCGGCGCGCCACGAGGTCACCGCGATCGCCCTCGAGGACGCGCGGGAGACGCGCCTACCGCGGAGCGGCTGGGTCACGCTCGTCGGGGCGGAGCAGGGACGCAGCGTGCTGTTCGACGCCGCCGACGCCGGTGCGCGCGCACGGGTACAAGCGCTGGTGGCCCGAAACCGCGCCGCCCGCAGTGCGGCGATCGCCGCGGCGGGCGCGCGCGAAGTCGTCATCGACACGGCAGGTGACTACCTGCCCGCGCTCCGGGCCGCCTTTGGCAAGGGCAAGTCCCGATGAGCCCCGCGCAGCAGGCCCAGGCCCCGACCGTTGGCGACACGCTCACCGTGGTGCATCGGGTGCCGCTGCCGGCCGGCGCCCTGCTCGAGCCGCGCGGCCCCACGGACAGCGCGATCGCCACCCTGGTCGGCGCGCCCATCGTGCAGCGCGAGGGGGACTCGGTCCGGATTGCGTACACGCTGGCGGTGTGGGCGCCCGGTCGCCACCAGCTGGTGATCCCCGGCGCCGTGGTCGTCGGCGGCGACGGCCGCATCGATACCCTGCCGGATGCGACCGTGGCGCTGAGGGTCGCCTCGGTGCTTCCCGAGCGCGTGGCGCCGGAATCGATCGCGCCGCAGGCTGCGCGGCCGTGGGTCGAGCGCGGCACCGTCTCGTGGTGGCCGTTCGTGGTGCTGCTCGTGCCGGTGGCGTTGCTGCTCGGCGCGGCGGCCTTCTGGTGGCGTCGGCGGGGTCCGGTGGTCGCCGCCTCCCCGCGGCCCGCCGCGTCGCGCGCCGAACGGGTCGCGCAGGTGGAACGGTGGCTGGACGCGGGCGAGGTCGCGCTGGCCGTGGACCACCTTGCGGCGATGCTCCCCGACGACGAGGCGGGTCGGGCGTGGCACGAACGGGCTCGCGCGCTCCGATTCGACCCCGATCGTGCTGCCGAGCTCGCTGCCGCGGCGCGCGCGGGACTCCAGCTCCTCTCGCGCGGGGAGCAGTGACGATGCTGTTCTTCGCCCGGCCGTGGCTGTTCGCTCTGCTGCTGGCCCTCCCGGCTTGGTGGTGGTGGCGACGCCACCGCCTGCAGCCGCGGTCGGCCACGGTGAGCGATGCGGCACCGTTCGCCGCCGCCACCCGCGGCCGCTGGCGCCTCCTGCTTCCGCCGGCGTTTCGGTCGCTCGCCTGCGCCGCCCTGGTGGCCGCGGCCGCGGGTCCGTATCGCCGCGGCGATCGGACCATCGTCTCCTCGGATGGCATCGCGATCGTGATCGCGATCGACGTGTCGTCGTCAATGCTCGCCGAGGACTTCGCGCCGTCGAACCGGCTCTCGGTGGCGAAGCAGCAGGCCGTGGCCTTCGTGCGGGGCCGGACGGCCGACCGGATCGGGCTGGTCACCTTCGCGGGCGAGGCGATCACCCAGGTCCCGGTCACGCTCGACTACCCGGCGCTGGAGCGCGCCATCGGCGCGCTCGAGGTTGGCGTGCTGGAGGACGGCACCGCCATCGGGTCGGGACTCGCCACCGCCGTGGCGCGACTCCGGCGCGTTCCCGGCAAGGAGCGCGTGGTGCTGCTGCTCACCGACGGCGAGAACAATCGCGGGCTGATCGATCCGCGCACTGCGGCGCGCACCGCGCAGGCGTTCGACGTGAAGGTCTACACCGTCGGCGTCGGCACCGAGGGCGAGGCGCGGATTCCGACCAGCCGAGGATTGAGCGGGTTCCGCTACGAGGTGCTCCCGGTGCGCATCGACGAGGCGCTGCTCACCGAGATCGCCGAGGAGACCGGAGGCCAGTACTTCCGCGCCCGCGATGCCGAGGCGCTGGGACGCATCTTCCGGCAGATCGATCGCCTCGAGCGGTCGCGGGTCGACGTGGTGCGCTACGTCCGGCAGGAGGAGCGCACCCGTCCGTTTCTCGTCGCGGGACTTGGCTTCCTGGTGCTCGAGCTGTTGCTGAGCGGCACAGCCGTGGTGCGGATCCCGTGACCTTCGAGCGAACCTGGTTCCTGGCGCTCGCGCCCGTGCTTGCCGTGGCGATGGGCCTGTTCGCCTGGTGGGTCCGTCGCCGCCGCATCGCTGCCGCGGTGGCCTGGTCACGCGCCCTGGGCGATGCGGCCGCCGCGCACGGCCGTCGCTCGCCGTGGCTGCTCGGCGTCGCCGTGCTGCTCATGGGGATCGCCATGGCCGGACCGCGATGGGGCATCGCCGCGCGGAGCGCCGAGTCTCGCGCCCTCAACATCGTGTTCGTGATGGACATCTCGCGGTCCATGCTGGCGCGCGACGCCGACCCGTCGCGCCTCGAGCGCGCCGTGCGGGTGGCCCGGCGGCTGGTACAGGATCATGGTGGGGACCGGCTCGGGCTCGTCGCGTTCGCCGCGCGGCCGTACCTCCTCTCGCCGCTGACGCTCGACCAGAGCGCGCTCGCCCTCCAGCTCGACGCCCTCGATCCCACCGTGGCGAGCGAGGGCGGCAGCAACCTGGGCAGCGCGCTGCAACTGGCGGGCGAGGTGCTCGAGCAGGCGCGCGAGGGTGGCGATCGGGCGGTGGTGGTGTTCACCGACGGCGAGGCGTTCGACGGGGAGGCGGCCGTGACCGCGGCCGCCTCTGCGCTGGCCGGCGACCGGGTGACGGTGGTGACCGTCCCGCTCGGCGGGCTCGCGGGTGCGCGCATTCCCGACGACGATGGCGGCTGGCATCGCGACGCGCTTGGGGAGGAAGTGATCACCGTGCGGCGCGACGACATGCTCGCCGCCATGACCGAGGCCGCGGGGGGCGTGGTGGTCGATCCCGATGCCCCCGACCCCGCGGGCGCGGTGCGGAGGGTGCTCGACCAGCTCGATCGTCGCACCGTGCGCGACCAGCTGGCGGCCGACCTGGTGCCGCGCGCAACCTGCGACAGGCGCTCCAGCTCGACCCGGGTGCGATCGGAAGAGCGTCGTGTAGGGAAAGAGTGTAGATCTCGGTGGGCGCCGTATC
>CALGOK010000132.1 GCA_937961295.1 uncultured Gemmatimonadota bacterium
GGGAGCCGCCCCGAGCATCGCCATCACCATGGCGCCGGCGACGAAGATGACGCCGAGGATCCCTGCGACGCCGAAGCCGGGGAGCACGAACGCCTCGACCGCCAGCGCGATCAGCCCGACGCCGAGGAGGATCACCTCTTCCCAGCCGGCGAGCCCGATCAGGAACGACGAGCCGAAGAAGAGCCCGAGCGACGCCAGGGACACCAGCCCGCCGATGCCGAATGCGCCGGCCTTGATCTCGAAGATCAGCCCCAGCACGCCGAGCGACAGCAGCAGCGGCGCCACGATGGGATTGGTGAGGAAGCGCACCACCGCCTCCGCCCAGTTGGGCGACAGGGTCACGACCGTGGCGTTGTCGAGGCCGCGGGAGGCGAGCAGTGCCTCGAGCGTGGCGGCCTCGCCGTCGGCCATCCCGACCTCGAGCGCCTGCCGGGTGGTGAGCGAGAGCAGCTTCCCCTCGGGGGCGAGCTCGGGAATGTCGAGCGTCTCGTCGACCATCGCCTCCGCGAGTGCCGGATCGCGGCCGCGCGCCTCGGCGAGGGAGCGGAACGCGGCGCGCATCGCCGAAACCATCTTCTCCGATGCCTTGGTGCCGCTGCCGTCCACCGGTGTCGCCGCGCCGATCGCGCCACCCGGCGCCATCCAGATCTCGTTGGCAGCCAGGGCAATCATCGCCCCGGCACTCCAGGCCCGTGGATTGACGTACGCCACCACCGGCACCGGCGAGGTGCGCACCGCGTCGACGATCCGCTCGGCGGCGTCGACCCGGCCGCCCGGGGTGTCGATGTCGAGCACCACCAGTGCCGCCCCTTCCTCCGCCGCCGTCTCGATGACCCGCGCCACGTAGGGCGCCAGGCCGAGCTCGATGACGCCGCTGACCTGGGCGCGGTACACCTGTCCCGACTGGGCCGCCACCGGTGCGGCGAACACCAGCGAGACAACGGCACAGAGCGCGGGGAATCGGCGCGTCACGGGGGTCCCTCCGGCAGGGGTGCTCACCCCTCAATTCTAGCCCGGTCGCGGGGCGGATGCCGCCGGGCGCCGCCCGAACGCACGGGGAGCCGGCACCCCGAGGGGCACCGGCTCCCGCGCCTGCGTGGTCGGGTGGAGGTCAGAACACGTACCGGAGCCCCACCTGGGCCTGCCGCGGCTCGCTCAGGCCGCTGCGAATCGTGCCGTCGAAGTTGAGGAACAGGCCCGTCGACGACGGGTCGCGGAAGTTGTCGGCGTTGGTGAGGTTGAAGACCTCGACGATCGCCTCCATCGAGCGGCCGTTGCCGAGCGCGAACGGCTTGGAGATCCGCACGTCCCAGTTGAACAGCGCGTTGTCCTTGCGCAGCGTGTTGCGGAGCAGGATCGACCCGTCCGGGCAGATCCTGTCGCTCGCCACCGCCGCCCGCTCGCCGGTGCCGGTGTTGCCGGCTCCGCACTTCTCCGAGATCGGCTGCGCGGAGAAGATCGAGACCCGGTTGTTGAGGTAGATGTCACCCGGGGCCCGCCACAGCAGCCAGCCGTTGAAGCGGTGCCGCTGGTCGCGGTCCGACCAGTTGTACTCCCGGTCGAGTCGGGTCGGATCGACGTAGCGGAACGAGAACGGGTCGCGCTCGTTGTCGTCGTCGGCCTTGTCCCACGACAGGGTGTAGTTGAACTGGAACTGCAGGTCGGGATCCGACGACCGCCGCATGCTGAGGGTGATGCCGTTGTAGCGCGACTTGGCGCTGGCCTCGACCACCGTCAGCGTGCCGAGCCCGTTGCCCCCCGGGAGGCCGGTGGACCACGGGTTGCCGAAGGCCCCGGCGTTGCGGTCGATGAAGCGGGTCAGGTTGTCGGTACTGGCATGCGTGTAGGTGAGCCCCAGCGACACCCCGGCCGCCACCTCCCGCTCGTAGCTGAACGAGGCGGAGATGGTGCGCGGGTTCTGGAAGTCCTCGTCGAACACGAACACGCCGGGCTGGAACGGGTCGCCGCTCGGCGACGGGAGCAGCTGGCCGTACACCGGCGGCGGTCCCAGGATGCCGGTGAGCGCCGAGTTGCGGAACAGCGTCTGGCCGCGCGAGCCGTTGGTGCTGCGCGACGAGGCCAGGTTGAGGCCCGGCGTGCGCGCGTAGTAGATCCCCGCGTTGGCGCGCAGCACCTCGGTGCCGTCGCCGTTGCGGTCCCACGCGAAGCCGAGTCGCGGCTGCCACATCGAGTAGTCCGACGGGATGTTGCCGTCCGACGGGAACCGGTAGGTCCCCGTGTTGTTGGTGACCGTCTGCCCGATGAACGGCGCGTAGAACACCTCCGACGCCGGCGTGATCGGGTCGGGCTGGATCTGCGCCTCCCAGCGCAGGCCGTAGTCCACTGTGAGGTTGGGCGTCGGCTTCCACGAATCCTGCAGGAACAGGGCGATCTCGTTCTGCGGGATCTCCTGGGTGCCGGCCTCCTCCACGCTGAGGCCGCCCACGCCCGCCTGCTGGAGGTAGAGCTCCACCGGGCCGGTGATGCTCGTCCCCGTGGGGCAGCTGCCGGTGGTGCTGAACGAGTTGTTGGAGCACTCGACGTACAGGTTGCCGAACCGGACGTAGTTCAGGAAGCCCTGCACCGAGTTGAAGGCGATCCGCCCGTTGGCGAAGCCGATGAAGGTCTGCTTCACGTTGGTGCGGTTGTACTCCACGCCGGCCTTGAAGAAGTGGTTGCCGGAGTGCCACGAGATGTTGTCGAGCAGCTGGATGCGGGTGTCGTACGCCTCGACCGGCAGGAAGAACGGCTGGCCGATCCGGAACCCGGTGAACGAGATGTCGGTGTCGGGGAACGGCCGGTTGGTGGACGGATTGGTCGGGCCCTCGTACGGCCGGGGCCGATCCTCGCGCGACACCTGGAAGCGGAATTCGTTGCTGCTGCTCGAGGAGAGCTGGCTCACCAGCGAGCCGTTGAGGGCGTGGGAGTAGTCCTGCTCGATGCCGTTGGCGCTGCGCCCCCAGATGTCCACGTCGAAGGTCCCGTTGACCTGCTTGGACCAGGTGTAGTTGTACTTGAGCGCCAGCGAGTTCCGGTCGTTGAGCCGGACGTCGACCTTGGCCATCAGCGCGCGGGCGTCGTCGGTCCGCTCGATCGAGCCGAAGTCGCCGGCCAGCGCCCCGCCGAACGCCGTGTCGGTCCACGCGAGCAGCCGGTCATCGATCAGCCCGAGCCGGTTGGCCTGCTTGGTCTCGGTGTAGAGCTGCTGGTCGTAGGCGAGGAAGAAGAACGCCTTGTCGCGCTTGATCGGGCCACCGAGGGTGAACCCGAACTGGGCCTGCGAGTAGTCCGGCGTGAAGCCGCTGGTGCTGCCGTCCGGGAAGCTGTGTGCGTAGTCGTTGGAGAGCTGGTCGAACTTGCCGAACACGTGCGCGGTGCCGTGGAACTCGTTGGTCCCCGACTTCGTGATCACGTTGATGAAGCCGCCGCCCGAGCGGCCGAACTCCGCGTTGGCGCCCTGGGCCACCACCACCATGTCCTCGATCGCGTCGAGGTTGAAGGTGAAGGCCGGCCGCTGGCCGCCGCGCTGCTCGCCGAAGAACGGGTTGTTGAAGTCGGCCCCGTCCACCGAGACGTTGTTGTGGATGCCGCGCTGCCCGCCGATCGAGATCTCGTCGCCGTCGGGCCCCTGCACGATCGCCACGTTGGGCGTGAGCGTGGTGAGGTTGAGGAAGTTGCGGCCGTTGTTGGGCAACCCCTGCACCACCGCGGAGTCGAGCCGGGTGGCCGACGCCGTGCGCGCCTGCTCCACCAGCGGCGACTCGGCCACCACGGTGATCGCCTGGAGCTCCACCGCCGAGGGGGCGAGCGTCGCGTCGAGCGCCGTGGTGGCGCCGAGGCTCACCTGCACGTCGGTCTTGCGGACGGGCGCGTAGCCCACCGCGCGGAACACCACCTCGTAGCTGCCCACCCGCAGCAGCGAGGCGACGTACGCCCCCTGCGCGTTGGTGGTGTGGCTGCGGGTGAGGTTGGTCTCCAGGTGGCGCAGCACCACGCTAGCATTGGGAATCGGGTTCCCGGTGCTGTCGCGCACCGTGCCGCGCACCAGGCCGGTGGTGGCCTGCACCTGCGCGACGAGGCTGCCGGCGCCGAGGATGGCGGCCAGCATCGTGAGTGCCGTGACACGTCGAACGTTCATCGGCCCGCTCCTGGTTGTGTTCGGAAGGTCGCGACATCGAGACGGAGGCCTCCGCGACGCCACAGAGTTACTGCATTTCCGCCACAATGCAAGCACCCGGATCGTGCCGCAGCGCGATCCGGGTGCCGGGAGGAGGAACGGCGGGTGGGGGACGGCTACGGCACGCCCGGCCGCACCAACCTTCCCTGCACCGGACGCTGCTCCTGCAGTTCGCGCACGCGGCGCAGCAGCTCGTCGCGCAACCGCAGGAACTGGGCGCGCTGCACCGGGCTCAGGATCGGCCCCAGCGCCCGCATCTCGGCCTGGAAGGACTCGGCGTACTCCACCCGGTTGCGGAGCAGCCGGTCGATCACCCGGGTCACCGAGTCGGCATTGGCTGCAACCCCTGGGCGCAGCTGTCCGTCGAGCGCCCGCCGCAGCGCGCGCTCCTCCTCCTCGAGCCGCTGGCGGACCGAGCCCCACTCGGTCAGCACCGCACCAACCTGGACCACCTGGGCATCGCTCAGCCCGAGGTCCTGCCGCAGCCGGTTGGTGAACATCCGCTCGATCCGCTCGCGGAGCTGGTCGGCGCGTTCGCCGGTGGCC
Source organism: uncultured Gemmatimonadota bacterium (assembly GCA_937961295.1). Classification (GTDB taxonomy): domain Bacteria; phylum Gemmatimonadota; class Gemmatimonadetes; order Gemmatimonadales; family GWC2-71-9; genus Palsa-1233. Next base: position 4,724 of record CALGOK010000132.1, read on the forward strand.
GCCTGGGCAACAAGGGCGCCCGGCGCGAGGACGAGTGTCGCGAGCAGCAGCGTGCGACCCAGTGTGCGCATCATCCCTCCACGTCCTGAAGCAGGAGTTCGAGTTCGTCATCGGTGAGATCGCCGATCCGGGGCACCGAGCCGATCGGCTCGACCGGCTTCGGTTCCAGCGTGGCCAGCACCACCTCGAGCTCGGCCTCGAAGAGCGCGTCCAGCTCGGGGAGCATCGTCGGCTCGCGGGTCGGCGCCACGGCGACCTCGGTGCCGCCGATCCACGGCCGCCACACGGCCACCGCCAGCGCCACCGACGCCGCGGCCGCCAGTCCCCAGATCACCCGGCGCCACGGCCGCCGCGACTCGAGCGAGACAACCTCGCCACCCTGGCGGAGCCGACTGACCACCTGCGCGGCCAACCGCTCGGTGTCGATCGCCGGCTCGGCGACCGGAGCGAACCGGCGCACGACACGCCATTCCGTGGCGCACTCGCGGCACGCTTCGAGATGGGCGGCCTCCAGCTCACTCCACGCCGACTCGCCGGCGGCGACGCCGGGCATCCGCTCCGAGAGGTGCTGGTCGGTCATGGCAGTCGCTCCTTGAGCCGCTTCACCGCGTGGTGGTAGTGCACCCGTGCCGCCCCCGCGGTCGTCTCGAGCGCCGCGGCAATCTCCTGGTAGTCGAGCCCCTGCTCCACCCGGAGCAGGAAGACTTCGCGCTGCATCGGCGACAGCGTCACCATCCCCTCGCGCAGCCGCTCGGCCACCTCGTCGGCTTCCAGCTCGGCCGCCGGGTCGGCCTCGTCCACCTGGTCGCCATCGGCGATCTCGAGGAAAACCCGCCCGCCACCCCGGCGGAACCGATCGCGCACCAGGTTGGCCGCGATCCGGAAAAGCCAGCCCCGGAACGGGGCATCCTCGCGCCAGCCGTCCAACCCCCGGAACGCCCGGAAGAAGGTCTCCTGCAGCAGGTCATCCAGGTCGGAACTGGTGGCCCCCCGCGAGAGGAGGTAGCGTCCGAGCACCTTGGCGTGCCGCCGCACCAGCGCCGCGGCGGCGGCTTCGTCGCCACCCCGCCACGCAGCCACCAGCTGCGAGTCGGTCAGATCGTCCGAGGCGACGGTCATCACACGAGAAGACGGGGCATGGAGGAGTACGTTAAGGGCGACAACGCGAGGGGCGAGGAGCTGTCACCCCGAGGGAGCAACGCGACCGAGGGGGGCGGAGTCCGCCGCGGACGACGCTCCGCCCCCTCGCTGCGCTCGGGGTGACAGCTCTCCGTTCTCTGTTCACAATACCCACAAACCACTGTCCACATTGGTGATACCTGCTGTGACTTCACGTGATTTCCACCCTGTCGACACGGTTTCCACACCGCCCTGCACGAGGTAATCCACCGTTGGCCAAGCCGCTCGTCATCGCCCATCGCGGGATAACCTCGCTCGCCATCGAGAATTCGCTCGAGGCCTTCCGGCTGGCTGTGGAAAAGTCCACCCCCCGCCCCGACGGGGTCGAACTGGATGTCCACAGCACCGCAGATGGAAAAATCATGGTTCATCACGATCCGACCCTCCCATCCGGGCGTCCGATCGCCACGGTTTCCCTCTCCCAAGTGCAGGAAGAGCGCCTGGCCGACGGCCAACGAGTGCCAACCCTCGAGGAGGCGCTCGGCGTGCTGGGCGATCTATCCGTGTACGTGGAGGCCAAGGGGCTCGCCCCCGCCGCCGACGATGCGCTGATCGGGACGCTGCGTGGCGGGCCGCACCCCGGCCGCTACCATGTCCACTCCTTCGACCACCGGGTGGTGGCCCGGCTCGCTCGCCAGGCGCCCTGGTTCGGCTACGGGGTGCTCTCCACCTCGTACCCGATCTCCCCGGTCTCGCCGGTGATCGCCGCCGGGGCGCGGACGCTGTGGCAGGAGTGGCGGTTGATCGACCGGGAGCTGGTGGAGCGCTGTGCCGAGCGGGAGGTGGAGGTCATCGCCTGGACCTGCAAGACGGATCAGGAGGTCCGGGCGATGGCGGGGCTGGGAGTCAGCGGAGTTTGCGTGGATCTCTAGGGCGACGAGGCGAGGAGCGAAGGGCGAGGGGCGAGGGGCCAAAACACCGAGGGCCGGATCCGCTCATGGACCCGGCCCTTCGATCGCCCTTCGCCCTTCGCCCCTCGCGATGTCGCTTGTCGCCACCGGCTTTCAGGCCGGGTACACCGACACCTTCATCCGGTTCTTGTCCTTGTGCTCGAACTTCACGACCCCGTCAATATGGGCGTGGAGCGAGTCGTCCTTGGCCAGGAACACGTTCTTGCCGGGGTGGAACTTGGTGCCCCGCTGCTTGACGAGAATCGAGCCGGCGGTGACCATCTCGCCCCCGAAGCGCTTGACGCCCAGGTACTGCGGATTGGAATCGCGGCCGTTGCGGCTGGAGCCGACACCCTTCTTGTGTGCCATCTGGTTACCTCACCCGACCACGACGTCGGTGATCTTGACCTCGGTGTACTTCTGCCGATGGCCGGTCTTGCGGCGGTAGTTCTTCCGCCGCTTGAACTTGAACACGTAGATCTTGTCTTCCTGGCCATGGCCCACCACCTCGGCGGTGACCTTGGCGCCCTTCACGACCGGGGTCCCGGCGGTGATGGTATCCCCGTTGGACGTCAGCAGGACCTCGTCGAAGGTGAGGGCGTCGCCCGCCTGCTTCTCCTCCATGTAGGGGAGCTGCAGGGTGGCACCCTTCTCCGCGCGGAACTGCTTGCCCAGGGCCTTGAAGATGGCGTACATGGCTCTCTCGTCTCAATGCCGGTCGAACGGTACTGTAGCCCCCAAAGCTAGCCAGACGGCTGAGTTAGGGCAAGATGTTCAGGCGCGACAATGCGAGGGGCGAGGCGCGAAGGGCGCTGTTTCGCCGGAATCCGGGCCGGGGGTCGGGGTTCTCGCCCCTCGCCCCTCGCCCCTCGCCCTTCGCCCCTCACCCCTCGCCCCTCGCCCTGTCGCCCTCTACGCCACCGCGTACAGCTCGGTCACATCCCGCCCCGCCGGCCGGGAGACCAGCCGGAATTCGTCGAGCCGGAGCATCGGGTCGTCGCGGACCTCCAGCTCCAGCTCCCCCTCCTTGCCCAGCGACCTGACCAGCTTGGGCTCCTCCTCGAGGAGGTAGATCGCCACCTCGGGGTGGATCCGGATCGCCAGCCGCCGCTCCTTCCGTTCCAGCCCCAGCCGCCGGAGCGCCCGTTCCAGCCGCCGGGTGACGATCTCGGGGGAGAAGACCCGGCCGGTGCCGTGGCAGGTGGGGCAGTCGCGGGTCATCGAGGCCCACAGTGACGCCCGGACCCGCTGGCGGGTCATCTCCACGAGCCCCAGCTCGCTGACCGCGAACGCCCGGGTCCGGGCGCGGTCGCGGCCGAGGTGGGTGCGCAGCTCCTGGAGCACGCGGTCGCGGTTGCCGCGCGACTCCATGTCGATGAAGTCCACCACGATGATGCCGCCCACGTCGCGGAGCCGGATCTGGCGCGCGATCTCCCGGGCCGCCTCGATGTTGGTGCGCAGGATCGTCTTCTCGGGATCCTTCTTGCCGGTGTAGCGGCCGGTGTTGATGTCGATCGAGACCAGCGCCTCGGTGGGCTGGATGATTAGGTAGCCGCCGGTGGGCAGCTCCACCCGCTGCTTGAAGAGGTCGCGGATCTCCGCCTCGATCTTGAAGTGATCGAACAGCGGCGTGGCCTCCTCGTAGAAGTGCACCCGCGCGAGCAGCTCGGGGTCGATCTGCTCGAGGTACTGGGTGATCTCGTTGAGGACCTCGCGCGAATCGACCCAGAGACCGTCGACCTTGGCGGAGAAGACGTCGCGCACGAGGGCGCGGGTGAGCGAGGCCTCGCGGTGCAGCAGCGCCGGCGCCTTGCGGACGTAGTGCTGCTTGCGCTTGACCTTGCGCCAGAGGTTGAGCAGCGACTCCACCTCGCGGCGGAAGTGTTCCTCGGTGACGCCTTCCGCCACGGTGCGCACGATCATCCCGCCCGCGTCGGGCGGCAGGTGCTTGGCCACCATCTCGCGGAGCCGGGCGCGCTGCTCGCGGTTCTCGATCTCGCGGGAGACACCGACCTTGGAGGCGTAGGGCATGTACACCAGGAACCGGCCGGCCAGCGAGATCTGCGCGGTGACCCGCGAGCCCTTGGTGGAGATCGGCTCCTTGGTCACCTGCACGGGAAGGGTCTGGCCCTTCTTGAGCAGTTCACCGATGTCGGGGACGGCGCGGCGCGCGCCGACCTCGCGCCGGCCACCCTCGCCGCGGCGCTTGCCGTTGCCGTTGCCGCCCGCGGCGGGCTGCGCCGCCGCCTCGGCTACCTCGCTGTCGTCGGGGACGTCGTCGTCGGCCGGTTCCTCGGGCTCTTCCTCGTCCTCGGGTTCGAGGAGGTCGGAGGCGTGAAGGAACGCCGACTTCTCCTGGCCGATGTCAACGAACGCGGCCTGGATGCCGGGGAGGACCGCCTCGACCCGGCCAAGGTAGATGTCGCCGACCGACCGGCGATGATCGGCCCGGTCGTGGAGGAGTTCGACCAGACGGTCGTCCTCGAGGATGGCCACCCGCGTCTCGCGCGGGGTGCTGGAGATCAGGATTTCGCGCTTCACGGAAGATCCGGACGGGCTGGCGCGGCCGCGACCGCGGCGAGCCCGAAGGCAAGAGGGATCGCGATCGGCTCCGATGTGCCGGGGGCACCGCGGAATCGATCAGCCGGCATCGCGTGGCGTCGGGATCCCCTCGCATGGGGACGGGCATCGCCAGCGAGAGCGCCGTCGGCACGGCGACCGGTCGGAGGGCACGGGACGGCCGCGAGCGGAACGAGTCGCGGACGCCCGATGCCGAGCCGGGGTCGGCCGGGCGACGGGGCTGTCGAAGTCTGGTCGGGCGATGCATGCCGAAGCCGGTCACGAGTCGGCAGGGAACGTGCAACAACACGACTGCCACCGACCCTCGCCCTTCATCAGTCCGGACGGTCCGGACGGCATGGCGACTGGCAAGGCGTGGTGACATGAGACAAAGCTATGACTCGGGGGGACTTACGGCAATGACGGCCAGCGCCCTTCGGCCACCGCAGGTCGCGGCGCACCGCCGCGACGGCAACCGGGGCAACGCTCGAATCCTGGACACCACCCTGACCGGAAACGGTGGCTCCGCTGCCTATATTTCCGGCACCCGCCCCCTCGGAGAACACCAGCCGTGAACCTGCCCCCCTCCCTCCCGCGCCATCGTGGCGGTTCGCTCTCCCTGACCGCCCTGCTGGCCGCCCTGCTGGCCTGCGGCGGTGAGAACGGGGTGCAACCCCCGGGCCCGCCCAGCCAACTGGTGATCGTCGCGGGCAACAACCAGGAGGGGACGGTCGGCGCGCCGGTGGCGATCGACCCGAGCGTCAAGGTGACCGACGCCAACGGCCGCCCGATCGCCGGGATCTCGGTGCGCTTCGACGTGATGGCCGGCGGCGGCTCCGTCACCGGCGACTCGGTGGTGACCGACCTGCAGGGCGTGGCCACCGTGACTGAGTGGCGACTCGGCTCCACCCCGGGAAACAACCAGCTCCGGGCTCAGGCCCTGGGGCACCCGTTGATGACCACCCTCACCGCCACCGCCAAGGCCGGCGCGCCGTCGTCGATCCAGATCGTGAGCGGCGGGGCGCTGCTGAACGCGATCGTGGGACAGGAAGTGATCCCGGTTCCTGCGGTTCGGGTGCGCGATGCCTTTGGCAACCCGATCTCCGGGGGCCTGGTGACCTGGACGGTGACACAGGGCGGCGGCCAGGTGATCGGCCCGACGCAGACGCAGACCGACGCCGAGGGGAAGGCCACGGTGGGTGGCTGGCGGCTCGGCACCACCCAGGGCGCCAATCAGCTGCAGGCGCGGACCGCGAACGGGATCGTGGTGACGTTCACCGCGCTCGGCATCGGGATCCCGACCAGCATGACTGCCACCTCGCCGACCAACCAGACCGGGTTCGCGTCGTTCGCCGTGCCCAAGACCGCCCGCGTGCAGGTGCTCGGCGACGGCGGCACCCCGGTGATCGGGATCCCGGTGTTGTTCACGCAGATCGCCGGCAGCGGCACGCTGTCAGGGACGACCGTGATCACCGACAACAACGGCATCGCCGCGCTGGGTGACTGGCGGCTCGGCCCGGGCGGCCAGTCGACCGTGGAGGCAACGGTGCCGGGATTCCCCGGCAACTCGGTGACGTTCAATGCCACCGGTGCCCCGACCTCGTTCACCATCGACCTGCGGTTCGTGGGCGAGACACCTCCGAACCTGCGCCATGATTTCGTGGCCGCTGCGATGCGCTGGATGGAAGTGATCATCGGCGATCTCCCCAACGGCCAGGTGAATATCCCAGCCGGCTTCTGTGCGGCCAGCTCCCCCGCGCTGAACGAGATCGTGGACGACATGGTGATCTTCGCCCAGATCCTCACCATCGACGGCCCCGGAAACATCCTCGGCCAGGCCGGGGCATGTCTCGAACGATCAGGCTCGCTCCTTACCAGCGTCGGCTGGATGGAGTTCGACGTGGCTGATGCGGTCAACCTGAACAACCAGGGCCGGTTCTTCGGCACGGCGCTCCATGAGATGGGCCACGTACTCGGCATGACGAAGTTCAGGTGGACGGACAAGAACGTGATGCAAGGTCGAGACGGGCCCGATCCCATCTTCACGGGCAATGCGGCCCTGGCGGCCTGGCCCTCGCTCGGGATCACGTACAGCGGGCAGCTCATCCCGCTCGAGAACACGGGCGGCGGTGGCACGCGCGATTCCCACTGGCGCGAATCCGTGCTGGACGCCGAACTGATGACCGGGTTCATCGAGGCAGCCGGGATCCCGATGCCGCTCAGCCGCATCACGGTGCAATCCCTCGCCGACATCGGCTACCTGGTCGATCCGAACAAGGCCGATCCGTTCACGTCGGCCCTTCGTGAGGGTGTCGCGCCCGCGGCGGTTGAGGAGATCCGCGAGGTCATCCTCCCGCCGGTGGCACGGGTCCGACCCGATGGGACGCTGGTGCCGATCAACTAGCGAACCGCACGCACCGCACGGCGAAGCGGGGCGACGCGATGCGTCGCCCCGTTTCGCGTGGGGGGCGTGCATCGGCCGCGCCGCACACACTCGGTGGCTTCGAACATCAGCCGCGCCGTCAGCGGCGCGGCAGCGGCGGCACTTCGGGCGATGACCGCTTCCGAGCGCGCATCTCGCATCTTGACTATCGGCAGCGATCACACCCCCCGCACCGCCGCACCCGCTGGCCGAACCACTCCAGCAGCATCGCGCGCCGGCACTGGTCGCGCTGGGCGTAGCGCACCATCGCCCCCAGCCGCCGCTCCGCCTCGCGACGCCGGCGCCGCACCGGCGCCCAGTCCACCGCCCCGCGCTCCGGTCGCAGCTCCGCCGACAGCCGGTCGGCAGCCTCGACCACCGCCTCCGGGTGGCGCGCGCGCAGCGACGGATCGCGCCACAGCGATTCCAGCACGCGCTCGTCCGGAAACGTGGTGGTGATCTGGCGGCGCGGGTGCTTCTCGTCGCTCGGGTGATGGTACAGCACGCAACGCGCCGGAGCGCCGTCGCGCCCGGCCCGCCCCGCCTCCTGGTAGTAGCTCTCCGGCGTGCTCGGCATCGCCCAGTGCGCCACCAGCCGCACGTCGGGCTTGTCGATCCCCATCCCGAAGGCGCAGGTCGCCACCACCACGCGCACCCGATCGCCGATGAACGCATCGAGCACCGTTCGCCGCTCGTGCGCCAGCATCCCGGCGTGGTACGGTGCCGCGGCCACGCCGCCGTTGGCGAGCATCGAGGTGAGGCCGTCCACCAGGCCGCGGGTCGGTGCGTAGACGATCGCCGGACCGCGGGTGGTTCGCACCAGCACCATCAGGCGGGCCAGCCGGTCGTCCACCCCGTGCACCCGCTGGACCTCGAACCGCAGGTTGGGCCGGTCGAACGACCCCACCACCTCCACGCCGCCGGGGCTGAATCCCAGCGCCTCACGGATCGCGCGCCGCACCGTGGGCGTGGCACTGGCCGTGAGCGCCACCACCGGAGGACGACCCAGGGCGATGCGCGCGGCGCGGAGGCGGCGGTAGGTGGGGCGGAAGTCGTGCCCCCACTCGACGATGCAGTGCGCCTCGTCCACCGCCAGTCGGCTCACCAGCACGCCGCGCCGGACCAGCTCGGTGGCGACCCGAGGCAATCGCTCCGGCGACACGTACAGCAACCGCAACACCCCGCGCTCGGCGTCGGCGAACGCCGCGGCCACCGTGGCCTGATCCACCTCGCCGCTCAGCGTCACGGCGCCCACCCGGTGGGCGCGGAGCCGCGCCACCTGGTCCTGCATCAGCGCGATGAGCGGCGAGACCACCACCGTCACCCCGCGACCGTGCAGCGCGGGCACCTGGTAGCAGAGCGACTTGCCGCCGCCGGTGGGGAGCACCGCGAGCACGTCCTTGCCCGCGAGCACCGGCTCGATCACCCGCCGCTGCAGCGGCCGGAAGTCGTCGTGTCCGAAGGTGCGGCGGAGGAGCGCCGTGGCGGCGGCGAGCATGCGGCAAGGAAGCGCGCACGCGCCGGGAGGTGGGTGGCCCTTCTACGCGGCGAGGCGCGGGACTAGGCGAGAGAAGCGAACAGAGAGAAGCGAGTGAGTGGCGCTCAGGACGACGGCTCCTCCCCTCGCCCCTCGCGCTTCGCCTGTCGCCCGATGACCACCCGCATCGCCACGCTCGCCGCTAGCATCGCGATCGCCGCCCAGGTCACCTGCGGCTTGTCGAGGGCGATGGCGATGATGGCCAGCAGCAGGCCGAGGAGCGAGAAGGCGATCTTGAGCCGGTGGAACATCACTTGTCGAGGAACTCCTTGATCGCGCGCTTGAAGTCGTCGGTGGTGCGCGACAGCGCGTTCACCCGGGCGCCGAGCAGGATGCCGTCGCCGAACTCGCGGCCGTCGAGGTCGGTGAAGAGCTGCTTGGTGAGCGCGAAGGCGGTGGCCGGCCGCTTGGCCATGGTGGCGGCCAGCTTGGCGACCTCGCCCTCGAGCGCCTTGTCGTCCACCACCCGGCTCACCAGCCCCATCGCCAGCGCCTCCTCGGCGTCGATCACCCGGCCGCTGGCGATCAGCTCGAACGCGCGCTTCTCGCCCACGCTGCGCCGCAGCATGGTCATCACCATGGCGGGCACGAAGCCACGCTGCACCTCGGGGTAGCCGAACTGCGCCCCCCGCCCCGCCACCACGATGTCACACGCCGTGGCCAGCCCGCAGCCGCCCGCGAGCGCGCGTCCCTGCACCATGGCGATCACCGGCTTGGGGATCCGCCGCATCGCGAGGAACACCTCGCCGAGGCGGAGCGCGTCGCGCTCGTTCTCGTCCACCGGCTGGTCGGCCGATTCGAGCAGCTCGGCCAGGTCGGCACCGGCGCAGAAGTCGCTCCCGGTGCCGACCACCAGCACCACGCGGATGTCGGGATCGATCTCCGCCTGGGCCAGCGCGTCGGCCAGCCCGTTGATCATCTCGCGCGACAGCGCGTTGCGCTTCTCGGGACGGTCGAGCGAGATGGCGAGCACGCCGGCGTCGACCTTGGCGGTGAGCTGCGGGGTCACGACGCGGCCTCCTTGGCCCGCCGCGCCACCTTGCCGGGGACCTCGATCTCCATCCGGAGCAGCGCCGTGGAGAACACCTTCCCCTGCGCGTCGGTCTTGAGCGACATGGTGCCGCCACCGTCGAGCGCGCCGTGGAGCATGAAGTTGAGCGCATTGAGGTTGGGGAGCTCGTAGCGCTCCACCGCGCTCACCATCCCCTTGAAGTGGCGGGCCACCCGCTTGGCGGTGACCTCGCTGCGAAGCACCTCGTAATACTCGGGCTCCAGCGCGATGAGGCCCACATTGGCGGCGTCGCCCTTGTCGCCCGAGCGGGCGTGGGCGAGCCAGCGGAGCTGGATCGTCGTGCGTGCCATCAGAGCATCTCCACCGTCACGTGCGGTTCCACCAGCTCGCGCGCCACCAGCGCGGGCCAGTAGGCCACGATCTCCTCCACCTGCGGCCGTCCCCCTGCGAAGCCCGTCACGCTCGGCGGTCCGGTGAGCACCAGCGGCGCGATCTCGCGGGTGAACCGCTCCACCGGATCGCGGTCGCGGCTCCGCACCCCGACCCGCAGCATCACCTCGGCGATGTCGGGATCGGGGTCGCCGGCGAGCCGGCCGTGCGTGGCGTCGACGCCGACGAACTCGGTGAGCACCTGCTCGAACTCCAGGCCGAGCGACTTGAGCCGCTTGCGGAGGACCTTGTCGGCCGCCTTCGCCTTGTCGAGCGCCTCGGGCCAGCCGTACACCAGCGTGCCGACGGCCTTCCACCCCCACGCGTACGCGATCGACACCTTGAGGCTGTCGGTGCGCGGCGCGCCGCGGATCCCCGACACCCGCACCTTGTCGCGGCCGGTCTGGTGGAGCTGGATGGTGGTGAAGTCGGCGATGCCGTCAGGGGTGATGTAGTTGGTCGGGTCGCCCATTTCGTACACCAGCTGCTCGGTGACCGAGGCGATGTTGACCACTCCGCCGGTTCCCGAATGCTTGGTGACCGTGAACGAGCCGTCGGCCTCCGCGGCGACGATTGGGAAGCCGACGTCTTCGAGCTTGCGCACCTTGCGCCAGTCGCGCAGCAGGTTGCCGCCGGAGCTCTGGGCGCCGCACTCCAGGATATGCCCGGCCACGGTGCCGGCGGCGATCCGGTCCCAGTCGTCGTGCGACCAGCCGAACTCATGCACCAGCGGGCCGAGGGTGAGGCCGGTGTCGGTCACGCGACCGGTGATCACGATGTTGGCGCCGCGATCGAGCGCCTCAACCACCGGCTGCATGCCGAGGTAGGCGTTGGCAGCGCGAACCGACGCGCGCACGTCGCTGAGCGGGCGGCCGGTGTCCATGTTGGCGAGCGGCTCGCCGCCCGCCGCCAGTGCGTCGAGGCGTTCGAGCATGTCGTCGCCGGTGACCAGCGCGATCCGCACCTTCGCACCCAGTCCCGCCTCGTCCGCCGCCTTGCGCACCGCCTCGGCGCAGGCGCGCGGGTTGACGCCGCCGGCGTTCGACACCACCCGTACGCCTCCCTCGGCGATCTCGGGGAGGATCTTCTGCACCTGGGTCACGAAGTCGCGCGCATACCCCATCGCGGGATCGCGCGAGCGCTGCTTCTGCAGGATCGACATGGTGACTTCGGCGAGATAGTCCATCACCAGGTAGTCGATCGGGCCGCCGCGCACCTGGCGCACCGGGGCCTCGAGCCAGTCGCCCCAGAAGCCCTGTCCGCTGGCGATCCTCACGGTCTTCCGTTCCGTCACGGCACGTCCTTGCTGGTGTTGGGCAGCGCCACTTCGCGGGTCCACACCGCGGCGTCGCCCTCGAGCGCGATCAGGGTGACCAGCGCGCTCCAGTCCCGGGGAACCTGCACCGGCCAGCGCTCGAAGGGAAATCGGACCCGCCGCACCGAATTGGGTGCCACCTCGGTGCGTGGCGTGCCACCGTGGTCGAGCGCGGTCGGCTCGGCGGCATAGAATCGTGCCGTGGCCGCCACGCTCCATGGCGTCGGGGGGACCTCGCGCGCCGCCGCGGGTAGCAGGATCAGCCAGAGGCTGTCGCCGGTCACTTCCGCCGGCAGCTCCAGCCGCATCCGTCCGAAGGCATAATTGAGCGGCGACTCCTCCAGCAGCCGGCCGTCGCGGTGCCGGAGCGAGACGCCGAAGTCGGTGAACCGCGACCAATCGTCCTGCGCCATCGTCACGTCGAGCACCAGGGTGCGCGCCCAGGCCGGCACCGGCAGCGCGATCGAGTCGCGCACCGCCCGGTCGCCCGAGAGCCCCGCGGTCCACTCCGCCCCGCTGAACGCCGCGCGAAGTCGCACGTTCACCGGGACGCCAGCGAGATTCCGCGCGTCGACGGTCAGCGCGCTGGTGTCGCGTCGAGCCGCCAGCCCGACCGGTGCGCGGCGCACCGTCGCGCGTGCCGCCACCCCGCTGGTGGGAGGGGCCAGGATCGCCACTTCGTAGAAGCCCTGCTGCACGTCGCGCGCGTCGATCTCGAGCAGCGCCGCCGCGTCGCCGTACCCCGCCGGCGCGAGCGGCACGTCGCGGAACGGCTGGCCACCCGGTTCGTGCAGCGCGACCAGCGCAAGCCCGTCGCGCGCCAGCGTGGCGACCTCCACGCGCACGCCCTGTCCGCTGTCCGCCCGGAAGGAGTGGCGACCCACCCCGCGGGCGTGCACCTGCACAACGCCCTGGGCGCCGTCGGCCTCGGGAAGCGGCACCCGCACGGTCACCGGCACGCGCACCAGCGCGCCGAGCGCCTCGTCGTTGGCGTCCTCGACGGTGAACGCCGCGATCCGCACCCCCGGGGTCCCAAGCTGGCTCGCATCGAGACGGAGGTACACCGCAATTCCCTCCGCGCCCAGTTCGCGGACCGCTGGCCCCTCCACCTCGAGCCACCGCGCCGTGGAGCGGAGCCGCACCAGCATCGTTCCGCCGGGATCGGCACGGCGGAGCCGGACCTTGGCAGTGATCGGTGCGTCGCCCAGCGGCAGCCAGACCGCGGTGTGTCCCGGCTCCCCCTCGATCTCGACCTCGAGGCGCGGCAGGGCGCGCTGGTTCGCGAGCCACCTACCCGCGGCACTGATGTCGGGTCGTCCCGCGCCCTGATCGAGCACCGTTGCCTCGCCGACCGGCTGCGCGGTCGCCCGCAGCGCCTGATACACCAGCGCGCGCGAGGGTCGGATTCCGTCGGCGTGGCGGATGCTGAGCAGGCGTGCCACGAGTCCCGCCACGTGCGGCGCGGCCATCGAGGTGCCGCTCTTCTCCTCGTTGCCGGCGTCGAACCGCGGCACCACCGACCACGCGGTGCCCGGCGCCACCAGGTCGGGGCCATGCCGCTCGCCGCCTCGACTGGAGAAGTAGGCCACCGGATCGGGCGACGGATCGCGCGGCGAGAGTCCGCTGAACACCAGCGGCAGCGTGGCGCCGACCGAGAGCACCTGCGTCGCGCTCGCCGGGAAGCCGAGCGTGCTGAGTCCCGGCCCGTCGTTGCTTGCGGCCACCACCATCGGGACCGACGGATTGGCGACTAGGATCGAGTCCACCACGCGGTCGATCAGCGCCGTCCCCTCGCGCTGGTTCCCCACCCCGAACGAGAGGTTGAGGACCAGCGGCATCCGTCGCTCCGCGGCGAAGTCGATGGCCCATCCGATCGCCCGCGCCATCGAGCCGCTTGTGGTGATCCCGCCGTCGGCGTTGTCGGAGATCTTGAGGCCGAGCAGCCGGGCACCGGGCGCCACGCCGTCGAAGCCGTCGATGCCGAAGAGGTCGTGCCCCGCGGCGATTCCGGCGACGTGGGTCCCGTGCCCCGAGTTGTCGAACACCAGGTCCAGGATCGGCGTGCCGGCGGAGTCGGCGATGTTCACCGCGATGCCGAGTGGCCGCACTTCGGTGGTCGACCAGCCGAACGTCTCGCGCGCGACCCGGAACTCGCGCACCGGTTCGTCATTCGCGAGCGTGCCGTCACCTTCCGCGTCGGCGAACACCAGCCACGCCGACGGACCGCGGGCGACGAGCACGATCAGCGTGTCGCCGACCGCACCGTTGCCGTTGAGGTCCGCCGCGGCCGCGCCGCCGAAGCGCACTTCGGGGACCACCCCGCCCCACACGTCGCCGGCGGCCATGCCGAGCACCCGCGACGCGCCGGCCATGGCACGGCCAGTGATCCACGCGGTGTCGCCGTCGATGCGTACCCGGCTGAGCGCGATCCGCCCCTCGCCGGAGAAGTCGCGCACGTCGAGGACCTTGGGCCGGCCGTCGCTGGTGAGCTCGAGTCCCGGCACCGACGGGTCGATGCCGCTGTCGAGGATGGCGATGATGACGCCGCGTCCGTCGTGCTCCGGTTCGAGCTCGGCGAAGCGATCGACACCGGTGGCGTGGAGCGGCATCAACCCGGCGCGCCATGCGGTGAGCGCGGCCTCCCGACGATCGGCGATCCGCGCGGGCGTGAGTGCCGCCGAGCCGGCGGGGGTGATCGTCGGCGCGACGGGCGGCCGATCGGGGAGTGGCGAGGTGCGCGGCGCCGGTGTGGCGCAGCCGAGCAGCACCAGCAGCGCCAGCGCGCGAAGCATCAGGCGCGGCCGTCGAGGACGAACGGTCCCAGGTGAGGTCCGGCGTGATTGGCGGTGACGTCGAGCAGGAACGCCAGCACCTCGCGCGTCTCCTCGGGCGCGATGATCGCATCCACGAATCCGCGCGCGGCCGCATAGGAGGCGCTCAGCTGGTGCTCGTAGTCGGCGCGCATCGCCTCGACTGCCGCGGCCAGGTCGGGCTCGAGGGCGCGCCCCTCGGCCTGGGCGCGCTGGATTGCGGGACCGTGCACCGCCATCACGGCGCTCTCGCCCTCCATCACCGCCATGCGCCCGGTGGGCCACGACACGATGAAGTCGGGATCAAAGCCCTGCCCCGCCATGGCATAGTATCCGGCACCCGACGCGTGGTTCACGGTGAGCACCAGCTTCGGCACGGTCGCGGTGGCCATCGCCTCGACGAAGTGCGCCCCGGCCCGGATGATCCCCTCGTGCTCGGCGTCGGGTCCCACCATGAAACCCGACACGTCCTGCACGAAGAGGATCGGAATCCCCTCGCGGTTGGCGGTCTCGATGAAGTACGCCACCTTCTCGGCGCTCTCGGCGTAGACGATCCCGCCGAACCGCGGCCGTCCGCCCTTGGCGCCCTTGATGATCCCGCGCTGGTTGGCGATCACGGCCACGGCGTGCCCGGCGATCCGGGCGTGGCCGCAGATCATCTCGCGCGCGCGGTCGGGCTGGAACTCGTCGATCCGGCCGTCGTCGAGGAAGGTCTCGAGCACCTGGTGCATGTCGTACGACATGCGGTGGTCGTGCGGCAGCAGGTCGTAAAGATCGCCCGGGTCACGGGTCGCCGGTCGCGGGTCGCGGAGGCGTCCCGCAACGGCATCCGGGAGGCGACCAACGTACTCGCGCATCCGCTCGATGCACTCGGCATCGGTGGGCGCCATGTAGTGCGCCACGCCGCTGATGGTGGTGTGCGTCTTCGCGCCACCGAGGGTCTCGGCATCGACGGTCTGGCCGGTGGCGCCCTTGACCAAGTTGGGGCCGCCGAGGCCCATGAACGAGGTCCCCTCGACCATGAAGATCACGCCGGAGAGGGCCGGGAGGGACGCGCCACCGGCGATGCACGAGCCCATCACGGCGGCGACCTGCGGCACCTTGAGGTAGCGCCGCATCAGCGAGTTGTAGTAGAAGATCCGCGCGGCACCGTACTGGCCGGGGAACACCCCGCCCTGGTACGGCAGGTTCACGCCGGCAGAATCGACCAGGTAGATGATCGGGATGCGCTGCCGCATCGCGATCTCCTGCGCGCGGAGGATCTTGGTGATCGTCTCCGGCCACCACGCCCCGGCCTTCACCGTGGCGTCGTTGGCCACCACCACGCACTCGCGGTCGGCCACCATGGCGATCCCGGTGATCACGCCCGCGGCGGGGGCCTCGCCGTCGTAGCGGTCGTGGGCCACCAGCAGTCCCACCTCGAACCACGGCGTGCCGGGATCGCGGAGTGCCTCGACCCGCTCGCGCGGGGCGAGCTGCCCCTTGCCGTGCATCTTGGCGATGCGCTTGGCACCACCACCCTCGCGCAGGCGCGCGGCGAGCTCGCGCCACGCGTCGGTCAGCTCGCGGAGGCGGCCGGTGCGCTCCTCGGAGACGGGCGTGCTCACGGGCGGCTCACGGGCGAAGGTTGCTGCGCGCCCACTCGTTGATGTAGTCGATCAGGTCGCCGGTGGGCGTCCCCGGACCGAACAACCGGCCGATGCCGTTGCCGGTCAGGGCCGTGGCATCGTCCTCGGGGATGATCCCGCCGCCGGTGACGAGGATGTCCTGGCGTCCCTGCTCGTCGAGCAGCGCACGGACCCGCGGGAACAGCGTCATGTGCGCACCGGAGAGGATCGAGAGCCCGACCACGTCGACGTCCTCCTGGATCGCGGCGGAGGCGATCATCTCCGGGGTCTGGTGCAGCCCGGTGTAGATCACCTCCATCCCGGCGTCGCGCAGCGCGGCCGCCACCACCTTGGCGCCGCGATCGTGTCCATCGAGTCCCGGCTTGGCAACCAGCACCCGGACCGGGCGCGGCAGGGCGGGAGCGTCGGCAGCGGCCATCATGCAGTGCGTTCTCCGGTTGCGGTCACTTGAAACGCAGCAGGCCGGCGAGGCCGTCCACGGCCTGCCGTGCCTCGTCGTCGAACACGACGTCGAGGGCCACGCGCTGGCGCAGCGCCTCCTCGATCGCATCGTCGATCACGTCGAGGGTGCGCACCACCTCGCCGTCGGTCTTCAGGTCCACGGCGCCGGTGGCGAGCCGGCCGGTGGCCATCGATCGGAACCCCGGGCGCGACACCTCGGCGTTGACCAGCACCGTGCGCGCCTGACCCTTGGCGACCGCCTTGGGCGTCTCGTCGACGCCGTTGACGCCCCAGCCGGTGCCGAGCCCCTGCGCGAGCGCCTCGATGTGACGGTGCTCCGAGGCGCGCGCATGCGCCTGGCGCACCTCCATGGTGAGCTGGTGCACCGACTGCGGCGTGGCATCCTTGGGTGCCATCCGCGCCACGCCGATCAGCCGGTCGGCAAGGTAGTTGTGCAGGTACGGTTCGAGTGCCGACGCATCGCTCCCCGCCCCGGCCAGCACCAGCTGGTGTCCGGGCGAGCGGCGATCGACCTCGAACAGCGCCCGGGCGACGGCCTCGAGGTGGCGGCGCTTCTCGTTCTGGATCCGGTTGTGGTAGGTGTGCTCGCCGGTGCCGTCGCTGCGCGAACCCGAATGGAACCGGCCGCCCCGGGTCACCTCGGTCTCCACCTTGCGCACCATCTTGGCGCCGAACGCGGTGACTTCCCAGGTGAGCGCGGTGGCGCGGTCAAGCACCACCGTGAACAGCTTGCCGAACTCCTCCTCGGGGGCGGCGCCCTCGCGCACGGGGGGAGTGCGGTCGGC
>CALGOK010000133.1 GCA_937961295.1 uncultured Gemmatimonadota bacterium
TTTGCGGCTTTTCCCCGCCCGCGCATCGGTCGCCGGTTCGACGGCGGCGATCAGACTGCCGCCGGAGAGTTTCAACGCGTTTTCGACCGCTTCCGCGAGCCGGCTGCGTTGTTTCGTTCCCAACTTCAACCGGTCCACGACAACTTCGATCGTGTGCCGCATTTGGCGGTCGAGTTGCAGATCGTCGGTCAGATTCACGACGTTGCCGTTGACCCGCGCCCGCAAGTAGCCCTGTTTGAGCAAGTCCTCGAACAGGTCGCGGTACTCCCCCTTTTGTTGCTGAATCAGCGGCGAGAGAATTTGCAGCCGCGTCCCCTCCGGTAACTGCGCGATGTTCTCGGCGATTTGCTCGGGGGTCTGCGCCGTGATCGGCCGGTCGCAGTTGTAGCAATACCCCTGCCCCACACGCGCGTAGAGCACGCGCAAATAGTCATAGATCTCCGTGATTGTGCCAACGGTGCTGCGGGGGTTGCGGCCGGTCGATTTTTGTTGGATGGAAATCGAGGGGGACAGTCCGGAAATTGCGTCGACGTCCGGTTTGGGAAGTTGTCCCAGAAACTGCCGGGCGTAACTGGAAAGCGATTCGACGTAACGCCGCTGTCCCTCCGCATAGAGCGTGTCGAACGCCAGCGAGCTCTTGCCGCTGCCGGACGGCCCGGTGACCACGACGAATGCGCGCCGCGGGATCTCGACCGTGATGCCCTGGAGGTTGTGCTGCCGCGCGTTGACGACGCGAATGACGGGGTGTTGCACGGGGGAAACGTAAACCAGTCGTGAGGGGTTCAGCCGCGACCGTCAGGCCGCGGGGATCAGGCCGGGCGACGCGGAGTCCCCGATCGGCCGGCATCCCCGCGGCCTGACGGCCGCGGCTGGAATCGTTCGGTGCCGCGGCGTTCCTCCCCTGCAACCTGTCTCGCGTCACTTTCCCCACTCGCCCTCGGGCTGTAGCTTCTCGCCCAATGGCCCGCCTCCTCACGCCGGGCGCCATCCGGCGCGGCTTCGAGCTGTTCATCGTCATCTCCCTCGTCGGATACGCTGCCGTGCTGATCTACGGCAACGACATGGGGGCGTTCGTCGAGTCGCTGCAGCGGATCCGCTGGGGCTGGGTGCTGGTGGGTCTCGGGCTCGCCTCGATGGACTGGATCGGTGGCGGCCTGCGGCTCTGGGTGTTGGGTCGCGAGGTGCACCCCAAACCCGACCTCCCCGGGCTGGTGATCGCCGGCGGGATGGGCGCCTGGGGCGCGTACCTCACCCCGATGCAGGCCGGCTCGTCGCCGGTGCAGATCTACGCGATGAAGCGCACCGGGTTCCCGGTGCCGAAGGCGATTGCCACCGTGCTGATGTCGTTCATCGCCACGGTGGTGTTCTTTGCCATCGCCGGACCGCTGGCGCTGGTGTTCGGCGCCGGGCAGGCACTCGGCGATCGCGGCAACGTGCTGGGGCTGTCACTGCTCGACCTGTTCCGCGGATCGATGGTGATCTTCGCCGCGCTGGCGGTGTTGCTGCTGGTGGTGATGGTCGCCCCGAAATTCGTGTCGCTCGGCGTGCACAAGGTGGCCGAGGCGCTCTCGCGGCGCAGCACGCGCATCGCGGCGCGGCTCGAGGGACTCCGCACCGGCATCGACACCGCGCACGCGACCATGCAGGCGTTCAACACGCCGCGCGGCTGGCTGGCGCTCTTCTGGGCGACGCTGATCTCGGGGCCGAGCCACGCCAACAAGTTGCTGGCGGGGTACGTGGCGCTCCGCGCGGTGGGGATCGAGGCCAACTTCGTCGACGTGCTGCTGCTGCAGACGCTGATCACCTTCCTGCTCTACTTCGCGCCCACGCCCGGGGCGTCGGGGGTGGCCGAGGTGCTCAGCGCGGCGGTGATGAGCGTGTACGTCCCCCGGGAGCTGATCCCGATCTACACCCTGATCTGGCGCTGCATCCTGACCTGGTTCACCATCGCGGCCGGGTTCGCGGTCTTCTCGACCTGGGTCCGCACGGGGCTCAAGGCGATCGAGATGAACCAGGACCTCGAGGCCGGGGCCACCTGATTTCGCTTGCCCCGGCCACCGGACGGCGGATAGCTTACCCGACCCCCGTTCCAAGCCCTCGTTCGTCGCGGAGGCCGACCTGCGCGCTGACTCGCCGGTGTCCGATCGCCCCCTTGCCCCCCAGGCCCGAGGCACCGGGCCGCTGCTGGCCATGCTGATCGGCCGCGGGAGCGAGGCGGAGCACCATCCGGTCCGGCGGCCGGAGGTCACCGTGGGGCGCGGCGACGACAACGACGTGGTGCTGGGCGACCCCTCGGTGAGCGAGCGCCACGCCCGGCTCCGGCTCGCCGCAGGGGTGTGGACCCTCGCCGACCTGGGATCCGTCAACGGCAGCTGGGTCGACGGCGAGGCGGTCCAGGAGGAGCTTCCCCTCGCCTCGGGCTGCTCGATCCGGCTGGGTGGCACCGAGCTGGTCTTCTCGGCACACGACCGCTGGGAGGACTCGCCGCCGCCGCGGGCCCGGACCGAGTACTTCCTCACCACCGACACCTCCTCGCGCCGTTCGCCGACCCTGGTGCTGGTGGGCGCCGGGATCCTCCTGCTGGCGCTGGCCGGCTGGCTCCTGACCAGGGTGGCCTGATGCGCTTCTCCTGCGCGGCCCGGACCGACGTGGGTGTGGTGCGTTCCGGCAACGAGGACGCCTACCTGATGGGGAGCGAGCGCGGCCTGTTCGTGGTGGCCGACGGCATGGGCGGCCACGCGGCCGGCGAGGTGGCCAGCGAGATGGCCACGCGATTGGTGGCGGAGACGTTCAAGCCGGTGAAGGGGATGAGCGACGACGAGTTGATGGCCCAGATGGTTGCCGCCATCCGCGCGGCCAACGCGGCCATCTTCGAGCGGACGCTGCAGGAGCAGGACAAGCGCGGGATGGGCACCACCGCCACGGCACTGGCGCTGCTGCCCAGGCGCTACCTGATCGGCCAGGTCGGCGACTCGCGCGCCTACATCCTCCGCGGCAACGTCCTCACCCAGATCACCAAGGACCACAGCTACGTGCAGGAGCAGGTCGACGCCGGCCGGCTGAGCCCCGAGGAGGCCCGGGTCCACCCCTACGCCAACGTGATCACCCGCTGCGTGGGGTCGAGCGGCGACGTGGTGCCCGACCTCTACATCGGCACGCTCGAGGCCGGCGACCTGCTCCTGCTTGCTTCCGACGGACTCACCGGGATGGTCGACGATCCCGACCTGCAGGCGATCCTCGAGGAGGACGGCACGCTCGAGGATCGCGTCGACCGGCTGATCGACGAGGCGAACCGTCGCGGCGGGCTCGACAACATCACCGTGATCCTGGTGCAGGTGGAGGAAGTCTCGCCGCCGACGGGGGAGATGCCGGTGCAGCGATAGCAGGAGCGCCGTTCACGGCGCGTGATGCCAGCATCGCGCACCCCGAGGGGTGCGCCTGCAGACTCATCTTTCCAGCAGCTCCCCCGGAATTCCCTCCATCACCACGCTCCGCGCCGTGAACACCCGGAGCCGCCGGGCGCTGCGATAGAGCTCCTCGGCCACCACCGGCAGGCCCAGCTGGCCGCTGCGGCCGGCGTCGGTGAGCCGCTCGACGGTCCCGCGCCGGGTCACCAGCGGCAGGTCGACGCCGAGCATCGCCGAGCGGGCGGGGTAGTCCACGAGGAGCTCGCCCGGCGCGAGGCCGTGCTTCGCGGCGAGGCGGTCCTCCACCTCTGACAGCCGGGCGGGATCGTCCCAGATCCACTCTCCCACCTCGGGCGGCACCTCGCTCGCCGGCAGGTCGAGCGCGCGCTTGAAGAGCCGCCGCTCGCGCAGCGCGCCGGCGAGCCCGGTGACGTCGTGCGCGTGCAGCAGCGTCGAGAGTGAGTCGTCGGTGGCCTCGGCGAGCTGGCCGGGCGTCACGTGCCCGGCGGTCACCGTGGCGCGCACCGCGCGCTTGAACATGCAGGTGGCGCTGCGCACCGCGTGGTGCCAGTAGACGTTGCGGTACATCTGGTACTTGGCGAAGAGCAGCGACTCGAGCGCGCTGACGCCCTTCTCGTGCACCCCCACGGTGCGGCGGCCGCTGCCATCGTCCACCAGCGTGAGCGAGGCCAGCAGGCGGTCGACATCGAGCATCCCGTACGGGACCCCGCAATTGCGCGCGTCGCGCGAGAGGTAGTCGATCTTGTCGAGGTCGATCGAGCCGCTCACCAGGCCGCCGAGCGGCGAGCCGGAGCGGCCCCGCACCATCTCGCCGATGGTCCGCACCAGGGCGTCGCCGCCCAGGTCGCGCACCACGGTGCCCAGCGCGCCACTGGCGAGGCGGGCGACGCCGAGGTCCTCGTGGTGCGGAAAGCCCGCTTCCTCGAGGGCGTGCGAGAACGGGTAGTGCCCGATGTCGTGCAGCAGCGCGGCAAGGCGCACCGCGAGCCGCTCGTCGTCGCCGATGCCGGCGAGGTCGCCGCGCTCGTCGAGGACCGCCAGCGCCCGTCGCGCGAGGTGGTACGCCCCGAGCGCATGCTCGAAGCGGGAGTGGCTGGCGCCGGGATAGACCAGGAAGGCATGGCCGAGCTGCCGCACGTAGCGCAGCCGCTGCATCGCCGGGGTGTCGAGGCACGCCACCGCCTCGGGTTCGAGGCGGATGTTGTCCCAGAGCGGGTCGCGGATGACGTCGAATCGGGGTTCCGTCACGGGGACGCCCGTCCCGGGGGGGCGACGCGCGAAGGGCGAGGGGCGAGGGGCGTGTTGCCGCCCCGGCGCCCCTCGCCCCTCGCCCCGCGCGGTGTCGCGCTCAGACCCGCTCCGGCTCCAGGATCCACTGCTCGGGGCTGCGCCAGAGCGAGGAGAGGATCAGCTCGCGCATCCACATGAACTCCTGCGGCAGGCGATCGTAGAGCTTCTCGAACAGCTCGCGGTGCGACAGCAGCTCCGCCTTCCACTGCTCGCGGTCCACCGATTGCAGCCGCAGGAAGGTCTCGCGCGGGAAGTCGAGCCCGTCCCAGTTGAGGTCCTCGTAGCGCGGCATCCAGCCGACCGGCGACTCGATCGAGGCGCCGCGTCCGTGGACCCGGTTCACGATCCACTCGAGCACCCGCATGTTCTCGCTGAATCCCGGCCAGATGAACTTGCCGTGCTCGTCCTTGCGGAACCAGTTGACGCAGAAGATGCGCGGCGGCTCGGCGAGGCCGCGTCCGATCTGCAGCCAGTGGTTGAAGTAGTCGCCCATGTGGTAGCCGCAGAACGGCAGCATGGCGAACGGGTCGCGGCGGACCTGGCCGGTGGCGCCCGCGGCGGCGGCGGTGGTCTCGGAGCCGATCGTGGCGCCGAGGTAGACGCCGAAGTTCCAGTTGAACGCCTGCGTGACCAGCGGCACGGTCTGGGCGCGCCGGCCCCCGAACACGAACGCCGCGATCGGCACGCCGGCCGGATCCTCCCACGCCGGGTCGATCGACGGGCACTGCGACGCGGGCGCGGTGAACCGCGCGTTGGGGTGCGCGGCGGGCGTCTTCGACGCCGGCGTCCACGGGTTGCCGCGCCAGTCGGTGAGCGTCGCGGGCGGCTCCTTGGTCATCCCCTCCCACCACACGTCGCCGTCCTCGGTCCGCGCGACGTTGGTGAAGATGGTGTTCGACTCGATGGTCCGCATCGCGTTGGGGTTGGTCTCGTAGGACGTCCCCGGTGCCACGCCGAAGTAGCCGGCCTCGGGATTGATGGCGTAGAGGCGTCCGTCGTCGCCGGGCCGGATCCACGCGATGTCGTCGCCGACGGTGGTGACTTCCCACCCCTCGTAGCCCTTGGGCGGGATCAGCATCGCGAAGTTGGTCTTGCCGCACGCGCTCGGGAAGCCGGCGGCGACGTAGGTCTTCTCGCCGCGCGGGTCCTTCACGCCGAGGATCAGCGTGTGCTCCGCCATCCACCCCTCGTCGCGCCCCATCACCGACGCGATCCGCAGCGCGAAGCACTTCTTGCCGAGCAGCGCGTTGCCGCCGTATCCGGAGCCGTACGACCAGATCTCGCGGTCCTCGGGGAAGTGCACGATGTACTTCTGCTCGGCGTTGCAGGGCCACGGCACGTCGTCCTGGCCGTCGGCGAGCGGCATCCCCACGGAGTGGACGCAGGGGACGAACTCGCCGTCGCCCAGCGCGTCGAGCACGTGCCGTCCCATCCGCGTCATGATCCGCATGTTGACCGCCACGTAGGGCGAGTCGGAGAGCTCCACCCCGATGTGCGACAGCGGCGAGCCGACCGGGCCCATCGAGAACGGCACCACGTACATCGTGCGGCCGCGCATGCAGCCGGCGAACAGCCCGCGCAGCGTCGCGCGCATCTCGCGCGGGTCGACCCAGTTGTTGGTCGGCCCGGCGTCGGGCTTGCGGATGCTGCAGATGAAGGTGCGGTCCTCGACCCGGGCCACGTCGCCGGGATCGGAGAGCGCCAGGAAGCAGCCGGGGCGCTTGGCGGGGTTCAGCCGCTGGAACGTGCCGCTCGCGACCATCTGGTCGCACAGCGCGTCGTACTCCTCCTGCGAGCCGTCGCACCAGTGGATGCTGTCAGGCGTCGTGAGCGCCGCGATCTCCTCGACCCACGCGACGAGGCGGCGATTGGTGACCCACGACGGGACGGCGGTTGGCGAGGCGGCTCTGGCGGACATTCACGCTCCATCTTGGGGACCGGGCGCGGCCGGACGCGGCCGCGGGGGGACCCCGAAGATGGGCCGGGAGGGGGCGGGGAGCAAGCGCAGGCGCGCCGTGCACGGCGCGCGGTGCCGGCATCGCGCATCCCGCGCAGGCGCGCCGTTCACGGCGCGCGATCCCGGCATCGCGCACCCCGAGGGGTGCGCCCGCAGGCGCGTTCCGTCTACCGCACCGGCACCACCGTCACGGGGAGGTGGTACACCGCCTCGGCGGTGGCGCGGTCGCGGTCGGAGAAGCCGTTGCGCACCGGGTCGCCGAACATCAGGTCACCAACGTTGCCGGAGTGCTGGAAGATGCCGAGCGCGTGCCCGAGCTCGTGCAGCATGGTGATCTCGTAGCAGGTGGCGAGGTTCGGCCCGCTCGGGCCGATGCGCGACCAGACATAGATCTCGAAGGGGAGGGTGAGCTCGCCGTCGCGCAGCACCGGATCGAAGTCGGTGGCGCCGCGGCATTCGGGAGCCAGGCCCTCGAGCCGCCGCGACGCGCGCAGCAGTGCCGGCGGCACCGCGTTGCGGACCAGGATGTCGGCGTCGGCGGCGTTGCCCACCAGCGTCGCGCGGAACTCGCCGTGCAGGAAGAGGTCCTCCCACAGGCCGATCGCCCGCACCAGCGCCGGCTCGAGCGCGTCGCCCGGGGCGATCGAGATCTTCACCGGCATCGCGCTCCGCGGCCAGCGAAACGCCGCCGGGAAGAGCTCGGCCCCGTCGGGCTCGAACAGGCGGTACTCGTACACGTCGACGCGCGGCGGCGAGATGATGTCGGTGCAGGCGGCCAGCGCGAGCACGAGGCAGGACACCCGGGCGAGGCGACGCATCAGAAGCTCCGTTCCAGGCCGAGGGTGAGGCCGACGCGGTGCACCGTCTGGCTGCGCGTGTAACCGGCCGACTCGAGCGCGGCGGTGCTGAATCCGTGAAACTCGTAGCGCAGCCCCAGCACCAGGTTGAGCGTCGCCGAGGCGGGGCGGCTCCAGCTCGCCCCGCCGCCGAGCATCCAGCGCGACGGCCCGCCGTCGGCGAAGAGGCCGAGTTCCTGCTCCGGCATGTAGCGCAGCTGCCCCGCCGCCGCCTCCCAGCGCAGTGCGCCGCGGATCGGGCCGTCGGCCACCACGGCGAGCCCCAGCGTGGCGAGGGTGCCAAGGTCATCGCTGACTCCGCCGTCGTCGACCTCCCACGTGCCGCGGGCGTAGCGCGCTTCCACGGCGATCCGGTACTCCCCCGGCAGCTGCCAGCCGACCATCAGGGCGCCGGTCGGCGCGATCGACTGCCGCGCGCCGATCGGGTGCACGATGAAGTCCTTCACGAAGTCGGTGCTGCCGGTCGCGCCGCCCGACACGCGCACGAATGCCTGCGCGCCGGCGGGGGAGGCGAGGCAGAGCAGCGCAGGGAGCAGGAATCGCATTCGCATGGGCCGAAGATGCCGTGGGTGGAGGGGGGCGGTCAATTCGCCGCCGCGAACGAGCGAAGCAGGGCGAGCATCCGGCGGTCGTTGCTCACCTCGTCGTCGCCCTTCGGGGTCTCGAGCAGCTTGGGGACCGCGGCGAACCGCGCGTCGGTCATCAGGCGCCGGAACGGCTCGCTGCCGAGCGATCCCTCCCCCAGCAGCTCGTGGCGGTCGCGGTGGGAGCCGAACGGGGTCTTGCTGTCGTTGAGGTGGAGGCAGCGAAGCAGGTCCATCCCCAGGACCCGATCCCAGACCTTCCAGACGCCGTCGAAGTCACCTCGCAAGTCGTACCCGGCACTGTAGAGGTGGCAGGTGTCGGCACAGAACGCCACCCGGTGGCGGACGTCGTCGGCGACCTGGTCGCGCAGGTCGCGGAGCTCCTTGAAGCTGCGCCCGAGCGCGGTCCCGGTGCCCGCGGTGGTCTCGAGCAGCAGCGTCGGGGCGTCGGGGACCTCCCGGAGCGCCTCGGTGATCGCCGTCGCGTTCCGCAGCAGGCCGGCCTCGCGATCGTCCATGTAGTTGCCGGGGTGGGAGACCACCCCATCGAGCCCCAGCGCCGCGGCCCGGCGGAGCTCCCCGGTGAAGGCCCCCAGCGACCGGGCCCGGAGGGCGGGGTCCGGCGAGGCCAGGTTGATCAGGTATGAATCGTGCGAGACCACCACCCCCACAGGGTGCTCGGCCCGGGCCTGCCGGAACGCCTCGGCGATGGCCGGGGTGATATCCGGCTCACGCCACATGTTGGGGGTCTTGGTGAAGATCTGGAGGGCCGTGGCCCCGATCGCCGCCCCCCGTGCGGGGGCGGTCGGGGTTCCACCCTGGATCGAGACGTGCGCCCCGAGCAGCTCGCTGCCGGTCCCGTGGCCGGCCTGATTCCGTGTCCGACGAGGTTTCGTGCCCGACTTGCCCCGCATCGACGCTCCCGAGGTGATGGCTGTCCGGCCGATGCTGGCCAGCCGCGGCCAGCGACCGCTGGTGGTGCTCGTGGGTGGCCCGGAGGGGCGCCCCGACCTGCTCGAGCGGGACCTGCTCCGGGCGGGGTTCCAGGTGGCCGAGGCGGATGACCCGCACGGCATCCCGGGTCGCCCGGCACTGGTGGTCGTGACCTGCCCTACCCTGCGTCCCGACTGCACCGACCTGGTCGCCGCGCTGGCGGCGGCCCGGGCGGGTGGCGCCCAGGTGGTGGTCCTCCTCCCCGAGGGGACGCCGGACGACCTGGTCCGGGCGGCCGAGTCGGGCGCCGACGAGGCGATCCTGCTGCCGTCGGAGTCGCCGGTTCTGGTGGCCCGCCTCTGGGCGCGGGTGGTCGCGCCGCGCACGGTGGCGCATGGCCCGGCAGGCAACGATCTCCGCCTCTTCGAGATTCTGCAACAGGTCGCCACCGAGATCTATCGCGACGACATGCTGCACGCGCTGGTGCGCGGGATCTCGCGCACGCTCGACGTGCGCTCGGTGAGCTGCCTGCTGCACGGCCACGAATCGACCGCCGGCCGCCTGGTGGCGACCAGCGAGGCACCCAAGGTGCGCGACGCCGAGACGCCGATGGCGCGCTGGCCCGAGGCGCAGGCCGCGCTCGCCGGCGGCGAGACGTTCCACCTGCGCAATGTCGCGATCGACGCCCGCTTTGGCGGCGACGCCAGCCGCCCTCGCGCGAGCGGCCCGCCGGAGGAGCTCGAGTCGGTCGCCGCCATTCCGCTGCACGCGGCCGGCCGGCCGATCGGGACGGT
>CALGOK010000134.1 GCA_937961295.1 uncultured Gemmatimonadota bacterium
CCCACCGTCTGGGCTCTCTACCTCAATCTGCCGGATCGCGGCCTGACGTTCATCCTGCTCAGCAACTCCGACCGGCTTTCCGCGGAGATGTCGTGGACGGCGCGCGGCATCCGGGCCTCGCCGTTTGCCCGGTTGTTCCTCGAGCGGATCGCGGCGATCGCCCCCTGATCCCTTCCGCCTCGTGCCGGCCTGGCCGAGGGATCCGTCCGCAGCACCACGTACCTAGCCCGCACCATTGTTTCGACCATCCGGCCCTACATTGCGTGTACGGCGCTGGCCTCGTCCGCTGAGGCCCAGCCGGGGATGGTTCTGTTCGGTCTGTCGCCGAGGAGGTTCCACGAGATGAGTACGCCATCGTCCTCCCCGATGGGTGGCTGGACCCGGCGGCAACTGCTCGCTGTGCTCGCCGCCGCGCTCCTGGCCATCGTGGCCGGGGGTCGTGGGCTCCGCCACGCGCTCCGAGTGCGCTCGACGCTTCCGCACGCGGACGAGGAAGCGGTGGCTGCGGCGCTGCCCACCGCCGCGGCGTTCGCCGCCTCCTGTTGCGGGCACCTGCTGGACGGACCCGAGGTTGACGAGGTTGCCGCGGACCTGCAGTTCGCGGCCACGCTGCATGGCGATCTTCGCAGGACGCTGCCTGTCGTGGCGCGGTACGCGGATCGGGAGGCGGAGCGGCACGAGGGAGTGCCGTTCCTCGCGAGCTCGTCGGCGACGCGCGAGGCGATCCTCCAGGCGGTCGTCGCAGACCCGATCTCGACCAGGCGATCCGCGTTCGTGTCGCTCGTCTCGGCACAGGAACGCGACCGGCGACTGATTCGGTGGCACGCGCTGGAGCACCTGGCGCGCGTCTATGCCGGTGCCCCACCCGCCTGGCGCCGACGCGGCTACCCACGGTGGCCCGGTGTCGGCGGCGACCCCCGCGACTACACGCGGCCTCCGCAAGGGACGCCGACATGCTGACCGGCCAGCGCACCGACATCTGCGTGATCGGCTCCGGCGTGGCCGGCGCCCTGATCGCGCACACCTGTGCCTCGCAAGGCCTCTCGGTGACCGTGCTCGAGGCTGGTCCCCGATTCGATCGCGCGGCACGCCACGAGCAGGCCAGGCGGCGTCGACTCGGATTCGACCCCTGGCCGATGGATCCGGCGCGCAACCAGTTCGTCAACGCATCCGCCTTCGCGTACCCGCTCAACGACTACCGCCTTCGTGCGGTGGGTGGCTCGACGCTGCACTGGAGCGGCGTGGCGCAGCGCCTGCGCGAGTCGGATTTCGAGACGCACACGCGCTACGGCATCGGGGTCGACTGGCCGTTGCGGTACGCGGACCTCGAGCCGCATTACCTGCGCGCCGAGTGGGAGCTCGGCGTGGCGGGGGAGCCGGGGATACATGGCCCGCCGCGTGGGGGGGCATTCCCGATGCCGGCGTTCCCCGAGGGACATGGCGATGCCGTGTGGCGGGCGGCAGCGGCCCGCGCCGGAGTGTCGCTGGAGCGGGCGTCCTATGCCAAGAACAATCTCGTCAGCCACGACGGTCGTCCGGCGTGCGCGACGTTCGCCACCTGCACGATCTGTCCCATCGGCGCGCAGTACAGCGCGGACTGGCACGTCCTCAAGGCCGAAGCCACCGGTCGCTGCACGGTGATCCCCGACGCTCCCGTGCGTCGGATCGAGATCGACACCGATGGGTCGGCGCGGGTCGTCCATGCCACCCGATGGGAAGGTGGCGACATCGAGGTGTCGGCCCGCGCGGTCGTGGTGGCGGCGCACGCCATCGAGAGCACCCGACTGCTGCAGCTCTCGGGAATTGGCAACCCGACCCATCTCGGTCGACACCTGATGGAGCATTGGGAGATCCACAGCCGCGGCCTCGCCGACGAGCGCACCGCGCCGTTCCGGGTCGGCTTCCCGACACTCAAGTCGTATCAGTGGTACGACGGGACGGAGCGGGAGGGTCGGGGTGCGATCGGACTGACCCTGCACGACCAGGTCGATCCGCTCAAGCGATTCGGACCCACCCCGGGTCAGTGGGGACGGAGTCTCGCCCAGCAGGACTGCGACACCTTCGGGCGATGGCGGGCCATCGAGGCGATGACGGAGCACCTGCCCAACTCCGCCTCGCGGGTCGACCTCGACCCCGAGGTGCGCGACCCCTTCGGCGACCCGGTGCCTCGATTCCGGTTCGAGAGCAGCGAGCTTGATCGCCGAACGCAGGACGCGGCCCGCGCAGCCATCGGCGAGCTCTTCGACGCGGCGGGGTTGCAGCAATCGGAGATCGCAGCGGAGCCATTCGGCGCGGCCCACCACATGGGCACCTGCCGTATGAGCCATCGGCCCGAGGACGGGGTGGTGGATCCGAACGGCCTCGTCCACGGGACGGACAACCTGTACCTGGCGGGAAGCGCCGTCTTTCCCACCGGCGGTGCGGTGACCCCGACCCTGACCATCGCCGCGCTGGCATTGCGGCTTGCCGACCATCTCGTCACGGTCCACCGGGGCGGCGGCGCGACCTGAACCGATCTGGCCGCCCCGGGCGAGTCACCCGGCAGGGAGTCGATTGGTGGAACGCGAAGACCCGAGGGATCGCTCCCTCGGGTCTCCGATCTCCGTTCTCCGGTCGCGGATTACCGCGGCGACGCCGCCGTGTTGCGGTGCGCCGGGGGGCACTCCGGCCAGTCGGTCGGGTTCCCCTGGCGGTCGGTGTAGGCCACCGTCTCGCGCGGCAGCAGCTCCGCGTCCTGGTCGGCCATGTACGCCAGCATCGCGATCAGCGTCGCGTTGTTCTGCAGGTCCTCGGCGATCACCTTGTCGTAGGTGTCGCGGTTGGTGTGCCAGGTGGTGAAGCCGTAGTCCCACGACAGCCCGCCGGTGCCGTACACCGGCGACTTGAGGCATTGGAACGCGGCGTTGTCGGTGCCGCCCATCGCCGGGTTGCCGGTGCCGCTCATCCGGATCCGCCCCGACATCTCCGCCGGGACCGCGCTCAGGTAGCGCACCAGCGCGTCGGTGCCCGCCACGAACGGGCCGGGACCGATGCTCACGATCCGGCCGGTGCCGTTGTCCTGGTTGAAGCCGGCGTGCACCTTGGCCACGATCGCCGGGTTGTCCTCGACCCATGCGCGCGAGCCGTTGAGTCCCTGCTCCTCACCGCCCCAGTGGCCGATGATGATCGTCCGCCTGGGGTTGGGATAGATCGCCTTGAGGATCCGGGCCGCCTCGAACATGGTGATCGTGCCGGTGCCGTTGTCGGTGGCACCCGACGCGCCATCCCACGAGTCGTAGTGCGCCGAGAGCACGATGTACTCATCCGGCTTCTCGCTGCCGGGAATCGTCGCGATGACGTTGTGCACCGGCTGCTCGCCGAGGTTCTGCGACTGCGCCGAGAGACGGACCACCGGCTTCTGGCCGTTCATGGCGAGGCGATAGAGCAGCGCGTAGTCCTCGCAGCTCACGTCGATGGTCGGCACGCGATCCTTGGGCGAGCCGAACACCTTGTCGATGCCGGGATAGCGCGACCAGTTGTTGGTCAGCATCCCCGCCACGCCAACGGTCTCCGGCCACTCCTTGGGGTTGCCGCCGATGATCAGGCGATCGCGCACCTCGGCCGCCCACGCGCCGGCGGTCGAGTCGAGCCGCGCGATCGTCTGCGGCTGCCCGTACTCCTGCACCTGCGACGGCATCCGGCACGTCGGCTGCGGCGCCGAGGCGAGGATGAACTTGCCGCGCGCGCTTTGCGACCAGGTCTCCCACGCCGACGCGCTCTCGGGGAGGAGGATCGCCTCGGCCTCGACCCAGCTGCCGTTGTTCGGGGTGCCCGGGCTCCACGCCAGCATCACTGCCTCGAGCGAACGCAGCCGCGGCTGCACCAGGTCCATGTGGGTCGCGCCGCGATGCCACTTCACCCACGTGCCGTAGGGAATCCGCTCCGCGCGGACGCCCCACGAGCGGTACATGTTGATCAGCCACTGCTGGCCCGCATCGAAACGGTCGCTGTTGGTGAGCCGCGGCCCGATCGAGTCGAGGAACACCTGCGCCAGCTTCATCGCCTGGCCACGCTCCATCCCCTCGGCCCACATCCGCTGGATGACCGGGTCGGTGGGCGGGGCGGTGCGGACGTAGCGGGTGCTGTCGACCCGGTTGCCCTGGCCACCGAACTGGGCAGCGGCAGGGATGGCGATGAGGGCGAGGGCGACGGCCAGCCCTGCGGCCGCGCCGTGGGAAACACGGGGCATCACGACTCCAGAGTGAAGGTCCTGGGAGGAACCCAACGGGGGTAGAGGCTCGTACGTAATATTACGATGGAGAGTTGCCGAGAACTGATTATCAGTAAAGGGGTGTCGGGGATGGCGGTTGTGAGGCGGCTGGTGATGGGATTGGTGCTCCTGCTGGTGCCCGGCGCCGAGCTGCTGGCGGGCTCGGTGGCGAGCGGGCTGTCGTTCCGCGACGTCCTGTCGCTGGTGGCCGATGATCCGGTGCCGATCGACTGGCGCACCCTCGCCGCGCTCGACCTCCAGACCGGCAAGGCGCCGCCGGCGCTCCAGGCGCTCGACGGCAAGGCGGTGGTGATCGCCGCGTTCATCGTGCCGCTCGAGGACGACATGCAGCAGGCCGACGAGTTCCTGCTGGTGCCGTACTTCGGCGCCTGCGTGCACACGCCGCCGCCGCCGCCCAACCAGATGGTCTATGTCAAGATGCGCGGCCGCAAGACCGTGAAGATCGGCTGGTGGGATCCGGTCCACTTCGTGGGGATCCTGCACCTCAAGCAGGTGGAGTCGCCCTACGGCGCCAGCTATTTCGAGATGGAAGGACTCGAGAGCAAGCCGTACAAGCCGCCCACCAAGTGAGCGCACCCGATCTCGCCGTCCACCTCGAGGGCCTCCGGTTCGCGTACGCGCGCGGACCGGAGGTCCTGCGCATTGCCGAGCTCTCGATCGGCCGCCGGAGCCGGCTGTTCCTGCACGGCCCCTCGGGGAGCGGCAAGACCACGCTGCTCGGCATCATCGCCGGCGTGCTCCATCCCACCGACTCGACGCACTGCCGCGTGCTCGGCCGGGAGCTGACGACCCTGTCGCAGGGCGAGCGCGACGCCTTCCGCGGCCTG
>CALGOK010000135.1 GCA_937961295.1 uncultured Gemmatimonadota bacterium
TCGTCGCCCGGCCGGGCCCGTCCGTCCTTCAGCCCTGTGGCCGGCGCCGCCGCCCGCCCCGGCTCGTCGGCCACCTGCGGCACCTTGCCGAACTCGACGAAGTGCCGGAAGTGCTCCATCGCCAGGGCGGCGGCGTAGGCCAGCGCGTCCTCGGGGCTGATGGTGCCGTCGGTCTCCACCGACACGGCGAGGCGATCGTAGTCGGTGCGCTGGCCCACGCGGGTCTCGCTCACCGTGAAGTTGGCCCGGCGGACCGGGTTGTAGATCGCGTCGATCCGGACCAGGTCGATCGGGTACGACCGGTCCATCGGGTGCATCTCGCTCTCGACGTAGCCGCGGCCCTTGTTCACGTACAGCTCGCAGGTCACCTCGCGGTCGTCCTGCACCGTGAACAGCAGGTGGTCGGGGTCGATCACCGTCGCCTGCCCCGACTCCATGATGTCGGCGGCGGTCACCGGGCCCGGGCCCTGCTTCTTGATGCGCAGCACGGTCTCGTCGACGCCCTCGGCGAGCACCAGCGTCAGCGACTTCAGCCGCTGCACGATCTGGTGGACGTCCTCGAGCACCCCCTGCACCGTCTGGTGCTCGTGCACCACGCCCTCGAGGCGGAACGCCCACACGGCGCTCCCCTGCAGCGACGACAGCAGCATCCGCCGCAGCGCGTTGCCGAGGGTGTGGCCGAAGCCGCGCTCCAGCGGCTGCAGCAGGAACTCGGCGATGTTCGGGTTGTCCTCCAGCTTGGTCATCTCGACCACGTGGGGACGCACCATGCCGGTCAGATCGATGCCCATCGAGATTCCGTCCTTTACTTCGAGTACAGCTCGACGATGAGCTGCTCCTGGGCGTTCACCGGGATCGCGTCGCGGGTCGGCAGCTCGAGCAGCCGGCCGGCGGCCTTCTCGCCGTCCACCGACAGCCACGCCACCGGCGCGCCGCGCGAGGCCTGCTCGATCGAGGCCATGACCACGGTCATCTCGCGGTCCGCCGGCGCGACCCGGACTTCCATCCCGGGCAGCACCTTGTAGCTCGGCACGTCGACCTTGCGGCCGTTGACCTCGACGTGGCCGTGGCGCACCAGCTGGCGCGCGGCCCGCCGCGAGGCGGCGAAGCCCATGCGGTAGACGATGTTGTCCAGCCGGGTCTCGAGCGCCACCAGCAGGTTGGTGCCCTTGACCCCCGGCATCGTCGATGCCTTGGCGTAGGTGGTGCGGAACTGGCCCTCAGTCAGGCCGTACATCCGCTTCACCTTCTGCTTCTCGCGCAGCTGCTTGGCGTACTCCGACATCTTGCGGCCGCGGCCGGCGTTCTGGCCGTGCTGGCCGGCCGGGTAGCCACGCCGCTCGACCGCGCACTTCTCGGTCAGGCAGCGGGTGCCCTTCAGGAACAGCTTGGTGCCCTCGCGCCGGCAGAGACGGCAGGCAGGTCCGGTGTATCGTGCCATGGATCAGACCCGCCGCTTCTTGGGGGGACGGCACCCGTTGTGGGGAATCGGGGTCACGTCGCGGATCGACGCGACCTTGAGCCCCACCGACGCCAGCGCCTGGATCGCCGACTCGCGCCCGCTGCCCGGGCCCTGCACGCGCACGTGCACCCGGCGCAGGCCGAGGTTCATCGCCTCGCGCGCGCAGTTCTCCGACGCCACCGTGGCGGCGAACGGGGTCGACTTCTTCGAGCCCTTGAACCCCGCCTTGCCGGCGGTGCCCCAGGTGATCGTGTTGCCCCGCATGTCGGTGATCGTGATCAGCACGTTGTTGAAGGTCGCGGAGATGTGGACCATCCCCTCCGCCTCAACCGTCTTCCGCGAGCGCTTCGCGCCCGGCCTGCCAGTCGTGGGAGCTGTCATCGGTTACTTCTTCGTCGCCTTCTTCTTGCCGGCGATGGCCCGACGCGGGCCCTTCTTCGTCCGGGCGTTGGTGTGCGTGCGCTGGCCCCGCACCGGCAGGCCCCGGCGATGCCGGATCCCGCGGTAGCTGCCAGTGTCCATCAGCCGCTTGATGTTCATCGCCACTTCGGTGCGCAGCGCACCCTCGGTCTTCACCAGGCGCTCGATCACCTGGCGCAGGCGACCCACCTCGGCATCCGAGAGGTCGCGCACCCGCGTGGCAGCCGAGATCCCCGTCTCCTCGAGCAGCTTGCGGCTCGTGGCACGTCCGATCCCGAAGATGTAGGTGAGCCCGATCTCGACGCGCTTCTCGCGCGGAAGGTCGACACCAGCGATACGCGCCATGATCAGCCCTGCCGCTGCTTGTGCTTGGGGGTGCGCTTGCAGATGATGCGCGTCACGCCGCGACGCTTCACCACCCGGCAGCTCTCACAAATCGGCTTGACACTCGAACGGACCTTCACGCTAAGTCTCCGGAATTCCGGGTTTTCGGGACAGCTTTGAATGATACCGGCCCGACCACCCTGACGCAAGTCGGTCCCCACCAACGGCGTGAAGGGTGAAGAGGGATGCGGGACGCCCACACCCGGCGGACGACCGCACCGCCCCCGCCACCCCCGACCCCGCACCAGCAACCCGGTCACACCCCACCCTTTACCCTTCACCACGCCCCGGAGGCCTACGCTCCCGCCGCCTCCCGGAACGCCCGGTACGCAGCCGCCGGATCGGTCGCCTCGGTGATCGGCCGGCCCACCACCAGGTGGGTCGCCCCCGCCGCCGCAGCTTCGGCCGGCCCGGCCACCCTCACCTGGTCCCCCGTCGCGTCGCCCTCCCGGCGAATCCCGGGCACCACGATCCGCCCGCCCCCCACCACCGGGCGGACCAGGGCAATCTCCCGAGGCGAGCAGACCACCCCCGCCACCCCGGCCCGGATCGCCAGCTCGGCCAGCCGGGTGACCTCGGCGCCGCTGGCCGCTCCGTCGCGACCCAGGATCGCCCCCAGCTCCTCCGGCCCGTGCGAGGTGAGCACCGTCACCGCGACGAGCTGCACCGCCCCGTCGGCTGCCACCACCGCGGCCTCCAGCATCGCCGGCCCGCCCATCGCGTGGACCGTCGCCATCTCGACCCCCAGGTCGCGCGCCGCCCGGACCGCGCAGGCCACGGTGTTGGGGATGTCGTGCCACTTGAGGTCGAGGAACACCGGATGCCCCGCGTCGACCAGCGCCCGCACGAAGCCGCTCCCCGCCGCCGTCATCAGCACCGAGCCGATCTTGACCGGAGCGCCCTCGGGAAGCTGGTCGAGCAGCGCGACGGCGCTCGGCGCGTCGGGAAGATCCAGGGCCACGATCAGCTCAGCCACCGCTGCGCTCCAGTTCGCCGATGATCCGCTCCGGCACGCGGGGGTCGGCCAGCGCGGCGGTCCCGATCGCCACCAGCGCCGCGCCGGCCCGGAGATACTGCCGGACGTCTTCAGCGGTGCGAATCCCGCCGACCCCGATGATCGGGACGCCGGGCAGCCGCGCCGCGACCCGGGTGACGGCGAGGATGCCCGTGGCGAGGAGCGCCGGCCCGCTCACCCCGCCGAACCCGTTGCCGAGCCTCGGCTCGGCGTCCTCGAAGATCATGCCGGGCATCGTGTTGATCAGGGTCACGCCGTCGGCGCCGGCGTCGATCGCGGCGACGGCAATCCGCGGGATGTCGGGCAGGGCCGGCGAGAGCTTGGCGAAGATCGGTCGCCGGGTCGCGCGGCGGCAGTCGGCGATGACCGCGGCAACCGCGTCGGGATCCACACCGAACTCCACCCCGCCTGCCGAGGTGTTGGGACACGACAGGTTGATCTCGTAGCCGTCGTGGCCCTCGAGGTCGTCGAGCCCGCGGATCACCGCGGCGTACTCGTCGATGGTGAAGCCCACCACGTTCACCAGCACGCGACCCGGGAGCTGGAGCGACGCGAGCATCGGCAGGTCGTGCGCCCGCACCGCCTGCACTCCCGGGTTGGCGAGTCCCACCGAGTTGAGCATCCCGCCGCGAAACTCCGCCACCCGCGGCGCCGGGTTGCCGTCGCGCGGCGCGAGCGAGACCGCCTTGGTCACGATGCCGCCGAGGCGGCGGAGGTCGATCACCCCGGCGAGCTCGCGTCCGTAACCGGCGGTGCCCGACGCGAGCAGCACGGGGTTGGGAAAGTCGAGTCCGGCGACGGTGGTCGCCGCGCTCAATTGACGTCCTGTCCGCCGCCGACCAGCTGCTCGGCGAGTCGACCGTCGATGTAGAAGCCGAGCGCATCCTCGAGAGTCGCGAACCGGGGATCGTGACGGCCGGCGACGAACGCCAGGTACGGCGAGTCGGCATGCGCCGCGAGTCGTGCGCGGATCGCGTCGGCGGAGTCCGGCGCGAGCGGCAACCGCGCGAGCAGCGCCTTGGGCACGTACGGCGAGTCCGGCCACCCCCGCTCGAGGCGCAGCAGCAGCCACGACGCCAGCGCCGGCGCGTGCAGCGAGTCGCTGGCGATCGTCGCCTGGAAGAACATCGCCAGGTCGCCCTCCGGCGTGCCGGGAGGACTGGCTGCCAGCTCGGCGAGGATCTCCCGGCCGCGCCGCGCCAGCTGCCCGGCCGCGAAACTCGCCGCGGCGTCGCCGCGCGCGAGCGCCGCGACGTCCTCGACCGTCGCGGCGAGCGCGCGTCTGTCGTGCACCGTCGCGAACCGGCGATCAATGAGCAGCATCCGCGCCCGCGAGCCGGAGGGCGAGGCGGAGCCGGCCAGCAACGCCTCGAGGCGGCGCGCACCGGCGGCCGGATCGTGCTCGAGCAGCGCCTCACCGGCGCTCAGTTGCCACCGGGCACGGTCGTCGTCGGTGATGCTGCGCATCGACCCGAGCCGGGCCAGCACCTCATCGAGGCGGGCCGGGTCTCGCCTGGCGACCACCCGGACGAGCCGGTCCCAGTCTGCCGACGAGTCGGCGGCCTCGAGCCGCGGTGCCGCCTCCTCCAGCGCCTCGCCGGTGCGGCCGAGCTCGGCGAGCGCGATGGTGCGCTCCCAGCGGCCGCCGTCGGAATCGTCGCCCTCCAGCAGCACGAGCGCCTCGTCCCAGCGTCCGGCGCTCACCAGGGCGCGGCCGGCGATCCGGCCCGCCTCGCCACGCAGTTCCGGGTCATCACCCGCGAGGATCGGCCCGAGGATCTCCAGCGCGCCGTCGGGATTCCCCGTCACGGCGCGGCACCGGGCGAGCTCCACCCGGAGGTCGTCATCCCACTCCGCGGCGCCCGCCGCCACGAGCGCACGCTCCAGCACCGGCAGGGCGCCCGGGCAGTCCCCCAGGCGCGCCAGTGCGCGGCCGCGGAGCCAGAGCGCCTCGGCGCCCCGCGATCCCGCCGGATTGCGCGCGTACGCCGAATCGGCCTTCACCGCCACCTGGCCCCAGAGCGAACCGGCGTCGAAGGTGCGCTCCTCGCGTTCCGCCTTGGCGGCAGCCGACGAAAGCTGTCGCGCCTGGTACAGCGAATTGGACCAGCTGCATGCGCCGAGGTGCAGCAGCAGCGCACCGACCAGCACGCGCCTCACCAGCCCTCCGCCGGGACCGCACCGGTCTTGCTATCGAGCTCGCGCAGGTAGGGCACGACCGCGCGCGCGATCGCGCGGGCCAGCGCGCGCTGGCCGTCGGGGGTGGTCATCAGCCGGGCATCCTCGCGGTTGGTGGCGAAGCCGAGCTCGATCAGGATGGCGGGTCGCCGTGCGGTGTTGAGCACCGCGAAGTTCGCCTGCTTGACGCCGCGGTCGGTGCCGCTGTGCACCTCGCGCAGCGACGACTGCACCAGCTCGGCGGCCCGCCCCGATTCCCGGAGGAACTCGTTCACCTGCAGGTCGCGCAGGATGAAGGCGAGTCCCTCCAGCGTCTCCTCCTGGTCCGGCAGCTCGTAGCGGATCGCCTCGTTTTCCATCGCCGCCACCCGGGCGGCGTCGGCGGTGCGGGCCTCGGCCTGGAAGTAGGTCTCGAATCCCCGCACCGCGGTGTAGCCGGCGCGCCGCGGCAGGTCGTTCACGTGGATCGACACGAACAGGTCGCAATCGTCGCGGCAGTACCTCGGCGCGCGATGGCCA
>CALGOK010000136.1 GCA_937961295.1 uncultured Gemmatimonadota bacterium
CTGGAGGCGCGCGTCGTGGACGCGGCGTCCGGTCGGCCGCTCCAGCCGCGCCACCAACTCGCCGAACCTGCCCCAGCGCTTGGTGCCCCAGAGCGACCCGGGTGCCACCGCCACGAACCCGTTGGGGATCGCCGCCGCCTCCAGCCAGGCGATCGCCTGGGCGTGGTCGGCGGCCGTGAGGCCGATGGTGGGCAGCCGGGCCTCGGTCACCCCCGCGAGGCCGAGCAGCCGTGCCGTCTCGTGCGCCTCGCTCGGCCGCGCGACGCGGCGGGTGTAGCACCAGCGCGCCGGGGCGTCGGCGAACCCGATCCGCTCGGGAATCCGCGCCAGCCAGGCCGCCAGCCCCGACCGCCACGACCTGTGTGCAAGATAGGCGCGCGCGTAGCCGGCGGCACGCAGCTCGGCGGCGAGGCGACGGATCCCGCCGGGGCCGCGGGCGCTCCCCCGCTTGTCGTGGCGGATCACCCGCCGCACGGCGGGATGGGACTCGAGCAGCTGGGCGGCGCCGGGGGTGGTGACCACGTCGACGGGGCCGTGCCGCGCGGCGAGCTCCGCGAGCAGCGGCGTGGTGAGCACCACGTCGCCGAGGAAGGCGGTCTGGATGACCAGCGTCCGCTCCGCGGACGCGGCGACCGGCGAGGGGCGAGTGGCGAGGGGCGTCGCGCGGCGGGATTGCTCGCCGCCGAGCCGGCGTTCGCTGTCGTCCACGGTCCTCCCCCGTTCGGCGCCCTTCGCTCCTCGCCCCTCGCGTGTCGCGACTACTCGACCTGCAGCACCGCCAGGAACGCCTCCTGGGGGATCTCCACCGAGCCGACCTGCTTCATGCGCTTCTTCCCCTCCTTCTGCTTCTCGAGGAGCTTGCGCTTGCGGGTGATGTCGCCGCCATAGCACTTGGCGAGGACGTCCTTGCGCATCGGCGCGATGGTCTCGCGGGCGATCACCTTGCTGCCGATGGCGGCCTGGATCGCGACGGGGAAGAGCTGCCGCGGGATCAGCTCCTTGAGCTTCTCGGCGATCTTGCGGCCCCACTCATATGCCTTGTCGCGGTGGATGATCACGCTGAAGGCGTCGATCGGGTCGCCGTTGATCAGCATGTCGAGCTTGACCAGCGGCGAGGCGCGGAACCCCGCCATCTCGTAGTCGAGCGACGCATAGCCGCGCGAGATCGACTTGAGCTTGTCGTAGAAGTCGAGCACGATCTCGCCGAGCGGGAAGTCGAAGTGGAATTCCACGCGCGCGGTGTCGATGTAGGTCATCCCGTGGTACACGCCGCGGCGGTCCTGGCCGAGCTTCATGATCCCGCCGATGTACTCGGCGGGCGCCATGATCCGCGCCTTGACGTAGGGCTCCTCGATCCGGACGATCGACGCGGGGTCGGGGAGCTCGCTCGGGTTCTCCACGTCGACCATGGTGCCGTCGGCGAGGAAGACGTCGTACTCCACCGTCGGCACGGTGGTGATCAGGTCGAGCCCGAACTCACGCTCGAGGCGCTCCTGCACGATCTCCAGGTGCAGCAGCCCCAGGAAGCCGCAGCGGAAGCCGAAGCCGAGCGCGGTGGAGCTCTCCGGCTCGTACTGCAGCGAGGCGTCGTTGAGCACCAGCTTCTCGAGCGCGTCGCGGAGGTCCTCGTACTGGTTGACGTCGGTGGGGGCCACGCCCGCGACCCCCATCGACTTCACCGCGCGGTAGCCCGGCAGCAGCTGCGTCGCCCGGTTCTCCGCGTCGAGTACCGTGTCGCCCACCCGCGCGTCGCGCACGTCGCGCAGCGAGGCGACGAAGTAGCCCACCTCGCCGGCCTCCAGCTCGTCGGTCGGCCGCTGGCCGAGCGTGAGGTAGCCCACCTCGTCGACGCGGTAGACATCGTCGGCATGCGAGCCGAAGGCGACCTCCATCCCGGCGCGGAGCCGGCCGTCGACCACCCGGATCGACGGGATGGCGCCGCGGTAGCGGTCGTAGTACGAGTCGAAGATCAGCGCGCGCAGCGGCTGGTCGGGCGATCCCGACGGCGGCGGCACCCGCTGCACGATCGCCTCCAGCAACGCGGGCACCCCGGTGCCGTCCTTGGCGGAGACCGCCAGGATCTCCTCCCGCCGCGCGCCGATCAGCTCCATGATCTCCTCGGCGCGCCGCTCGGGCTCGGCGCCGGGGAGGTCGATCTTGTTGAGGACCGGGATGATCTCCAGCCCCGCGTCCAGCGCCAGGAAGAGGTTGGAGAGCGTCTGCGCCTGGATCCCCTGCGACGCGTCGACCACCAGGATCGCTCCCTCGCAGGCGTTGAGCGAGCGGGACACCTCGTAGGTGAAGTCGACGTGGCCGGGGGTGTCGATCAGGTTGAGCTCGTACTCCGCCCCGTCCGCCGCCCGGTAGGCCATCCGCACCGCATTCAGCTTGATGGTGATGCCGCGCTCGCGCTCGAGGTCCATCTGGTCGGTGACCTGCGAGCGCATCTCCCGCTTGGAGATGGTCTCGGTCAGCTCGATCAGCCGGTCGGCCAGGGTCGACTTGCCGTGGTCGATGTGCGCGACGATGCAGAAGTTGCGGATGTTGGCCTGACGCATAGGGGCGGAAATATAGGACGGCGGAGGATGGAGGATGGAGGGATCGGCTGACCTCCATCCTCCATCCTCCATGCTCCACCCTCCCTGATGTAGCTTCCTCCCGGCCATGTCCCGCCTGTCCCTCTCCCCTGCCGCCGGCATGCTGCTGGTGACCCTGTTCTGGGGCGGCAACTTCACCGCCACCAAGATCGCGTTCACCGAGATCCCGCCGCTGGCGTTTACGGCGCTGCGGTTCGTCGCGGCGTCGCTGGTGCTCTGGTGGCTGGTGCGGCGGCTCGACGGCCCGCGGCGACCGCTCCCCCCCGGGGCGCTCGGCAAGCTGGTGGCCCTCGGCGTGGTGGGGAACACCGCCTACCAGCTCTGCTTCATCGAGGGGCTGGCGCGCACCTCCGCCACCAAGACCGCGATCATCCTCGCGATCCTGCCGGTGGCGGTCACCGTGGCCGCCGCCGCGCTCAAGATCGAGACGGTGACCACGCGCCAGCGCTTCGCGGTGGTGATCGCCACCCTCGGCGTGGCGGCGGTGCTGCTCGCCCGGGGCGGCTCGATCGGCGGCCCGATGGGCATCGGCGACGTGCTGCTCTTCGGCGGGGTGGTGGCGTGGACGGCGTACACGCTGATGCTCCGCCACTGGGCGCTGCCGATGTCGACGCTCCGGATCACCGCGTGGACGCTGTACACCGGGACCCCGCTGCTGGTGCTGGCCGGCGTTCCCCAGCTGCTCGCCACCGACTGGGGCGCGATCACCCTCGCCGGCTGGGGCGGCACGGCCTACGCGGCGCTGCTGTCCCTGGTGGCGGCGTACATCCTCTGGAATCGCGGGGTGGCACGCCTCGGCGCATCGCGCGCCGCGGTGTACAACTGCCTGGTGCCGTTCGTGGCATCGGTCATCGCCTTCTTCGCGCTGGGCGAGCGCCCCGGGCCGCTCCACGTCCTGGGCGGGCTGCTGATCGTGGGCGGAGTGCTGCTGGCCCGGCAGGCACCGGCGCCGGAAGGCTGACGCGACAAGCGAGGGGCGAGGGGCGAGGGGCGCGAATAGCTTTCGCTCCTCGCTCTTCGCTCTTCGCTCTTCGCCCCTCGCGCCGTCGCGCCGTCGCGACCTGAGGATCCCCATGACCGAGACGCTCTCCGACTTCAACGCCTTCCGCTCGCGGATGAACGACATCATCCTCGGCGCCGGGAACCTGACCATCAATCGCTTCTTCGCGCTCGACCACCGCGCCTACGAGCCCGGCGCGCTCGGCACCAGGCAGAAGGAGATGCTCGGCCTAGTCGCGTCGCTGGTGCTGCGCTGCGACGACTGCATTACCTACCACATCGAACAGTGCCACCAGGCCGGCGTGACGCGCGAGGAGTTCCTCGAGGTCTTCGCCGTGGGGCTGGTGGTGGGCGGCAGCATCG
>CALGOK010000137.1 GCA_937961295.1 uncultured Gemmatimonadota bacterium
CGTGCCGGGCTGGGATTTCTCTGTTCTGGGGTGCCCAGCGGAGGTCACCGAAAAGACGGCGCCCCGCTGGCTTCGGCCGGCGGGGCGCTCGGAGGGCGGACGCGGTCCCCGGCTACCCGAGGACCTCGGTCGCCGCGGCGAGGGCCGCGCCGGTCGAGACGGTCGGGAAGACGGGTCGAATCCGCATAGTGGGGCACATGATCGCGAGACGGGTCGCGTTCGTCAAGTGGGAGCCCACGCGACACATGCTGATCGAGGGCCGGTTGCCGGGTGAGGTGATCTAAAGCGAGCCGCGGCCGGTGGCGTGCCCCCGGATGCCCGCCCCACCTCGTGCAGGCATCGCAGGAGGGCGAGGGGCGGTGGCATCCGGAGACGCGCCACCGTTCGCGGCGAGTGGGCACACCGGCTGGCTAGCGTGGCGCTGTGACGGGGTGAGGCGATGCCACCGCCCCTCGAGATACCGGGATGCTCATCGCGGCGCGGGCGGGCATCACCGTCCCCCTCGCAGCGTCACCGTGCCGACACTTCCCCGGCCCCCGAAAGCATCCGCTCGCGCACCGCCTTGAACTCGGTGCCGTCCTTCCAGCTGGGCCAGGTGTCGCCATCCGCCACGCGCCGACCGACCTCGTAGAGCAACTCCAGGTCGGCGATGGCGCCCGCGAGGTCCCACCCCGCCTCGACCTCGTCGGCCGGCTTGTGGTAGATGCGGGCGGTGTAGTCGGCGCGACGGTCGGCGGCGTAGCCCGCCGGCTTGCCGATGTACTCGGTGCCTTCGTCGATGTAGAGCGCGGGGACGCCCTTCTTGGCGAACTCGAAGTGGTCGCTGCGGTAGAAGAACCCCTTCCCCGGCTCGGGATCGGGGGTGAGCGTGCGACCGCGCGAGGCGGCGACCTCGCCGAGGATGTCCTCGAGCGTGGTGTTCCCCATCCCGATCACCGTGACGTCGCTCGTCGGACCCCAGGTGTTGAGCACGTCGACATTGAGGTTGGCGAGCGTGGTCGCGAGCGGATACAGCGGATGCTCCGAGTACCACCGCGAACCGAGGAGGCCGTTCTCCTCGGCGGTCACCGCGAGGAAGAGGATCGAGCGGCGCGGCGCCCCGGCGTCGGCAAAGGCGCGGGCGAGCTCGAGCAGTGCGGCGGTGCCGGTGGCGTTGTCGCGGGCGCCGTTGTAGATCGAGTCGCCATCCTGCGGCTCGCCGATCCCGAAGTGGTCCCAGTGCGCAGTGTAGATCACGTGCTCGGCAGCAAGTGCCGGGTCACTCCCAGGCAGCCGGGCCACCACGTTGTGCGACCGCACGTCGCGCAGCTGCTGCGTCACGGTGAACGACGCCGACGCATCGAGCGTGACCGGGCGGAAGTCGACCGAGGTGGCGGCGAGCTTGAGCTGGTCGAAGTCGTGACCCGCGGCGGTGGCGAGCCGGCGCGCGACGTCGCTGGTGATCCATCCCTCGACGGCGACGCGGCCTGCGTTGTTGTCGGCGGA
This sequence comes from uncultured Gemmatimonadota bacterium, assembly GCA_937961295.1. Classification (GTDB taxonomy): domain Bacteria; phylum Gemmatimonadota; class Gemmatimonadetes; order Gemmatimonadales; family GWC2-71-9; genus Palsa-1233. Next base: position 1,486 of record CALGOK010000137.1, read on the forward strand.
GCGAAGGTCCATCCGCTCGCCGCCCCAGCCGCCGCGCACGACCTCCCACGGATAGCCCGCGGGGCCGTCCTCATGGATCACCATGACCGCCGCGGCGCCCTTCGCCGTGGCGATCTCGTACTTGTACGTCCAGCGACCGTAGTAGGTCATCGACTCGCCGCGGAACATCGTGTCATCGGGCGCGCCGGTGCTGTCCGTGACGGCGGGATCGTTCACCAGCATGAGCACCGTCTTCCCGACGACATCGACGTCCTTGTAGTCGTCCCAGCCGTACTCCGGTGCCACCACGCCATAGCCCACGAACACGATCTCGCTCGGCGGCACGGACACCTCGGGCACGGTGCGCCGCGACACCGCCACGAAGTCGTCGCGCCAGGTGAGCGGCAGTGCGGCTCCGCGCACGGTCACGGTGGCGGTCGGTGCGGAGGTGATGCCGACCAGGTCGACCGCCTGCACCCAGGTGCCGTCCGGGTTGCCGGGTTCGAGACCGGCGGCTCCGAACGCCGCCGTGAGGAAGGCGATCGTCTTCTCCTCCCCCGCGGTGCCGGGCTTGCGACCCTCGAGCGAGTCGGCGGCCAGGACGCTGATGTCGGCGAGCAGCCGCTCGGCGGAGAGCGACGGCGTGCCGGCGTGGTCGCCGGCGCAGGCGGCGAGGGCCAGGAACGGCAGGGCGACACGGATCGGGAGGCGCATGGGACGAGCCTGGTGCAGGGTGAACGGTGAAGGGCGAAGGGGACGCGTGACGTGCAACCGGGGACGGGGCAACGAACGATACACCGCTCCGCGTGCCGGGAGGATTGGCGGACCGGACCCTGACATCCTCCCGCCCCCGAAACGCCAACGGCCACTCCGGAGAGTGGCCGCTGGGGTGTTGCGCGCTGGTCGGGAGACCCCGCCGCCCTCGCGATGCTCGGGGGCGGGGGATCCTTCGCGCGCCTGCGCAAGGCGGGCGCGCTCAGGATACTGACCGGCGGTGGCCGGTCAGTACATCCCACCCATGCCGCCCGGTGCAGCCGGGGCGGCGGGCTTGTCTTCCTTCTTCTCCACCACCACGCACTCCGTGGTGAGCAGGAGCGAGGCGATCGACGCCGCGTTCTGCAGCGCGGTGCGGGTGACCTTGGTCGGGTCGATGACGCCGGCCTTGACCATGTCCTCGTACTCGTCGGTGGCCGCGTTGTAGCCGAAGCCCCGCTCCGACGACTCCTTGACCTTGGCCACGACGATCGAGCCCTCGACCCCGGCGTTGTCGGCGATCGCGCGGATCGGCTCCTCGATGGCGCGACGGATGATGTCGACGCCGATCTTCTCGTCGCCCGACGCCTTCACCTTGTCGAGCGCCGACTGGGCGCGCAGCAGGGCCACGCCGCCACCGGGAACGATCCCCTCCTCCACCGCGGCGCGGGTCGCGTGCAGCGCGTCCTCGACGCGGGCCTTCTTCTCCTTCATCTCGGTCTCGGTCGCGGCGCCGACGTGGATCACCGCCACGCCGCCGGCCAGCTTGGCGAGCCGCTCCTGCAGCTTCTCGCGGTCGTAGTCCGAGGTGCTCTTGTCGATCGCGGCACGGATCTCGGCGATCCGGCCCTTGATGTCGTCATTCTTGCCCTTCCCGTCGACGACGGTGGTGTTGTCCTTGTCGATCACCACCCGCTTGGCCTGGCCGAGGTCGCTGAGGGTGGCGTTCTCGAGCTTGAAGCCGACCTCCTCGGAGATCACGTTGCCACCGGTGAGGATGGCGATGTCGCGGAGCATCTCCTTGCGACGGTCGCCGAAGCCCGGGGCCTTGACGGCCGCGACCTTGAGCGTGCCGCGGAGCTTGTTCACCACCAGCGTGGCGAGCGCCTCGCCCTCGACGTCCTCGGCGATGATGAGCAGCGGCTTGCCGCTCTGCGCGACCTTCTCCAGCACCGGGAGCAGGTCCTTCATCGCCGAGATCTTCTTGTCGTGGATGAGGATGTACGGGGCGTCGAGCGACGCCTCCATCGCCTCCGGATCGGTCACGAAGTAGGGCGACAGGTAGCCGCGGTCGAACTGCATGCCCTCGACCACCTCGAGCGCCGTGTCGAGCGACTTGGCCTCCTCGACCGTGATCACGCCCTCCTTGCCGACCTTCTCCATCGCCTCGGCGATCAGCTTGCCGATCTCGCTGTCGCTGTTGGCCGAGATGGTGCCGACCTGGGCGATGTCCTTCTTGCCGCTGGTCGGGACCGAGAGGGTCTTGAGCTCCGCCACCAGCGCCTCGACGGCCTTGTCGATGCCGCGCTTGAGGGCCATCGGATTGGCGCCGGCGGTGACGTTCTTGAGCCCCTGCCGGAAGATCGCCTGGGCCAGCACGGTCGCGGTGGTGGTGCCGTCACCCGCCTCGTCGGAGGTCTTGGTGGCGACTTCCTTCACCATCTGGGCGCCCATGTTCTCCACGGGATCCGAGAGCTCGACTTCCTTCGCCACGGTCACGCCGTCCTTGGTCACGGTCGGCGAGCCGAACTTCTTGTCGATGACGACGTTGCGGCCCTTGGGGCCGAGGGTCACCTTGACCGCCTCGGCAAGGGCGTCCACGCCATTCTTGAGCTTGGCGCGTGCGTCGACGTCGAAGATCAGGTCCTTCGCTGCCATTGCGTCGTTCTCCAGTCAGTCTGTGGTGGGTCTCAACCGATCTTCGCGAGGACGTCGGAGGCCTTGATCATCATGACTTCCTCGCCCTCGATCGTGAACGGCGTCCCGCTGTACTTCCCGTAGATCACCTTGTCGCCGACCTTGAGGTCCATCGGCACCCGCTCGCCCTTCTCGAACCGGCCCGGGCCCACGGCGACGATCTCGCCCTGGGTCGGCTTCTCCTTGGCGGTGTCGGGGATGTAGAGGCCGCCCCGCATCTCCTCGGACTCCTCGCTCGGCATGATCACGACGCGATCCTCGAGCGGGGTGACCTTGATCCTGGTCTTGGTCGCTGCCATCGCTGCTCTCCGGCTGCTGCAAATGGTTGATGTGCTGGGAATCCCGAATTGGCACTCCATTGATGCGAGTGCCAGCGGGGTCAAACCTAGGCCAGAGACGGCCCAAGTCAAGACACCACACCGCCTTGGCAATCGCTGTGCCCGACTGCCAAGCCGGAACGACAGCCTCCGACGGGCCACCAGCCGAGCCCGTCGGCCAATCTGGCCGAGCACCGGTCGGGGACCCGTCCACGGTGGCAGGCCGGGAACCCCGCGCGTCGGGATGTGGTTTTCGAGGAGCCTGGGGCGTCCGAATCCTGGTGTCGGCACGGCATCGTGGTCGGACACCCGAGCCACCAGCATCCAGTCGAGAGGAAGGCATGATCGGTCTGGCGATCGCCCTGCTCGCCCAACCCGCCCCGATTGCCCCGGTGGCGCCCGCCGGTCCCGAGGTCCAGGTGACCGTCCGGGTCGATTCCGCATCGCGGACCGTGGTCATCACCTCGGGCCCGCACCATCTGGAAGCCGCCGACCCGGCGACCCTCGAGGCCATGGCAACGGCGAGCGGCCCGATGCACCACCACGGCGTCTCCGAGCCGTTCCGGCGGTTCCGCTGGCCGATCGACGGCTGGCTGCGCGGCGTGCGGCTGGCGATCACGGACGGGGAGGGGCGCCAGGTGTCGCGTCGCCTGGTGCACCACATCAACGTGGTGAACCTCGAGCGCCGGATGCTCTTCTACGACGCCCCGGAGCGGATCATCGCCATGGGGCAGGAGACCGAGGACATCGCGTTGCCGGCCAGCATCGGCGTGCCGGTGAAGGCCGGCACCGAGATGGGGCTGGTGCTGATGTGGCACAACATGAGCGACCGCGCCTATCACGACCTCACGGTCACGCTCACGGTGGAATGGTCACCGACCAACCTCTACCCGCGGCCGCTGTCAGTGCTGCCGGTGTACATGGACGTGGTCGACCCGATCGGCCAGCCGGTGGACTTCGACCTGCCACCGGGGGACCAGGCGTTCAAGGCCGAGTTCACGATGCCGATCGACGGACGGATCATCGGGGCCGGCGGCCACCTGCACGACTACGGGCTGGACGTGACGCTGGATGAGGTGCGCCGCGATGGCGGGACGAAGCGGATCATCGCGCTCGACGCACGGCTCGACGAGGCGATGCGCATCGAGGGCGTGGAGCGGAAGTACCCCGGCGTGCGGGGGCGCGGCATCAAGCTCGGGAAGGGGCGCACCTATCGGCTCACGGGGCGCTACGACAACCGGAGCGGCCGGGTGATCCCTGATGGGGCGATGGTGCACATGGTCCTGCTCTTCGCGCCCAGCGACCCGGCGGAGTGGCCGCGGGCCAACCCCGAGGCGCGCGACTGGCGCGTGGACGTGGCCGAACTGGAGAACGCCGCGAACCCGGCTGCAGAGAGCGGGCACGCACACCATTGAAGGCAGAGAACAGAGAACGGAGAACGGAGAACCGAGGGCTCATTCTCCGTTCTCCGTTCTCGCACTCCTGCGCTACTCCACCACCCGCCGCACCCCCACCCATCGCCGCAACCAGTATCGACCGTAGCTGTCGTCCTCGGCGAGGCGCGAGAGGCGCACGCCGCCGGACGCCGAGTGGATGAAGCGTCCCTCGCCGACGTACAGCCCGACGTGGGTCACCTGGTCGCCGCTCTCGGCGAAGGTGAGGATGTCGCCGGGGAGCAGCGCACCGAGATCACGGCGGATGGGGATGCCGGCATTGGCCTGTCCCTGCGAGGTGCGCGGGATCCGCACCCCGTAGCGTCCGTAGGCGTAGTAGATCAGCCCGGAACAGTCGAACCCGCCGGTGCCGTCGCCCGTGCCGCCCCAGACGTACGGTTGCCCCATCTCTTCGAGCGCGGTGGAGACCACGTCGCCGATCAGGCGCGCCTTCTCGTCCGGAATCCCCGCGGTGCGCAGGCGGTCGGCTGTCGCTCGCGGGACGTAGAGGCCGGTGGTCTCCCCTCGGGCGGCAGCCGCAGTGCGCGGACGTCGCCACCCGAGCGTGACGCCGACCTCGAGTCCGTCTCGTCCCTCGATGGAGAGGTCGCGCCAGCGCCCCTCCACGCCGAGGCGGATCGACCCCACCGCCACGAGCGGCAACCGCAGCCCGATCGAGGCGCCGTACCAGATGCGGTCCTGATCGCCGAGGCCGACACCGCCCGCGGCACCGATGAAGAACGCGGGATAGCGACGGGCCCCCTCGAGGAGGGTGAAGTCCACGCCGAAGCCGTAGAGCTCGCCCTCGTCCGGTCGGCCACCCGGGAGCTGCTGTGCGGCGATGTCGAGCCCGATCGGGCCGATCAGGTCGCGCTGGTAGGTGAGCCGCCAGCTCGATTCGTCGGGCACGCCGGCGAGCACCCGTCCGGCGGTGAGGAAGATCCCGTCCTGCGCGGCGGCGGGGGTGGCGGCAAGCACGCTCAGCAGCGCGGCAGCCGCGGCGCCGGGGCGCATCGTCATGCGTCCGTCCGGGTCTCGGGTGGGTCCTGGCCGATCACGTCATCCATGGCATCCTCGGTGGGGACGCCTTCGGGGGTGACATGCAGCACCTCGCGCAGCTCGGGCGACTCGCGCAGCAGGCGGGTCCAGAGCCAGAGCCCGAACCCGGCACCCAGCAATCCGCCGATGCCGCTCACCACAAGGCCGCCGGTCGGGGAAAGTCGCAGGGCGACCACCGTGCCGATGGTCGCCCCGAGGCCCGCCGCGAGAATCGTGACGATCGGCGTCAGCAGCCATCCCCCGATCCGGAAGACGAGCCGCGCGACCCGCTGCAGCATGTGCTGGCGCTACTTCCGCGCCCCGAGGCCACTCACGATGGCGCCGAGCGCCAGCGCCGGCATGATCGCCACGCCGAAGGTCGGGACATTCCAGCCTGCGCCCGGGAAGTGCAGCGCTGCCGCCGCCGCACCGAGGATCAGCGTGAGGATCGCGACGAGGACCGCCCCACCCGCCACCGACACGCTGCCGCGCCGGTTGGCCTGGTTGGCGAGGATCCAGGCGCCCATCCACGAGAGGAAGCTGCTGACCATCCACCAGACCGGATGGTACCACCAGTTCGACATCCCGCCGACCTCCCACCAGCGATTGGTGTAGGTGCCGATCGGCTGCAGCAGAATCACGTCGACGACGAGGAACATCAGCGCCGCCCCGAGCCCGATCATCGCGGCGCCGCCGCTCCCCTCGCTGCTGCGCGCGCGGGTCCAGATGCCGGGGAGGAACGCGCACGCGATGGCACCGATCGCGACGAGGATCGCCGTGAGGGCCGCGTCCGGCGTCCCCTCGAGGCCGCGATTGACGAGCGAAACGGCGAAGACGATCACCGCCTGGATCAGGCCGAGGATCGCCGAGCCGCGGACCAGGGTTCGCACGTCGGTGGTGTCGAAGGAGTCGTCGAGTCGCACGGCGGTCGCCATCGGAAGGCTCTCCCCAGGTCGGTGACGGGAACGCGGGAAAGTAGCCGCCCGGCCTGCCGGCGGCCAAGGCCCGCTCAGGCGGTCCAGGCCAGCAGCACGGCGGCGTCGGTGAGCGCCCACGCCCCGAGGGCGTGATACATCCCGGCCTGGTGCTGGCTGCTCGACCAGTGGCGACCCTCCCGCTGCCACGGCACCAGCACCACCAACCAGGCCGCCAGCGCGATGGCGAGCGCCGCCCAGCGCAGCCCGCCGTCGACGCGCCAGGATGAGGCGAGCGCCGCGGACGCGAGCATCCCGAATGCGAGCAGCACGGCGATGATTGCGGTGGCGAGCGAACGGGGCACGCCGAGCCGGAGCGCGAGGGTGCGGTCGCCGCGACTGCGGTCCGCATCGAGCTGGTAGAGCTGGGTCAGCGGGTACAGTCCGGCGAACAGCGGACAGAACGCCCAGAGGACGATCGCGTGCGTCGCGTCGAGCGGCAGGCCGTAGCTCGCCCATCCCGCCCACGGCGTCAGCGCGCCGAACCCCACCATGTTGATGAGCCAATCCACGCCGCCCACACGCTTGAGGCGCAACGGGGGCACCGAGTACGCCACCGACAGCACGAGGCAGGTGGCGTAAAGGATCCGCCAGGTGGACCCGAGCGACCAGCCCGCGGCGAGCCCGCCGAGCATCAGCGCCATGGCGAACCCCGCGAGTGATGCCGGGGGTGCTGGCGGGTGGCGCAGGTAGGCGATGTCGCCGTCGTCGCGATCGAACGCCGAGTTGAGCGCGAGCGTGCCGCCGTTGAGTCCCACCACCCACGCGGCGAGCCCGAGCCACAGGCGGCCGTCCGGCGCGGTGAGGCCCGCGGCCAGGAACCACCCCAGCGCGGTGTGGGCCGCCATGACGGGCCATTCGGTCGGCCGCAGGTGGAGCAGGTACGGCAGCGCCGGCCCGAGCATGCGCCGTCCGAGTCGCCGCGCGGCGGTGGCCTCGAGCGGGTCGAGCGCCGCGGTCTTCACTCCGGCAAGCCCAGCGCGTCCGCCGCGATGCGCAGCCCGTGCAGCGTGAGGTCCAGGTCGACCACGTCGATCGTGGCACTGAGCAAAGCGACCAGCCTCGCCAACCAGACGGTGGCCACCACCCGGCGCAACGTGGCCGTCGGCCACTCGCCGCGCATCCGCCGGATCATCCCGTCAATCGCATCCGCGGTGCCGAACAACACGCCGGCCCGGATGTGCTCGGCGGTGGTCCGGCCGATCGCCTTCTCGGGAGCCACGAGCTCGGTGGCGGTGAGCTTGGCGGCGCGCTGCACCAACTGGTCGGCCGAGGTGCGCAGCCCGGGCATGATCGCCCCGCCGATGAAGCGGCCGTCGCCGGTGACGCAGTCGAACGCCGTGGCAGTGCCGAGATCGACGACGATCACGTCGCCCGGATGGCGCTCGCGCACGGCGAGGACGTTGGCGATCCGGTCGGCGCCGACCGCCAGCGGCTCATCGACGTCGAGCTCCACGGGCAATCCGGCGATCGGCGTCACCAATCCCACGTGGGGGGTGACCGCCGAGCGGACCGCATCGGCCACGGCGTGCGTGACTGCCGGGGCCACCGAGGCGATGCACGCCGACGCGATGGCGCCCGGAGGCACATCCGCTCCGGCGAGAAAGGCGGTGATCGCCGCGCCCCACTCGTCCGGGGTCCGGTCGCTGCGGGTCGTGAGCCGCCAGTGGCCGCGCAGCTCGGCGCGTTCCATGAGGCCGAGGGTGACCTCGGTGTTGCCGATGTCGATGACGAGGCGCATCGCGTCAATCTCGCGTCAGTCGGTGATCGCCACCACCCCGCCCCGGCATTCGTGCCGGATGCCGTCGGGATCCCGGACCAGCAGGGCGCCGTCGGCGGTGATCCCGTCGGCGATCCCTTCCTGCGGCCGCGTGACCGGGTGCCCCCGCAGCGCATCGCGGACCGTCCATGCGGCCAGCTCCTCGTGGGCGAGCGGTCCGCCGGTCCCGGCGGCCGTGATCGCCTCGGTGAGCGGAACGGCCAGTTGTTCGGGCGCCGGCGGGTCAGCGATCCAGTCGGCCAGCCGCGTGGCGCGACTCGCCAGCTCCGGGGGCAACGGGTTGGTCACGTTGAGTCCCAAGCCGACCACCACCCAGGCGCAGCGGTCGCCCTGCCAACGGGCCTCGCAGAGCAGCCCGGCAAGCTTGCGTCCCTCGAGCAGGAGGTCGTTGGGCCACTTGAGCCCCAGTCGTGGCAGCGCAGAGCACTGCTGCTCCACCGCGACCGCGACCGCCAGCCCGATCCGGAGCGAGAGCGCGTCGAGCCCGCGGCTGCCATCGGGGCGGCAGATCACCGACAACCAGAGGCCGCCGGGCTCCGCACTCCAGGCCCGCCCCTGACGGCCGCGTCCGGCGCGTTGCCGGCGCGCCATCACGGCCTGGCCGGCCGCCGCCCCCGCCTCGGCGAGGAGGTGCGCCCGCTCCATGGTGCTCGCCACCTCGTCCAGGACGATCAGCACGCTGCGCCTCAGATCACCTTGAGGGCGAAGAGCAGGAAGAGCAGCCCGCCGAAGCCGATCCGGTACCACGCGAACACGTTGAAGGTGTGGCGCTCGACGAACCGGAGGAAGCCACGGATCACCACCAGCGCCGTGACGAACGCCACCAGCGTGCCCACGGCGAACATCGGCACGTCATCGGCCACGAGCAGGTCGCGGCTCTTGACCAGGTCGAGCGTGGCAGCGCCGACGATGGTGGGGATCGCGAGCAGGAAGGAGAACTCCGTGGCCGCCGGCCGCGAGAGCCCGGTGGCGTAGCCGCCGAGGATCGTGGCGGCCGCGCGCGAGGTGCCGGGCACCATCGAGAGCACCTGGGCGAAGCCGATCAGCAGGGCCTGCCGCGGCGACATCCCGGCCACGGTCTCGGTGGTGGTGCGCGGCCGGAGCCACTCGATGCCGAGCATGACGACGCCGCCGATGACCAGCGCCCAGGCCACGACCACCGGCGAGAAGAGCACCGTCTTGATGGTGTCGTGCGCCACCACGCCGATGACCGCGGCCGGGAGGAAGGCGATCAGCAGCCGCACGGCGAGGCGCTGCTCCGCACCCGGGCGGATCGCGCGCTTCACCAGCCCGAGGAGCACGCCGCGATAGTGCCAGACGACGGCCAGGATGGCCCCGATCTGGATGAACACCTCGAACGTGGCCGCGCGCTCGCCGGTGAAGTCGAGCATCGCGCCGACGGCGATCAGGTGTCCGGTGGAGGAGATCGGCAGGAACTCGGTGGCACCCTCCACGATGCCGAGCACCACCGCGACGAGGAACGGGGCGAGTCCGATCACCGCGCGATGATCTCCTGGTAGAACGCCTCGTACCGCGGCACCACGGCGTCCGACGAGAATCCCTGCGCGCGCGCCAGGGCCGCCTCGCGCATCTGCTGGTGCATGTCGCGGTCGCGCAGCAACGCGATCGCCCGGCGGCCCATCGCCTCGACCGATCCCGCCGGCTCGAGGATTCCCTCCACCCCGTCCGTGATCACCTCCGGCAGGCCGCCGGTGCGCGCCGCCAGCACCGGCGCGCCGCACGCCATCGCCTCGAGCGCGGCGAGGCCGAATGACTCGGTCTGCGACGGCAGCACGAACAGGTCGGCCGCCGCGAGCACCGGGGCCACCGCATCGAGCCGGCCGAGGAATCGCACGTCGGACGCCACGCCGAGCTCGCGCGCTTCCTGCTCGGCATCGTGGCGGTCGGGCCCGTCACCGACCATGAGCAGGGTGGCCGGCATCATCCGCCGCACGCGGGCGAAGATCCGCACCACGTCCTTGACCCGCTTCACCTCGCGGAAGTTCGACACGTGGACCAGCACCTTGTGCCCGGCGGGCGCGAGGGCGTCGTGCGGCAGCGCGGCCTCGGGGCGGTACTCGGCGAGGTTGACGAAGTTGGGGATCACCTGCATGGCGCAGCTCACCGGGCCGAACGCGCGGCGCGTCTCGTCGCAGAGGAACTTCGACACCGCGGTCACGCCGTCGGACTGCTCGATGGAAAACTTGGTGATCGCGTAGAACGAGCTCTCCTGCCCCACCAGGGTGATGTCGGTGCCGTGCAGCGTGGTGATGACCTTCAACCGGTGCTGCGCCCCGAGCATCGCCCGGGCGAGGAAGGCGGTGGTCGCGTGCGGGATCGCGTAGTGCACGTGCAGCAGGTCGAGCTTCTCCTCGAGCGCCACCTCGTACTGGCGCGAGGCGAGGGCCAGCGTGTAGGGATAGTGCTCGAAGAGCGGGTAGCGGGAGATCGTGGTGTCCACTTGGTGGAACACCGCGTTCTCGACGTAGCCGCGCAACCGGAACGGCGAGTCGTAGGTGATGAAGTGCACCTCGTGACCGCGCCGGGCGAGCTCGAGCCCGAGCTCGGTGGCGACGGCGCCGGAGCCGCCGTAGGTGGGGTAGCAGGTGATGCCGATCTTCATGGGGCGCCGTCGTTCCATGCCGCGGCGATCGCCGCGGCCAGATGGTCAGGGGGTCGCGTGGCGTCGAGGACGAGCACCTCGTCGCCAAGCTGGTTGCGGAACCACGTCTCTTGCCGCTTGGCGTACTGCCGGGTGGCGAGCGTGATCGCCTCGGCCACTGCCTCGCGCGGCAACCGGCCCTGCAGCACTGCCACCGCCTCGCGCACGCCGATGCCGTCCATCCCCGGCCCCACCAGCGGTGCACCATCGGCAAGGGCGGCGGCGACTTCCTCCACCAGCCCGCGACGGAGCATCTCCTCGGTCCGCGCGGCGATGCGCTGGTGCAGCACCGCGCGCGGTGCGGTCAGCCGCACGAACCACGGCCGGACCGGCCGCGCGGCGGCGCACGTGGGCTCGCACCATGGCAGCGCCCGCCCGGCGGGCCGCGCGCCGGC
>CALGOK010000138.1 GCA_937961295.1 uncultured Gemmatimonadota bacterium
GGGCTCTGGGTGTGTCTGTTCGGGCGTCGCGTTGCGGCGCAGGATCGCCGTGACGCGCGCGAGCAGCTCGGGAAGCGAGAACGGCTTGGTGGCGTAGTCGTCGGCGCCGTGTCGGAATCCGCGCAGCCGGTCGGCCTCCGCGCCGCGCGCGGAGAGGATCAGCACTGGCACGTCGCGCCCCTCGGCGCGCAGGGTGCGCAGCACCTCGATCCCCTCCATCCCCGGGAGCATGATGTCGAGGATCAGCAGGTGCGGATCCCAGTGCCGCGCCTGCACCAGGCCCTTCTCGCCGGACGCCTCGACGCGGACCGCGTAGCCGTCGTGTGCGAGGTTCATGCGGAGGCCCTCGGCGAGGGCCTGGTTGTCCTCCACCACCAGGATGCGTCGCATCAGCCGGCCTCCAGTGCGGCGGCGAGGCGCACTTCGCCGTCAACCGTGCGGTGGGGAGGGCCCACCACGGCGTCCCCGCCGTGCAGGCGCGCCAGGTGGCGCACCACGGCCAGCCCGAGGCCGCTGCCGCCGTTCTCGCCGCGGGCGAACGGCAGCCACACGCGCTCGCGATCGGCTGCCGGGATCCCGGGCCCCTCGTCCTCGACCACCAGCAACAGCGACCCGCCGCGATTGTCGACCACGATGCGCAGCCGCTGCCCGTCGGGCCCGTGGCGGATGGCGTTGTCGAGCAGGTTCACCAGGATCCGGCGCACGGCGCTCCCGTCGATCGTGACAATGTCCGGGCCGAGGCGGTCGACCTCCACCCGGATGCCGCGCGACGCGAGCAGCGGCTTGAACGCGTCGAGCACCTCGTCGACCAGGCGGCCGATGTCGTCGGGGCGGGCCTCGAGGTGCTCGTCGGCGCGCGCCATGCGCGCCGAGGCGAGGACATTCTCCACCATGTCGCCGAGCCGGCGCGCCTCGCGGGTGATCGTCTCCAGCGCCGCGCGCCGCGCGGCGGGATCGGTCACCCGCTCGAGCATCAGCGTCTCGGCGTAGAGATGGATGTTGGCCAGCGGCGTGCGGAGCTCGTGCGACACCGACGACGTGAACGCCTGCCGCATCCGCGCCAGCGAGAGCGCGCGCCACGCCACGAACGCCGCGCCGCCCAGCACCAGCAGCGCGAGTGCGATCACGGCGGCGACGCGCGGCCCGGGGGCGGGCGGGTAGCCACCCGGCATCAGGTAGGCGATGGCATCGGGCCCGACGGTGAACGTGATGACCGCCGGCAGCGAGCTCCAGAACGGATAGTGCATCGACCAGCCGTCGCCGATCCGGCCGCCGTATGCGAAGAGCTGCGTCGAGTCCTCCGCCACGATCCGGAGGTTGAACGGGACGATCCGCTCCTTCTCCTGGTGCACGCCCATCGAATCGTATCGACTCTCGAACAGCCGCTGGGTGCGGGCCGGCGCGGAGGCGAACACCTTGTCGGCGAAGTCGGCGATCGCGACCTCGAATCCCACCCAGCCGGGACCGTCCCGGCGAGGCTCGACGAATGCGAGCGAGGAGTCGGTGGTGCGGTGCACCACCACGGTCGAGTAGCTGGCCCCGTAGGGCAGCGAGTCGCGCACGCCGGCGTCGAGCGCCTGGCGGAGGGCCACGTCCACCCAGCCGTCCGACGAAGTGGACTCCCAGGTCCCGCCGTGCCGACGGAAGAACCGCAGCGGCACCAGCGCCGGCACGTCGGGACCGATCGCCCGGCGCACGGCCTCGTCCACCAGCTCGCCGGTGGGGCGCTGGCGCGGCGACGCCGCGGCCTCCTGCGCCGCCACCAGCAGCGTCCGCACCGCGAACCAGGTCTGGGTCTGGTACATCCCCCGGTAGTTGAGCGCCATGTACGCCGCGTGGTCGCGCAGCGTCTCGTCGGCGGTCGCGCGGTGATGCGCCATCGATCGCCAGAGGGTCCAACCGCCCCACGCCACCAGCAGGATGGCGACGGCGAATGCGCCGATCACGATCCGCTCGGCGGGGGAGGTGGCGGGGGAGAGCGACCAGCGACGACGCGAGGACGGCATGTCGGAAAAGTAGCCGTCGTTGCGGGGAGGGCCATCGGCGCGTTCGAGGGCTGACGGGCCTCTGACGGAGGGTGGAGGATGGAGGATGGAGGATGGAGGGTGGAGGATGGAGGATGGAAAAGGCCGATCTCTCCATCCTCCATCCTCCACCCTCCTGTAAACACGTCCGGCCGCCAACGACACCCCGGGAGCGGCTGATCGGGGCACCATCAACAACCGCACGCTTCATCCATCCGTGAGCGAGAGGTTTCGCCCACACCGCACCATACGCACTCAGGAGGGGTCCGTGTGTCAGGACCATGTCCGAACCGGTGCGGAGTGACCGGATTCGTACACAGGACTTCGCGGGATCGCCTAGGGTCACCCCATGCGGAAACTTCTGACATTCGGCCTGGCGGTCCTGTGCGCCGTTCCCGCCCCAGCCCAGCGCGCCGATTCTGCCGCCACCGCGCGCCGAGCGATGGCAGCGGCCGGGCGGCTGCTGGCGGCGGGCGATACCCTGGCTGCGGCCGACAGCGCGTTGCACGCGGCGCGGGCGTGGCCTCGCCAAGGGGCGTACCGGCTCGCGGCTGCACGGCTTGCGGCACGGACCGGCCAGCGGGACGTGGCGATCGCGGAGCTCACCGCCTACACCCGGATGGGATTCGGCTGGAGCGACGACGACCCGTGGTTCGCGGCGGTGGCCCCGGATCCCGAGTTCCGGGCGCTGGCCCTCGAGGTCGAGGGACATCGGCTGCCGCTGCGCGGGAGCCAGCTGTTCCGCACCCTGGCTGACAGCACGCTCCACCCGGAAGGGGTGGCGTTCGATCCTGCCACCGGCCGGGTGTTCCTCTCGTCGGTGCACCGGCGCAAGGTGATCGTCATTGACCCGGATGGGCGGGTGCGCGACTTCGTCCCGACCTCGGCCGGCCTCGATGCGGTGTTCGGGGTGGTGGTGGACCGGTCGCGTTGCCTGTTGTGGCTCACGAGCGGCGCGGTGCCCGAGCAGCGCGGGACGCCGCGAGGCACACCGGGCGGATCGGAGGTCGTTGCCGTCGCGCTCGGCGACGGCGCGATCCGGGGGCGCTGGGCGCTGCCGGACACGGCCGGCGCACACCTCCTCGGCGACGTCGTGCTGGCGCCGGACGGCCAGGTGTACGCCACCGACGCGATCGGCCGCGCGGTGTACCGGGTGCCGGAGGAGGGGGAGAGCAGGGAACTCGAGCGGATGCCGTGGCACCATCACGATTGGGTGTCGCTGCAGGGGCTGGCGTTCTCGGCCGACGGGCGCCAGGCATGGCTCGCCGACTGGACCACGGGGCTCTTCGTGGTGGATGTCGCCAGCGGAACGGTGCGGCCAGTCGCTGCGAGGGCCACCGACTACACGCTGGGCGTGGACGGACTGTACCTCGTGGGTGAGCGGCGCCTCGTGGGCCTCCAGAACGGCGTCGCGCCGCCTCGGGTCGTCGCGTTCAACCTCAACACCCGCGGCGACAGCGTCGTGGCGACGACGGTGCTCGACCGCCACCTGCCGCTCGCGACCGAGCCGACCCTCGGGGTGCTGACGCCCGGCGCCCTCCTCTACGTCGCCAACTCGCCCTGGGGACACTACCGGAGCGACGGCACCCCGGATCCGGCCCGACCGTTTCCGCCGCCGGTGCTGCTGAGGCTGCCGCTGCCCTAGCGGGCGCACCGCTTGCGGTGCGCGATGCCCGCACCGCGCGCCCCAAGGGGCGCGCCTGCGCACGCCCTGTCGCCTATACTTCGGGCCATCCCTCCACCCGGGGCACGGACTTGGCCGACTACTTCGTCCACGAATCGAGCTACGTCGATGACGGTGCCACCATCGGTGCCGGCACGAAGATCTGGCATTTCTGCCACGTGATGCCCGGCGCGGTGATCGGCGAGCGGTGCAACCTCGGCCAGAACGTGGTGGTGATGCCGGGCACCCGGCTCGGCGACAACGTGAAGGTCCAGAACAACGTCTCGATCTACGAAGGGGTGGAACTCGAGGACGACGTCTTCTGCGGGCCGAGCTGCGTGTTCACCAACGTGATGAACCCGCGCTCCCACGTCTCCCGGAAGGACGAGTATCGCCGGACCCTGGTGCGGCGGGGATCGACCATCGGGGCCAACGCGACCATCGTCTGCGGCGTCACCCTCGGCGAGTACGCCTTCGTGGGGGCCGGCGCGGTGGTGGTGGCCGACGTGCCGGCCCATGCCCTCATGGTGGGTGTCCCGGCCCGGCAGGTGGGGTGGATGTGTTCCTGCGGGGAGCGGCTCCCCGATCCGGCGCCGCAGGCCAGCTGCCCCTCCTGCGGGGCCGGCTACCGGCTCGACGGCGGGGTCCTCGGCCAGATTGTCGCCCCGGGGGGGCACCGCTAACTTCCCGGATTGCTTGCGGTTGGACCAACCCCCGCAGTCCGGGAGCGTGGCGGCATGAGCGTGCCGATGCTCGACCTGAAGGCCCAGCACGAGACGATCAAGGACGCCGTGATGGCGCGGGTGACGAGCGTCGTCGCCCGCCAGCAGTTCATCATGGGCCCGGAGATCGCCGAGCTCGAGCGCGAGATCGCGACCCTCTGCCGCACCGGACACGCGATCGGGTGCGCCTCGGGCACCGACGCCCTGCTGCTGCCCCTCAAGGCGATGCATCTCGCTCCCGGCGACGAGGTGATCGCGCCGGCGTTCACGTTCTTCGCCACCGCGGGGACCATCCACAACGCCGGCGGCACGCCGGTGTTCGTCGACATCGACCCCGACACGTTCAACGCCAGCGTGGCGGCGATCGAGGCGGCGATCACCCCGCGCACCCGCGCCATCGTGGTGGTGCACCTCTACGGCCAGATGGCCCCGATGGAGGAACTGGTTCCGCTCGCCGAGCGGCACGGGCTGGCGCTGATCGAGGACGCCGCCCAGGCAATCGGCGCCCGCCGCCGGATCGATGGCGAGTGGCGCATGGCCGGGGAGCTCGGCTCGCTCGGCGCGTTCTCGTTCTTCCCGAGCAAGAATCTCGGCGGCTGGGGTGACGGCGGGATCATGGTCACCAACGACGAGGCGCTGGCCGAGCGGTTGCGCCGCCTGCGCGTGCACGGCGGCGCCAAGCAGTACCATCACGACGAGGTCGGCTTCAACTCGCGGCTCGACACGCTGCAGGCCGCCGTGCTGCTCGCCAAGTTGCCGCACCTGGCGGGCTGGAGCGCCGCGCGCCGCGAGCGGGCCGCCCGGTACGATGCGCTGCTCGCCGGGGTCGCCGCGGTGCGCACGCCAGTGGTGGACCCGGCCAACGAGCCGATCTTCCACCAGTACACGCTGCGAGTGGAGCGCCGTGACGCGCTGCGCGAGTTCCTCGCGGCGCGCGACATCGCGTCGATGGTGTACTACCCGATCGGCCTCCATCTGCAGCCGTGCTTCGACCATCTGGGGATGCAGCCCGGCTCGCTGCCCGAGACCGAGCGCGCCATGGCCGAGGTGATCTCGCTGCCGATCTATCCGGAGCTCAGCGACGCCCAGCAGGACGAGGTGGTCGCCGCGATCCGGGAGTTCTACCGGTGAGCGGACGGCCGCGCGCGGTGGGGCAGCCGATCACCGGTCGCAAGATCCGGATGGCGGTGGTGGGCTGCGGCCGAATCGCCGAGCGGCACTTCGAGGCGTTCGCTGCGCACGCCGCCGATTGCGAGGTGGTGGCCGTGTGCGACACCGACGCTGCCGCGCTCGCGGCGGCGGTGGAGCACACCGGTGCCAAGGGGTTCGCCTCGCTCGATGCGCTGCTCGCCGGCTCCGACGCCGACGTGGTGGTGCTGGCGACCCCGAGCGGGCTCCACGCCCGCCAGGCCATCCGCTGCGCCGAAGCGGGTCGGCACGTGGTGACCGAGAAGCCGATGGCCACCCGGTGGGAGGACGGGAAGGCGATGGTGGCGGCCTGCGACGCAGCCGACGTCCGGCTCTTCGTCGTCAAGCAGAACCGCCGCAACGCCACGATCCAGCTGCTCAAGCGGGCGGTCGATGCCGGCCGCTTCGGCCGGATCCACATGGTGGCCGTCAACGTCTTCTGGTCGCGGCCCCAGGAGTATTACGACTCGGCCGAGTGGCGGGGCACCTGGGAGTTCGACGGCGGCGCGTTCATGAACCAGGCGAGCCACTACGTCGACCTGCTCGACTGGCTGGTGGGGCCGGTGGAGAGCCTCCAGGCCTACACCGCGACCCTGGCCCGGCAGATCGAGGTGGAGGACACGGGGGTGCTGGCGATCCGGTGGCGGAGCGGCGCGCTGGGGACCATGGCGGTCACCATGCTCACCCATCCGCGAAACTACGAGGTCTACACTCTTTCCCTACACGACGCTCTTCCGATCTGCGGGGTTGCGGTCAACCAGATCGAGCACTGGGAGTTCGCCGACAGCCACCCCGACGACGCCCGGGTGGCCGATGCGTCGTATGCGACCACCTCGGTCTACGGCCATGGCCACCGGGGATACTACGAGAACGTGATCGGCACCCTGCGCGGCACGGAACTTCCGGAGACCGATGGCCGCGAAGGCCTGCACTCCCTCGAGCTGCTCATTGCCACCTACCTGGCGGCCCGCGACGGCCGTCGGGTGGCCCTGCCCCTGGAGTACTGACCGCCATGTCCCTTGCCAACGACCTGATCGCCCGCGCCGAGCGACGCGACCTCACCATCGGCATCGTCGGCCTCGGCTACGTGGGGCTGCCGCTGGCCGTCGAGCTCGGGCGCGCCGGCTTCCGCGTCCTCGGCTACGACATCTCCGATCGGGTGGTGCGTGCCCTCAACGCGGGCACCTCGCACATCAAGGATGTCACCTCCCGCGAGGTCGCCGAGCTGCGGGAGGGGGGCCGGTTCGAGGCGACCACCGACGCGGCGCGCCTCGCGGAGGCCGACGCGATCTCGATCTGCGTGCCGACGCCGCTGTCGAAGTACAAGGACCCCGACGTCTCGTTCATCGTGGCGGCCACCGAGGCGGTGAAGTCCTCGCTGCGCCAGGGGCAGGTGATCATCCTCGAGAGCACCACCTACCCGGGCACCACCCGCGAGATCGTGCTGCCGGCGCTGGAGAGCACCGGGCTCACGGTGGGCACCGACTTCTTCCTCGCGTTCTCGCCCGAGCGGGTCGACCCGGGCAACCCGAAGTACAACACCAAGAACACCCCCAAGGTGGTGGGCGGGATCACGCCCGACTGCGTGCGCGTGGCGTGCGCGATGTACGCCCCGGCGATCGACACGCTGGTCCCGGTGAGCACCACCGAGGCGGCGGAGCTGGTGAAGCTGCTGGAGAACACCTTCCGCAGCGTGAACATCGGCCTCGTCAACGAGATGGCGATCGTCTGCGACAAGCTGGGCGTGGACGTGTGGGAGGTGATCGAGGCGGCGGCGACGAAGCCGTTCGGCTTCATGAAGTGTCTGCCGGGGCCCGGCCTCGGCGGGCACTGCATCCCGATCGACCCGCACTACCTCGCGTGGAAGATGCGCGGCCTCAACTACAAGACCCGGTTCATCGACCTCGCCGGCGAGCTCAACAGCGAGATGCCGCTGTTCTGGGTCCGCAAGCTGATGGAGGACCTCAACCTCGCCGGCCGACCGATCAAGGGGGCCAAGGTGCTGGTCCTCGGGGTGGCATACAAGAAGGACATCGACGACCTGCGCGAGTCGCCGGCGCTCGACATCCTCGGCCTGCTGCACCAGTACGGCGCCGACGTGAGCTACCACGATCCGTTCGTGCCGCGCTTCAGCGAGGCGGGATACGACTACGAGTCGGTGCCGCTCACCGAGGCGCGGGTGCGCGAGGCCGACGCGGTGCTGGTGGTGACCGACCACACCGACATCGACTGGGCGATGGTCAAGCGTGCCGCGCGGCTTGCCGTCGACACCCGGCACGTGCTGAGCCGGGTGGGCTGATGCGGGTCACCGTCATCGGCTCCGGCTACGTCGGCCTGGTGGCGGGCGCGTGCCTCGCCGAGACCGGCAACGACGTGGTCTGTGCCGACCGCGACACCGGCAAGGTGGAGCGGCTCCGCCGCGGCGAGCTGCCGATCTACGAGCCCGGCCTGGA
>CALGOK010000139.1 GCA_937961295.1 uncultured Gemmatimonadota bacterium
TGTTGGTCCGCTGCAGTTCACGGCCGCGGATGGCTCCGCGATGAATATCCTGGATATTCGCCGCTTTATCGGCAGCCAGCCCCGGACGCCCCAGCAGCTTGTCGAACTGGTGAACGATCTGCGGCCGAATCACAAAGTTTTCGTCCGTGTCTGGCGCCCGGCGCCATCATATTCGGTGGAGGGCCAGGAACTTCCGTCGCTGCCCGCATCGGTCTCCCTTCTGATGGCTGCCGACCAGCAGGTAAACGGTGGCCTTACGGCGTCCTACAGCTGACGGCTGGACGAATTCACGATCGATCTGGGCGATGTCGCGGCCACCGGAGTGCTTGCGGTGGACGACCCGGGTGAGCAGCACGCCCGCAGGCCCGACGAGGTAGCGACCGGGCTCGACCTGGATGGTGCAGCCGGTGGCACGCAGTCCGTCGCGGAGCGCCCCGATCCAGGCGTCGGGGGTGAGCGGCTCCTCGTCGCGGTAGCGGATACCGAGGCCGCCGCCGATGTCGAGCACGGGGACAAGGTGACCGCGCGCCCGCGCCTGCCCGAGCAGCGTGGCGAGCTTGGCGAGTCCATCCACCCACGGCGTGGGCTTGAGGATCTGCGAGCCGAGGTGCATCGCGAGCGCGTCGAGGCGCAGACTGCCGCTCTCCTCGATCACCGCGAACGCGGCCTCGAGCTGGTCGATCGGCACCCCGAACTTGATGCCGCCGTGTCCGGTGCTGATGTAGGGATGGGTCTCGGCGGTGACGTCGGGATTGACGCGGATCCCCACCGACACCGTCGCGCCCTGGAGGTCGGCGAGCATGGCGAGTCGCCGCAGCTCGGCGAGCGACTCGACGTTGATGTGCCCCACGCCGGCATGGATCGCGGCCTGCAGTTCCTCGTCGGTCTTCCCCACCCCGCTGAACACGATGCGATCCGGGGAGAACCCCGCCGCGATCGCGCGCATCAGCTCGCCGCCGGAAACGATGTCGGCCCCGGCTCCGAGCTCGGCGAGCAGGCGCAGCACGGCGAGATTGCCGTTCGCCTTGACGGCGTAACAGATGTGGTGCGGCAGGTCGCCGAACGCCGCGTCGAGGCGGCGGTAGCGCTCGCGGACCACCGCGGCGTCATACACATACGTGGGCGTGCCGACGGCGCGGGCGATCTCCTCGAGCGGCACCTCGCCCATGGCGAGCGCGCCGGTGGCGTCGCGCGTGAGCCCGGATTCGCTGAGCAGCGGGCTCAGTACGCCCGCGCCCATACCGCCTCCACGGCCGCCGGCTTGCCGGTCCAGATGCACGTGGCGGGCTTTTCCGGCGAGCGGAACTCGGCGTCCGGCAGGCAACGGATGGTCGCCTTGGTCAGTTCCTTGATCTCGGCCTCGACCGACGGTTCGCCGCAGAACCCGGCGTACACGAAGCCGCCGTCGCTCCTGAGGAAGTCGATGAACTCGTCCTTCGACTTCGGGCCGCGGAGCGAGTGCGCCTCGCGCCGCTCGCGGGCCGCGGCGAGCAGGCCGTCCTGCATCGCGTCGAGTTCGCGACGGACGGTGTCGGCAAGCCCGTCGAGCTGCACCGCCTCCTTGCCACCGGTGCGCCGCGCCAGCATCGCGCTGTTCGACGCGAGGTCGCGCGGGCCGAGCTCGAGGCGCAGCGGCGCGCCGCGGGCCTCCCACGCGAGGTACTTGGCGCCCTGCTTGAGTCCCTCGGGAAGGTCGGGGGTGGCGCGGATCCCGCCGGCGCGCAGCTCGGCGCCGATCCGCTCTGCCGCGCCGCAGGTGGCCGCCTTCTCCTCGTCCGAGCGCCAGATCGGCACCACCACCGCCTGCCACTGTGCCAGGCGCGGCGGACAGACCAGGCCGCGATCGTCGCCGTGGGTCATGATCAACCCGCCGACCAGCCGGGTCGAGACGCCCCACGACGTGCTCCACACGTAGTCGAGCCCGCCCTCCGCGGTCTGGAACTGCACCTCGAACGCCTTGGCGAAGTTCTGGCCGAGGTGGTGCGAGGTGCCGGCCTGGAGCGCCTTGTTGTCCTGCATCAGCGCCTCGCACGAGTAGGTGCGGAGCGCGCCGGCGAACTTCTCGCTCTCGGTCTTGAGGCCGGTGAGCACCGGCATCGCCATCCACTCCTCCATGAAGCGGCGGTAGATGCCGAGGATCTGCAGCGTCTCCGCCTGCGCGTCGGCCTCGGTGGCGTGCGCGGTGTGGCCCTCCTGCCAGAGGAACTCCGTGGTGCGGAGGAACAGCCGGGTGCGCATCTCCCAGCGCACCACGTTGCACCACTGGTTCATCAGCACCGGCAGGTCGCGCCAGCTCTGGATCCACTTGCCGAACATCGAGTAGATGATCGTCTCGGAGGTGGGCCGCACCACCAGCGGCTCCTCGAGCTCCTTGCCGCCGCCGTGCGTCACCACCGCCGTCTCCGGGGCGAACCCCTCCACGTGCTCCGCCTCGCGGGCGAGGAACGACTGCGGGATGAAGAGCGGGAAGTAGGCGTTCTGGTGCCCGGTGGCCTTGAACATGTCGTCCAGGGCGCGCTGCATCTGCTCCCAGATGGCGTATCCGTTGGGCCGGATCACCATGCAGCCGCGCACCGGCGAGTAGTCGGCCAGCTCGGCGCGCTGGATCAGGTCATTGTACCAGGCGCTGAAGTCCTGGGCGCGCGGGGTGATCGCTTTCGACTCTGCCATCGTTCAACCGGTTGGGGAAAGAATGCCAAGGCACCGCTCGACCAGCTGGTCGAGCGGCACCGCCACCTGCGTGCGGGCCGCGAGGTCCTTGAGCTGCACCTCGCCGCGGGCGCGTGCGTCGGGACCGATCACCACGGCGAGGCGCGCGCCGCGGGTGCCTGCGAGCTTGAGCTGCTTGCCGAGCTTCGGTTCCGCGTCGAGCGGAAACTCCACCGCGAGCCCGGCCGCGCGGAGCCGCTGCGCCTGATGGAGGACCTCGGGAACGTCCTCCGCCGTCACGGCCGCCACGTAGCAGTCGATCGTGGCCGGGGCACCGGGCCGCAGGCCGCGGTCCTTGAGCAGCTCGCCGAGCACCACGTCGCCCATCCCGAAGCCGACCGCCGGGAGGTCGGCGCCGCCGAGCGAGGCGAGCAGCGTGTCGTAGCGTCCGCCGCCACAGATCGCCCGCAACTGCCCCTTGCGATCGAACAGCTCGAAGACGGTCCCGGTATAGTAGGCCAGGCCGCGGACGATCGAGAGATCAACCTCGATGTAGTCGGCGCAGCCCATCGCCCCCAGCGCACCAAGGACCTCCGAGAACTGCCACGACGCCGCGTCGACGCCCCAGTCCCGCGCGAGTGCCGTCAGCTCATCGGCGGAACGGACCGCCGCGATCGCCAGCACCGCCTCGGCACGGTCGCCGAGCCCCATCTCCAGCAGGCGCGCCCGCGAGGCGGTCGCCCCGTTGCGCTCGAGCTTGTCGATCACGCCCAGCACGCCGTCGAACGCGTCGGTCGGGATCATCGCATGCGCGAGGAGCGCGTAGAGGACGCGCCGATCCGAAAGCCGCACCTTGAAGTCGTCCGCACCGAGTCCCAGCTCGCGACAGACGTCGATCGCCAGGGCGATCACCTCGGCGTCGGCGCGCGGGCCGGCCTCGCCCACCAGGTCGCAGTTGAGCTGGAAGTGCTCGCGCAGCCGGCCCCGCTGCTGCTTCTCGTAGCGGAAGAGCTGCGGCACCGCGAACCACCGGATCGGCTTGGGCGCCGACTTGGCGTGCTCGGAGACCATGCGCGCGAACGTCGGCGTCATCTCGGGCCGCATCGCCACGCGGCGGCCGCCCTTGTCCTCGAACTCGAACAGCTGGCCCACGATCTCGTCACCGCTCTTGGCGGTGTAGAGCTCCAGCGGCTCGAGCGGCGGGCCATCGTACTCGACGAAGCCGTAGCGCCGCGCCACCCGGCGCCAGGCCTCGATGATGTGCGCGCGGAAGGCCAGCTCGTCCGGCGGGAAGTCGCGGAACCCGGGGAGGGCCTGAAAAGTCATGGCCCAAAATAGTCGGGACGGCCGGGCGGCGGAGGGCGTGCCCCCGCGGCCCTGCCGGGACCGCCGCGCCGGTGACTGCCGAGGAAGGTAGACCCGCTCCGGGCGGGGGCTGGCCGGCACCGCGCCGGACGCCGCCGGGCCGGGTTACCTGGACCGCTCAGAGGCCGTGCGCCAGGCGCCGGGCGTGCTCGTCCAGGACCGCGCGGTCCGCCACCTCGAGGTGGCGGTCGCTGAACGCGATGCGGCCATCGACGAGCTGGGCGAACTGCCCCGAGGTGATGTCATCCGGCCCGTGCTGCGGCACCACGATCAGGTGCGCATGGGAAACACCATACCCATGCACGACGAAGCCGACCCGTTCCGGCTCGAACGCTCGACGCAACGACCGACCGATGCGCTGTGCGACCACCATGATGCGCGCGGCAGTGTCGTCATCGAGGTCCGTGAAGTGGTCGACGTGCGCGCGAGGGATCACCAGGCACTCGCCCGGCGCGGTGGGACGGATGTTCATGAACGCGAGGACCGACTCGTCTGCATGGACCAGGCTGGCCGGGGCATCGCCCCGGACGATCCCACAGAAGATGCAAGCCATGGAACCACCTCCCGACACAGGACCGGCTATCCCTGCACCAGGGCCAGGCAGGCGCCGAGCGGATCCTGGATCGCCGCCTTCGCGGGCTCACCCGCCATCGACGGGGTGGACGCGAGAACCTTCCCTCCGCCGTCCCGGACCCGGCGAAGACTCTCCGCGAGGTCACCCACGGGGAGGTGGATCAACCAGACCGGCGGGAGGTCCCGATTTGCGCCGCGCGCATGCCGGATTCCCGCCGCCGGGTGCCCGTCCTCGTCGAGCAGGGTGTAGTCGGCGTAGCGGGTGCCCGCTGCATCCTCCATCGCGACGTCGCGCACCGACCAACCCACGACCTCACGATAGAAGTCCCGCGTCGCGGCAGCATCGGCGACCGTCAGGTCGATCCAGCTGATGCGGCCGACCCCGGTGAGGCCATCGGAGGATGCCCCCTCCTCCGCCGCCGGAAACTCCTCCGCCGCGACGACGGGGACGATCCCGAACGCCGCGCCGTCCGGGTCGAGCAACACCGCCCACTGACTCCTGCCTTCGGAGTCCTTGCCGTGCATGAGCGCACTGCCGCCCAGGTCGAGTGCACGCTCCACGCTGGCCGCGACATCGGCGACCTGGATGTGCGGCATCCATTGGAGCGGGAGGTCGGCGTATTCGGGGCTGCGCGCGCCGAGGCCGATGATCGGCACGCCCAAGCTGTTCTTCAGGTCCTCGCGCCAGAGCGGGCGTTCGCCAGTGCAGAGCACCCGTGCATAGAACCGCGCCTCGCGCTCGTGCTCGGGGACGGCGATGTCGGCGCTGAGGATCCCGCCGACGCAGAAGGCGAACCGATCACTCATGGGCTGCATCCAGGTGGAGATCACGAATCCCGGCATGGGGACGAACGCGCGGTGCCCTGACCATCCTGCCCCGCATCGCCGCCCGCCACAACCCTACCCCACATCCTCCCCGCGCGCCCGCAGCACGTCGCCCACCGTGTGGAACGAGCCGGTCACCAGCACCGTCCCGGCGCCGCGCTCCACCTGCGCGAGCGCCTCGCCAAAGTCGGGCACCAGGTGCCACCGGGCTCGCGCGGGTGGCCGGTCGGGCTCCGCCAGCCAGCGCTCCAGCCAGCCGAGGTCCCAGCCCCGGCCCGCGGCCGTCGGGGCCACGGTGAGGACCCCTTCGTCGATCGCGCCGTCGAGCTCGACCAGCATCGCCGGCCACTCCTTGTCCCCCAGGATGGAGACCAGCGCATGGATCGGCCGGGGCGGCCCCAGGTGGCGAATCGCGGTGGTGAGGGTCCGCATGCCGTCGGGGTTGTGGGCCACGTCGTAGAGCCACCTCCCCCGCCGGTCGAGTCGGCCAGCGATCCGGGTCGCCGCGAACGCCTCCGCCACCGTGGCGGGGCCGGGCTGGAGCGGTCCGGGGAGCGCCGCAAGGATCCGGGCCGCCACCGCGGCGTTGCGACGCTGGTGAGGGCCGAGGAGGCCAAGCGGCTGGCCGTATTCCTCCTCCGGCGGAAGGACGACGGGCGAGGCGCGAGGGGCGAGGGGCGAAGGCCCATCGCCGGCCGCGGCCTCGGCCAGGAGTCTCGCCAGCGCAGGATCGCGCTCGCCGATCACGAAGGGCACTCCCGGCTTGGCGATGCCGGCCTTCTCGCGCGCGATCTCCTCGAGCGTGTCGCCGAGATACTTCTGGTGGTCCAGCGCGATGTGCGTGACCGCGCTCACCAGTGGCGTGATCACGTTGGTGCTGTCGAGCCGGCCGCCGAGGCCCACCTCGACCACCGCCACCTCGACGCCGCGTGCGGCAAAGTCGGCGAAGGCCATCGCGGTGGTGGCCTCGAAGAAGGTGGCGCCGGTCTCCTCGATTGCTGGTCGCAGCGCCTCGGTCCAGGCCACCACCGCCTCGCGCGAGATCGGCACGCCGTCCACCCGGATCCGCTCGCGGAACGACACCAGGTGGGGCGACGTGTACAATCCCACCCGCACGCCGTGGTGGCGAAGCGCGGCGGCCACGAGCGTGGCCACACTGCCCTTGCCGTTGGTGCCGCCGACGTGGATCGCCTCGAACTGGTGGTGCGGATTCCCCAGCACCTCGAGCAGGTGCCGGGTGGTGTCGAGACCGAACTTGATGGTGGTGGTGCGCGGGAAGAGGAAGTCGAGGGCGGCGCGATAGGAATGCGACATGGCGGGGGGCGAAGGGCGAGGGGCGAGGTCGAGGGGCATTCGCCCTTCGCGCCTCGCCCCTCGCACGTCGCGCTTGGTCAGGCCGCGGTTTCGGACTTCGGCGCCGCCCGCCGGCGGCGCATGTGCCGGAGCAGTCGCGCGGTGGTCTCGCGCAGCGAACCGCGCGGCACCACGTCGTCGATCTGGCCCTTCTCCAGCAGGAACTCGGCGGTCTGGAACCCCTCGGGCAGGTCCTGCCCGATGGTCTGCTTGATCACCCGCTGCCCCGCGAAGCCGATCACCGCACCGGGCTCGGCCAGGATCACGTCGCCCTGCATGGCGAACGACGCCGAGACGCCGCCGGTGGTCGGGTCGGTGAGGATCGAGAAGAAGGGGATGGAGGCGAGCATGAGCTGCGCCAGGGCGTGCGAGGTATTTGCCA
>CALGOK010000140.1 GCA_937961295.1 uncultured Gemmatimonadota bacterium
CGTCGATCATGAACACGATCACGTTCAAACGCTGTTCCTCTGCGCCCACGTGCGCCGGATGCGGCCGCACTGGAAGGTCGAGGTGTGGATGGGCGAATGCCACGTGCACGCCGGCATCGACATCGACTCGCTGCAGGCCGCGCGCGAGGCGCACCCCAAGAGCGAGGTGCTGGTGCACCCCGAGTGCGGCTGCGCGTCACGGCTGCTCTACCGCATGGCCGACGGCGACCTGCCGCCCGACGGGATCCACATCGCATCGACCGAGGGGATGATCAACCTCACCCGCGACCTCGACGCCGACACCTTCATCATCGCCACCGAGACCGGGATCATCCACCGGATGCGGCAGATGGCGCCGGAGAAGCGGTTCGTCCCCGCCGACCGCGCGGCCGAGTGCGCCTACATGAAGACCATCACGCTCGTGGACGTGCGCGACGCGCTGGCGAAGAACCAGCATGTCATCGACGTCCCCGCCGACATCCGCGAGCGGGCGCTCGGCGCCATCGAGCGGATGGTGCAGCTGGGTGACTGACCCGCGCGACGCGGCGGCGCTCGCGCGCGACGCCGCGCGGGTGGCCGCCCTCGCCCTGGCGGAAGACGGCGAGCGCGACGTCACGTCGCTGGTGAGCGTCGGCCCGGAACAGCAGGGCAGCGCGGTGATCGAGGCCCGGGAGCCGCTGGTGCTCTCGGGTCGCACCTATGTTGACGCGGTGGTGGCGGCGTGCGGGCTGCCGCCGGTGGAGTGGCAGGTCGAGGATGGCCGCCGCTGCGACGCGGGGAGTGACATCGGCCGGATCACCGGTCCGCTCGCCGCGATCCTGCGCGCGGAGCGCCCGCTCCTCAATCTGCTGCAGCGGGCCTGCGGCATCGCCACCATGACCCGGGCGTGCGCCGAGCGGGTGGCGGGAACCCGTGCCGTGGTGCTGCACACCCGGAAGACCACGCCGGGACTCCGGCTCTTCGAGGTGCGCGCCGTGCTCGACGGTGGCGGTGGCGTGCACCGGCTCGACCTCGCCTCCACCGTGATGGTCAAGGACAATCACTGGCAGGCGCTCCGCGCCGCGGGGCGCACGCTTGCCACGGCGCTCGACGAGGCGCGCGGACTCGGCGTGGCCGACCTGCAGGTGGAGGTCGAGACGCTGGCGCAGGTGGAGGAGGCGGCGCGCGCCGGCGCCACGCGGCTGCTGGTGGACAACCAGTCGCCCGCCACGGTTGCCGCATGGGCCGAGCGCGCCTGGCAGCTCCGGCCCGAGATCCGCATCGAGGCCACCGGCGGGATCACGCTCGAGAACCTGCGCGCCTACGCCGACGCCGGCGCCGACTTCATCAGCACGGGAATGCTCACGCACTCGGTGCGGAGCGTGGATATCGGACTGGAAGTCACCGAGGACCGATGACGGAACGACCGAGGACCGAACGACCGAGGACGCCCTGAGGCACTCGAGCGAACGGTGGACTCACGACCTCGGTTCTCGGTCGATCGGTCGTCGGTCCTTGGAGGCCTCCCCCCTCGTCTGGCTAGGGAGGCTACTGGTATTCGGCCAGAGTCCAGGCGATCGGGACTTCTGTTCGGCCCGGCTTGCCGAAGGGCCCCCCGACCTCACGGCCACTGGAAACGTCATAGACGTAGATGCCATCGGCAGTGCCCGCTGCGGCTCGGCGCCCGTCCGGTGAAACCAGAACCCGGAAACCCACGCCATCCGGGAACAGAATCCGCGACGTTCGGCCGGTGCCATCTGGGCGATACTCCACCAGTTCATGCCGGTTCGCGGGGGTCAGCTCATTCACGAAGATCCGATCACCGTTCGCGGGGGCGTGGAGCGCCCAATGATCACCGAGCGAAACCGCATTACGGAGACCCACGATCTCCCGCGGCTCCCAGGAGGGAGCGCGCATGTCGAGAACCCTGATGTCCGGACCCTCCACATGGAGCAGGGTGCTCGTCACGAGCAACCGCTCAGGACCGACCCACGTGGGCACGCCATATTGCGCTCCCGGGCCGCTCGCCGGAGGGAGCACCCGCCGCAGGCCGGTCCCGTCAACCCTCACGATCCACGTCTCCTCGCCGTGCTGGGGGCGCTGGAAGGCGAGCCACTGACCATCGGGTGACACGCGCACCCGCTTAGTGTTGACGGCTCCGATGAGGTCAACGGGAGGCCCGCCATCGGGAAGGTCGAATCGCAGCAGGCGTTCCCGGACCGCCACGTACAAGTAACGTCCATCGGGACTGACATCGAAGTTCTCCTGGATCACGAACTGGAAGAACTCTGGGCCGTCGCCGGGCCAGTACAGGGACAAGTCGATCGGCACGAGTCGTTCCGCGCCACTTGCAGCCATGAGCAGCGGAGCCTCGACCGGATCGGTGGCTGTTGACCAGCGGCGAGCGAGTATGGTTCCCTCGAATGGCGGCGGCGGGGTGGTGGGACCCGAGGGGCTGGTACAGCCAAGGACCAGCCCCATCAGGACCATTCGCACCAAGCGTACCCGACTCACCACTCGGTTCCTCCGCCCCCACTGCCGCAGCCGGGGATCGCATTTGGGGCCGGGTCGCCGGTCTTCCGGAGGCCGAGCTGCCCACCCCCTCCCTGCAGGGACTCCCCGGTGCAGACCGGAACGTCCTGAGTGTACTCGATGCCGATGACCTGGTTGTAGTGTGGCCGGGCGCTCAGAGAGAGATTGTACGAGGCCGATGCGGGGATGTTGATATCCAGCGTGACATGGCCGTACCGCCAGATGGTATCGGCCACGGTGGGAGTACGGCTATCGATGACGATCC
The DNA here is from genome assembly GCA_937961295.1 of uncultured Gemmatimonadota bacterium. Lineage (GTDB taxonomy): Bacteria > Gemmatimonadota > Gemmatimonadetes > Gemmatimonadales > GWC2-71-9 > Palsa-1233. The sequence continues at coordinate 2,777 of CALGOK010000140.1, forward strand.
AGCGGGTGGAGACCGGGGTCCCGGGTGCGGAAACCACGTTCGCCGTGAACGTGAGCCATCCCGCGACGGTGATCGCCCCGGTATCCGGCGAGATTCGGTCCACCTTGAATGGTGGGGGCGGAGGTGGTGGCGGAGCGGGTACGACGGTCAGTGAGGTCGAATTGCCCTCAGTGTACAGCGGTTCCCAGAGATCGAAACCGCCAGGTGCTGAAAACGGTCGAAACCTGATCTGTACCGATCCCGTCGACTCTCCCTGGATGCTGTTCCCTGCTCGGGACGCGATGCCTGGTGCAGAGAAGAGTGCCTGGAAGTTCGAAGGCCCAGTCGAAACGGAGGTGCTGGCTTGTGAATGCTGGCCGGTGGCCAAGTAGGTCGCGGTGATGGAGGTCGTCGCACCTACCGCAACCGTGTCGTTCGCGATGCCGACGTCGGATTCCGAAAGAATGACAGTGGACCAGTAGTGTTCGCCGAGATTCACTGTCCCGAGGTTGTAGAGGCGCATCACCCCGTTCACGTCGTGGTAGCACATGTTGGTGCTGAGTGGGCCCGGCGACTTGTCGCCCATGAAGGTGGACACACAGTAGTCGTTTGACACTCCCGCAACACCGAGGTTTTCGACTCCTTCGGCCCATCCGATGACCGAGCTCAGCTCATGAGCAAGCACCGTCTCGATGCTGCCATGGTAACTATTGTTGGTCGGGCAATCAGTGGTGCCGAGTACGTAGAGGTTGATGACGAAGGTCGAGGGATCGACCTTCCCGCAGTAGGTCTGACCCGACTGGCCATGCACGTGGACGATCGCGTGTGCGGCAGAAGTATCGGTTCCGATCCAGGAGAAGACACGACGATACCCGGTCGGGGCGACCGAGAGCAAAGAGTTCCACCGCGCTACACCAATCTCAAGCTTTTCTCTGACGTTCTGGTTCGTGCTGCTGGTGGCGACCCGAATCACTCCGATGGTATCCCAACACTTCAGAAGGTATGTCGTGCCGCTTGGCCCACAGCTCGGCCCGGACAGGGCCGAGAACATCGGGCGGGGAACCGGCAGGGCCGACTGGTCATCGGGCTGGGATGGGGTGGTGGTCTGTGGCGACGCGCAGGCGCTGATCAGGGCAATCGCGACTAGCCCTGCCAGCCGAGAGGTCGGCCATCCGGGGGGGGGATCATACCGGGTGTCCTTGCAGAAGAAGGGTGGGGGGCTGCGCCGGCAGGCCTGCTGTATCGGCCCGACCGGCTACTTGAGGCTACCCGCTCCTCGTCCCAGTCCGCAAGGTCCAAGACAATGCGCACCCCATTCCCATCGCCATCGCGCAGCCAGGCACGGCGCGCGATGCCGGCATCGCGCACCCCAAGGGGTGCGCCTGCAGCTCGGTCATCGGTCCTCCGTCGCCTTCTTCCTCGCCGCACTCAGGTACCCCGGCTCCAGCTCGAGCAGCCGCGCCAGCTTGCGCGCCAGCCACGCCTCGTGGTCGCTCACCTCGCCGTCGGCGAGGATGATCTGCCACATGATCTCCGCGAGCAGCATCTTCTGGCCGAGGTCGTAGCGGTCGACCAGCTGGCGGGTGTGCTGGAAGTGGTCGACCGCCTGGCGGCGGTCGGCATCGGCGGCGGCGATGAGCCGCGCGATCCCCTCCTCGTCGAGTCCGAAGTGCCGCTGCAGCGCGTGCTCCAGGCGCCGCTGCTCCTCCACGTGGTAGCCGCCGTCGATGTGAGCGACCTCGAGCAGCAGGGCGCACGCCGCCAGGTGGAGCTCGTCGACCGCCGGCGCCGGCGGTTCGCTCGGCGATTCGGCAACGGGCGGGCGCTGCAGCGCGCGGCGCAGGGCGTCGAGCATGGGCGGAGGCCTCCGAGGGTGGGTCAGGATCCATTCTATATCGAGAACGGAGAACGGAGAACGGAAATCGAAGGAACTGTCACCCCGAGCGGAGCGAGGGAGCGGAAGCTGGGACAGGGCTCCGCCCCCTCGCTCGCGATCCCCTCGCTACGCTCGTGGTTGCAGCTCGCTCGGGGTGACAGTTCCTCTGTCCTCGGTCGCTCCGTTCTCCGGTATATTTACCCCCTCACCTTCCACCGGGAGTCTCGTCGTGGGCGTTGTCCTGCCGATTCGTCACCAGCCGTCCCTGCCGTCGTCGCTGATCCGGGCCGAACCGCCGGGGGCGGAGGCGATCGAACTCGACGTGCTGGTGGTGGGGGCCGGGCCGGCCGGGCTGGCATGCGCGATCCAGCTTGCGCGCAGTGCGCCCGACCTCGCCATCGGCGTGCTGGAGAAGGCCGCGTCGATCGGCGAGCACATCCTGTCTGGCGCAGTGATCAATCCGGTGGCGATCCAGGCGCTCTTTCCCGACGTGCCGCTCGACCAGATGCCGTTCCGCCAGGAGGTGACCGCCGAGGCGGTGTACTTCCTCACCGAGTCGCGCGCGCAGCGGCTCCCCACGCCGCCCACCATGAAGAACCACGGCAACCGCGTCGCGTCGCTCTGCGAGCTGGTGCGCTGGATGGGCGAGCAGGCGGAGGCGATGGGGATCAACCTCTTCCCCGGGTTCCCGGCTGAGGCACTCCTGGTTGACGGCGATCGGGTGATCGGCGTGCGCACCGCGGCGAGCGGGCTCGACCGCCACGGCCAGCCGGGCGACGGCTACCAGGAGCCGACCGACCTCACCGCCAAGGTGGTGGTGCTCGCCGAGGGGACCCGCGGTCCGCTGGGGCAGGCGTGGCGGGAGTGGCGCGGCGTCACCAGCGAGAACCCGCAGATCTTCGCGCTCGGCGTCAAGGAAGTGTGGCAGGTGAAGCAGCCGCTCGACCGGGTGATCCACACCCTCGGTTGGCCGCTGCCGCGCGACGCGTTCGGCGGGTCGTGGTGCTACCCGATGGGCCCCGAGCAGGTGTCGATCGGGCTGGTGGCCGGCCTCGATGCGCACGACGCCACGCTCGACGTGCATGAGGCGATGCAGCGGATGAAGCTGCACCCGCTCTTCCGCGAGATCCTCGAGGGCGGCACGATGCTCGAGTGGGGCGCCAAGACGATCCCCGAGGGCGGCTGGTACGCGATTCCCGAGCGGCTGGCGGGCGACGGGCTGGTGATGGTGGGCGACACCGCGGGGTTCGTGGACGTGCCGTCGCTCAAGGGCGTGCACTACGCGATGGAGTCGGGGATGCTCGCCGCCAACGCGATCGCCGCGGCGCTGGCCGACGGCGGTACCGGCGACGGCGCGGCCCTGATGGCCTACGACCGCGCGGTGCGCGCGTCGCGGATCGACCGCGACCTGCACCGCACCCGCAACATGCGGCTGGCCTTCCGCGACGGCTTCGTGACCGGTGCGGTGAAGGCGGGGCTGATGACGCTCACCGGCGGCGCGTTCCCGGGCGGGCGCATCGCGATGCCGCGCGATGCCGAGACGCCGCGCAAGGCCGGCGAGCGGGTGCCATTCACCCCCGACAACGTGATGACGTTCAGCAAGGTCGACGCGGTGTTCAAGTCGGGGAACCAGACCCGTGACGACATCCCGTCGCACCTGCTGGTGGGTCGTGACATTCCGGCCGACGTTGCCGCGTTCTACAGCCACCTCTGTCCCGCGGGCGTGTACGAGCTCGACGGCGACCAGCTCCGCGTCAACGCCCCCAACTGCGTCGACTGCAAGGCCACCGACGTGGTGGGGCCGCGCTGGATGCCGCGCGAGGGCGGCAGCGGGCCGCGCTACCGGCTGATGTGACCGCATGACGGCCGTCTCGCGCCTCCGCCGCCTCTGGACCTGGCTCGCCGCGCCGCCGGACGAGATCCTGGCCGATGCGGCGCGCGACGGCGAGGCGCTGGTGGCGCGGGTGCGCACCTGGCTCACCTTGCTGATCCTGATCATCCCGCTCGGCTCGCTGGCGGTGCAGCCCGACGCGCCCCAGTACTGGATCGGCCTGATCGTCGCAAGCGTGGCGGTGCTCGCCGCGGTGCTGCTCGACCAGGCGGTGCGGCGCGGCCTCTACCGGCCGGCGCTCTCGCTCTTCACCACCACGGCCGACGTGACCATCGTGTCGCTCGGCCTCTTCGCGTTCTGGGTGATCGGCATGCCGATCGTCACCACCAACTCGCGGGTGCTGTTCGAGGTGTACTTCGTCGCGATCGCCGCCTCGGCACTGCGGTATTCGCCCAAGGCGTGTGCGCTGGCGGGGGGGATGGCGATCGTCCAGTTCCTCGGGCTGTCGCTGCTCACCTGGGGAGTGCGCGGACCCGGAGCGCTGACCGCCGGCGAGCTCACCTACGGCGCGTTCGACTGGACGATCCAGTTCGGCCGCGTGGTGATGCTGTTCGCGGCCACGGTGATCGCGCTCGCGGTGGTCAACCGCACCGCACGGCTCCGGCGGCTGAGCACCTTCGACCGGCTCACCGGGCTCTTCAACCGCGCCTACGTGGAGGAGTACCTGGGCCACGAATTGGCGCGCGCGGCGCGCGAGCAGCAGCCGTTCGTGGTGGCGATGCTCGACGTGGACCACTTCAAGGTGTTCAACGACACCCACGGGCATGCCGCCGGCGACGTGGCGCTGCGCCAGCTGGCCGACGCGCTGCGCGGCGCGCTGCGCCGCAGCGACGTGGTGGCCCGCTACGGCGGCGAGGAGATCCTGATTGCCATGCCGAACACCCAGCTCGAGGCGGCGATGGAGAAGCTCGACGAGGTGCGGGTGCGGGTGGGGCTGACGGAGATCACGCTGCCGCGCGGCGGGGTGGCGCGGATCACGGTGTCGATGGGCGTGGCGTCGCTGGCGCTCGACGGGGCGCGGCTCACCGACCTGCTGGAGACCGCCGACGAGCGGATGTACGCCGCCAAGGCCGCCGGCCGCAACCGCGTGGTGGGACCCGAGGCTACCGCTCGCCCAGGATCTTGATGATCACCCGCTTGCGGCGCTGCCCGTCCCACTCGCCGTAGAAGATCCGCTGCCAGGGCCCGAAGTCGAGCTTCCCGTCGGTCACCGGCACGATCACCTCGTGCCCCACCGTGAGCGAGCGCAGGTGCGCCGCCGCGTTGTCCTCGCCGGTGAGGTTGTGCCGGTAGCGCTCCGGATCCCACGGGGCGACCTCCTCCTCCAGCCACCGCAGGATGTCGTGCCAGAGGCCCGACTCGTGGTCGTTGACGAACACCGACGCCGAGATGTGCATCGCCGACACCAGCACCAACCCCTCGCGGATCCCGCTCGCGTCGAGTTGCGCCTCGACCTCGTCGGTGATGTCGATGATCTCCTGGCGCTTCGCCGTCTCGAACCAGAGGTAGTGGGTGTGGGAGGGCATCAGCCAGGTCTTCCCGCAGGCGCGCCGTTCACGGCGCGCGATGCCGGCATCGCGCACCCCAAGGGGTGCGCCTGCATGTCGTTCGGGTCCTCGATCATGGCATGATCCAGCCTCTCGTGACGGCCATCAGCTCCGCATTCTGAATCGCCGCGCCCGCAGCGCCGCGGACGAGGTTGTGGCCGAGGGCCACCAGGCGCAGGTGATGGAGGGGGCAGGGGCGCACCCGGCCCACGGTGACCGTCATGCCGTCGCCGCGGTCGCGGTCGAGGCGGGACTGGGGTCGGTCGGGGCGGTCGTCCACCTCCACCGGTTGCGCCGGTGTCGACGGCAAGGCCGCCACCGTGTCGTCGCCACGAAACTCGCGCAGCACGGCGATCGCCTCTTCCGGAGTCGGTCGGTCGCGAAAGGCGAGTGACGCCGACACCAGATGGCCGTCGACCACCGGGACGCGGTGCACCATCGCGGCGAGCACGAACGGCGCCGGGCGCACCGTGCCGCCACCCACCGACCCCAGCAGCTTGGCCGCCTCGGCCTCGATCTTCTCCTCCTCGCCGCCGATGAACGGGATCACGTTGTCGAGCAGGTCGAGCGAGGGAACGCCGGGGTAGCCCGCGCCGCTCGCCGCCTGCAACGTGGCGATCGCGCCACGCTCCAGGGCGAAGGCGCGATGGAGCGGGGCCAGCGCCATCACCAGGGCGGCGGTGGAGCAATTGGGGTTGGCCACGATCCCGCCGCGCCAACCGCGCTCCGAGCGCTGGCGATCGAGCAGCGCGACATGCGCCGCATTGACCTCGGGAATCAGCAGCGGGACGTCGTCGGCCATCCGGAATGCGGAAGCGTTGCTCACCACCATCGCCCCGGCGGCGGCGAAGGCCGGCTCGACCTCGCGTGCCACCGCTGCATCGAGCGCCGAGAAGGCGATCACCGCCTCGCCCTGCGGCTCGGCCGCCGTGCAAGTGAGGTTGGCGACTCGCTCGGGGAGCGGCGCCTGCTCGCGCCAGCGCACCGTGTCGCCGTAGCGCTTGCCGATCCGGTCCGGCGACCCGGCAACCTGGACCACCTCGAACCAGGGATGGGCGGCGAGCCGGGCGATGAACTTCTGGCCGACGGTGCCGGTGGCACCGAGGATGGCGACGGGGAGGCGTGTCATGGAGGGAAGGTATCACGGATGCAGGCGCGCCGTTCACGGCGCGCGATGCCGGCACCGCGCGCCGTGAACGGCGCGCCTGCGGGCTCAGACCGTCAGCCGCCCTCCCGCCGTGAGGCGGGCCTCTTCGCGGCGGGTCCGGACGATCGACGCGATGATGGCGGTGGCCAGCGTCACCACGATCACGCCGAGCGAGATGGCGATCGGTAGGTGGATCCACCCCGACAGGATCATCTTGATGCCGACGAAGGTGAGGATCAGCGCCACGCCGAACTTGAGGTAGTGGAAGGTGTCGAGCATCCCGGCGAGCAGGAAGAAGAGCGCCCGCAGGCCGAGGATGGCGAAGACGTTCGACGAGTAGACGATGAACGGGTCCTGGGTGACCGCGAAGATCGCCGGGATCGAGTCGATGGCGAAGACGAGGTCGGTCCACTCCACCACCAGCAGCACCAGCAGCAGCGGGGTGGCCAGCCAGCGGGTGCGGGTGCGGATGAAGAAGCGGTCGCCGTCGTAGCTCCGCGAGATCGGGAACACCCGGCGCACCAGCCGCACCATCGGGTTCTTCTCGAGCTCGATCCGCTGCTCGCCGCCGGAGCGCATCATCCGGATGCCGGTGATGACCAGGATCCCGCCGAAGACGTAGATGATCCAGTGGAACCGCGTGATCAGCAGCGCGCCGGCGGCGATCATGATCGCCCGCATGATCAGCGCACCAAGGATCCCCCACTTGAGCACCTTGGGCTGCAGGGCGGCGGGGACGGCGAAGTACTGGAAGACCAGGATGAACACGAACAGGTTGTCGACCGACAGCGACAATTCGATCAGGTAGCCGGTCAGGAACTCCAGCGCGTGGGTGCTCCCTTCGCGGTACCAGAGCCACGCGCAGAAGAGCATCGCCAGCGTGACGAGGCCGCTGCACCAGGCAGCGGCCTCCTTGGTTGACAGGACGTGGGCCTTGCGGTTGAGCACCCCGAGGTCGACGACCAGCAGCACGACGATGATCGCCGTGAAGCTGATCCAGACCGTCAGGGAGTGGCTGCCCAGCAGCTCCACGTCAGCGCCCGGCGTCCAGGGCGAGCAGCGCCTGGACGCGCTCCTCGGTGGGCGGGTGGGTGCTGAACAGCTTGGCGACCCCGCCGCGGCCCGACAGCGGGTTCACCTGCGCCAGCGGGGCCACGGCGGGCGGGACGTTCATCGGGATCTGGCGGGCCATCGCCTCGATCCGGGTGAGCGCCTGCGCCAGCGGCCGGGCGCGGCCGAGGATCTCCGCGCCGGTGCGGTCGGCGGCGAACTCGCGCTGGCGCGAGATCGCGAACTGCAGCACCATCGCGATGATCGGCGCGAGGATCGCGAAGCCGAGCGCCATGAGGCCGCCGCCCTCGTCGTCGTCGCGCCGGCCGAAGAAGATCAGCGCGTAGGGGAGGTAGCCGATCAGCGACGCGATCCCGGCCGCGACGGTCTGGATCAGCATGTCGCGATTCTTGATGTGCGCCAGCTCGTGGGCAATCACCCCGGCGAGCTCGTCGCGCGGCATCGCCTTGAGGATCCCCTCGGTCACCGCCACCACGGCCTTGTCGTACGAACGGCCGGTGGCGAAGGCATTGGGCTGCGCCGACGGGACGATCGCCAGCTTGGGCATCGGCAGCCCGGCGCGCTGGCGCAGCTCGTCGACCATGTCGAACAGCTCGGGGGCCTGCTCGCGCGAGATCACCCGCGCGTGGTAGGCACGCAGCACCATCGAGTCGCTGAACCAGAACGACACGAAGGCCATGATCAGGCCGAGCGAACCGCCGATCATCAGGCCGCTGGTCCCGCCGATCATCTGGCCGGCCACCAGGAACAGCGACAGCAGGCCGGCGAGCAGGACGAAGGTCTTCACGTTGTTCATCATCGCGGGCACTTCCTCCGGAAAACAGGTCAGGCGAGCCCTCGTCGGACCCCCGGGGCTCTCCGGGGATGCTGACGAAGGTCTCGCCTGGAACGCCGGCCATTCGGCCGGTCGCTTCGGGGGCACCGTGCGCGCCTGGGCGCGCAGTCTTGACGATGCCGCCGGCCGCCTGTCTCGGCGGCTGGGCTACTCCCCTTCAATGCCTGCCAAAGGTAAAGGGTGAAGGGTGAAGGGTGAAGGGGGTGAGTCACAGGTGACAAGTGACGGGGGACGGGTGACTGGGGACGGGGGACGGGTGACGCGCCCCCCTTCACCCTTCACCCTTTACCCATCACCCCGTCCCCCGTCCCCCGAAACCCACAGCATTCCGACCCTGCTCCCCGCTTCGATGGTGCCGTCACCCGCCTCCACCATGATCAGCCCATCCGCCCGGGCCACCGAGCTCGTCACCCACGATCCCTGGTCGCCGGTGAGGCGGGCGACGGGCGGGCCGCCGGCGGGGTCGCGCTCGAGCGTGACGCGCAGGAAGAGGTCGAGCGTCGGATGTCGCGTCACCCGTTCCCCGTCACCGAGCACGGCGACCCGGGGCGACACGACCGGGTGCGGGTCGCCGGCCATCTTCCTGATCGCCGGCCGTGCGAACACCTGGAACGTCACGAAGGCGCTCACCGGATTGCCCGGCAATGCCAACCAGACCCGCTCTTGCCGACCGCCCGGAATAGCGTCCACTCCACCCGCGGGTCTGTCCCGCCCACGATGCGAAGCGCCGTGCGGCGGGACCTCTCCGCCTCGCGGCAACCGCGCCAGCGTCGTCGGTCCCCCCGGACGGATCCGCACCCGGCGGAACAGCACTTCGGCGCCGAGGGTGGCCATCACCCTGGGGACGTGGTCGTGCTCGCCGACGCTCACCGCGCCCGCGGTCAGCAGCAAGTCCACGCCGTCGGCGCGCCGCACCGCCTCGGCGAGCGCATCGGCATCGTCAGGGAGGAGCCCCAGCGGCACCGCCACGCCACCCGCCTGCGCGATCAGGGCGGCGAGCATCGGCGTGTTGACGTCGGCAAGGCATTCGCCCGACGCGATCTGCTCGGGATGGTCGAGCGATGCCACCTCGTCACCCGAGGCGATGATGCCGACTCGCGGACGCCGATGCACCACCGGTGTCGCCTCGCCGAGCGCGGCGAGCAGCGCCACCACGCCGGGGGTGATCCACGTGCCGGCGGTGAGCGCGATGTCGCCTCGTGCCACGTCACCACCCACGGGCCGGATGTTGCGACCGACGTCGCGGTCGCTGGAAAACGTCACCCGTTGCCCGTCCCCCGTCACGGCTCCTGTGTCTTCCTGCCTGATGACGGAATCAGCCCCCTCCGGCACCCGCCCGCCGGTGGCC
>CALGOK010000141.1 GCA_937961295.1 uncultured Gemmatimonadota bacterium
GCATCAGGAGCGAGAGCGGCCCGCCGCGGAGCGGCCGCGGCCAGCGCAGCGCCGCGTCGGGCCAGTCCCGCTGGACCGACTGCGCCACGAGGAACCGGTCGCTGCTGGTGCGCTGGTAGCGATCGGCGTCGGTGGCGGTGTAGCGCACGTCGGCGGTGAGCCCCAGCAGGTCAAGCGACCCGCCCACGCGGGCGGTGTGCACCTCGGCCGCGCCGATCGCCCGCACCCCCTCCTGCGCGAGGAAGCTGTCGAACCCGCCGAGCGCCAGCTGGTAGCCGGTGCCGGGCTGGAACGCGGCGAGGTCGAAGGTGGACTGCCACGTGCGGGTCCACGCCGCGTCGACCGGCCGGATCCGCGCCAGCGCCCGCGCAACCCCCGACGCATCGCCGAACAGCCGTCGCGCCAGGATCGCCGGCTCGACGGTCATCCCCAGTTCGTTGACGCGGGCATTGTTGAGCGTCTGCGGCAGGATGTAGGCGCCGGCGGTGTCGCCGTCGACGCGCACCGGATTGCGCGTGGTGAGCGAGCGCGACAGCGCGAAATTGCTGCTGGTGGTGGCGCGGGGCCGCAGCCAGCTCGCCAGCTGGGGCGTGAGCGCCACGACCGACGTGACGGTGCGGTCGCGCTCCACGCCCACGTCGAGTCCCGCGAACGACCGGCGCGACTGGCCCACCAGCCGACCCAGCGTGGTGGAGTCCGGGTAGTGCCGCAGGTCGCGGGTGCTCTGCCAGGTGGCCCCCAGCGAGAGCATGCCGAGCGGCCGCCAGCTCGTGGCGGCGCTGTTGCGCCAGGTGTGCTGGAGGTTCTGCTGCGGGATCAGCAGCGTGTCCTCGATCCGCTCGATCGGCACCGTGAACGAGGTCAGGTTGCCGACGGTCCGGCTGAGCTCGCTGGTGAACCGCAGCTGCGACGGCCACGGCGAGAAGGTGCCGTTGGCGATCCCCTTGCCGCCCTCGCTCCGGGCGAACCACTGCGGCAGCGAACCGACCAGCCCGCCAAGCCCCAGCGGCAGCCGCGGCGCCGTCAGCTGCTTGTCCCACGCGGCGCTCACCCCCCACGACCGCGAATCGGCGTCGGAGTACTCGGTGATCGCCGTGGTGCTGGCGAGGTTGGCCGAGAGCTGCAGCGGATTGACCAGCGTGCGCACCAGGAACGAGCCGTCCTGGCTCACCCGCCGCGCGCCGAGCTGGAACGCGGTGACGGTGCTCTGCGGCCGGCGGAGCGCCGCGAGCTCGGTGGCGCGCACGTCGCTCCCGGTGATCAGCTCGGGTGACACCGAGATCCGGTTGTAGGTCACCGACATCGGGATCAGCAGGCCCAGCTCCGGCGCCAGCAGCTTGTCGAGCCGCAGCGAGGTCGTCCCGGTGACGGTGTGCGTGGTGCGATAGCTCGGCGCCTGGCCGATCTGCCGGAAGTTGCCGTCCTGCCCCACGTAGCTGAGCGCCATGGAGCCGAAATCGCCGGCCTGCAGCCGCGCGGACACGGCCGTGGCGATCCCCACCTCGGTGATCGGCTCGGCGAGGCGGATGTCGTCGGTCCACAGCTCCGAGGCCATGATCGGCGCGCCGGTGCCGCGATAGTGGATGCCGGTGGCCACCTCCTGCACCGCGGCGAGGTTGGGCGGCTTGATGGCGGGGTCCTTGATGTGCACCACGTACCCGCCGTCGCAGGCGACCCACGCCTCGGGATCGCCGCCGCACGCGGCCGCGCCGCTGGGCGGCTCGCCGCGCAGGAAGGCCGTCTCGATCTCGGCACGCAGCGCGCGCCACCGCTCCAGCTCCACCACCATCTCGGGCTGCCAGGTGATGGTCTGGGCCGGCGCCTCGAAGTAGTAGAAGTTGTCGTCGTCGGTGCCGACCTTGACGAAGGCGCGGAGCCGCTGGTCCTCCCACCCCTCGCCGCGGCCGCGGGCCCACACCCGCAGCTCGCGGTACGCGAGCAGGTTCTGCGTCCCCGAGGCGAAGCGGTTGTAGGCCTCGGCGCGCTCGCCGGCGCGCAGGTCCTCGACGCTGATCCGCAGCGACTTCTCGTTGACCTGGGTGCCCAGTCCCTCGGCGCCGCTGCCGAGGTCGTTGAGCGTGTTGCCGAGCCCCGGCGGCGACTGGTAGCCGAGCTCCACGTTCTCGGTGGAGATCGAGCTCACCGCGACCGTGCCGCGCGGCTGCGCGGTCGACCCGGCCAGCCCCAGGATCGGTGCCTCCGCGCGCGCGATCCACGGCGCGCCCACCAGCCGCATCCTGGCCATCGCGAAGCGGATCACCGGATCGGGCTCGCCGTTGTCGGGCGGCGTGGCCAGCGTGATCCGCAGGTGCTTCACCAGCCGGATGTTCGGCTGGCCGATGGTGCGGTCCACGTCGCGCAGCGGGATCCGGTACAGGGTCCAGCCAGCCACCCGGGTCGAGTCGTTCGGGTCGACGGTCTGCACGCCGGTGCGGACCACGTACCTGGGGTTGTTGAGGTCGACCACGTAGCGGAACACGTCCTCGCCCGGTCCCTGCGCGTTGAGCAGCAGGTCGGCGTCGAGGTCCTCGGTGTCGAGCACGCCGTTGCCGGCCGTGCACCGCGCGTCGAGGTCGCCCCACGGGAAGACCTCCACCAGCGAACCGAGGTTGCGGCGGCAGAGCTGCAGCAGCGAGTCGCCGCCGAGCGGCAGCGTCACCAGCGGGCGGTCGCCAAGGATGCCGTTGTCGTCGGTCGACGCGTGGAAGGTGCCGGTGGGCGAGCGCTCGGTGTCGAGGGTGCCGACGCCGGCGGAGCGGCGCCCGGTGTACGTGGTGTCGCCGCCGCTCACGGTGAAGGTCTCGGGCGCGAGCGCGAGCGCGTCCTCGTTCACGGTGCCGAGGTCCACCAGCAGCAGCATGTTGTTGTCGCGGATCGGCCGCGAGGCCGACTCGAACACCCAGAACTCGAGGAACTCATTGCGCGACAGGTCGCGCCCGGTGAGCGAGATCGGCGTGACCATCGACCGCCAGCGGGGCCGGAAGTCGCGCCGCGGCAGCGTCCATGCCGCGTCGTTGTTGAACGCCACCACGCCGCCGGCGGTGTCGGCGTGGAAGGTGAGGTACATCACCGTCTCGGTGCCGATGGTGCTGCCGCCGCGGATCACGATGTTGGTGTCGATGTCGGTGGGGCGGAGCTCCCGCACGCCGCCGCGGCCGTCGGGCACCAGGTTCTGCCACACCAGCTGCACCGCCTGGGTCGAGTCGCACCCGGCGGTGATGCCGGTCCCCTCGGCGCCGAGCGACGAGGCGGGGCCCGACGCGAACGGCCACGCGTTCTCGCGCAGCGAGATCGGGATCCCCTGATCGTCCTCGAACTCCTCGAGGAATGCCTCGCCCGACCGGTTCGGGTCGGGCCGCGAGAACGCCACCTCGGCGTCGACATCGAGCGTCGACCGGCCGACCGTCGCGCCCTGCACCAGCCCGTCGACGAAGCGGGTCACGCCGGGTAGGTCGAACCGCAGGTCGGTCGAGATCCCGCCGATCAGCGAGGCGGTGGGCTCGAACCCGAGCGGCGGCCGGCGGAATGCCGTCGCCTCCGACTGGTAGAGCCCCACCACGTTGATCCCGCCGACGGTGCCGAGGCGGTAGCGCGCGGTGAGCCCGAAGATCGACGTCGGCGCCACCGCGAAGAAGCCGCGCTCCTCGAAGCGCGCGGTGACCGTCGACCCGCCCGAGCCGAACAGCGCCTCGGGGTCGAGGAAGGTCACCAGCCCGGTGTTGTAGGAGATGGAGTAGTCGATGCCGCGCACCAGCCGCCGGCCGTCGACAAAGATCTGCTCGGTCTCCTCGCGAATCTGCAGCGCGTTGAGGTCGAGCGTCGAGCGGTCGCCGCCGCCGGTGGCGAGGTACTCCAGCCGCAGCTGGAACTTGGCCGGCGGCCCCTGGGTGAGGAGCAGGTACTCGGGCGTGTTGTACAGCGAGTCGTTGCGCGCCGCGGCGTCGGGCACCAGCTCGGTCGACCCGAACGGCCGCAGGTGCGGGAACACGATGAACTGGTCGCGGATCGTCTCGGCGGCGCCGGGGTCGCGGGTCCGCGGGAAGAGCCGGTTGTCGGTGTCGAACACCGCCTGGTCGGTCGGCACCGCGAGCCCGAACCGCGACAGCCACGTCGTCACCGAGTTCTCGGGTCGCTCGGCGCGATTGAGCAGCACGGCGACCTCGAGCGTGGATCGCTGCAGGTCGGCGCCTGCCACCCGGTACACGTTGCGCATCGCGTGGCGGAAGGTGCCCGCCGGGGGGCCGCGGTTCGGCTCGCTGATCAGCAGCAGCGAGTCGGACACCAGCGGATTGTCGACCGCGGGGAAGGTGCCCACCCGGGTGCCGTCGCCGGTCACGTAGCTCACCGCGAGATAGTCGCTCGGGTCGAGCTTGGCGGTGAGCACGAACCAGAGGCCCGACGGATCGAGCCAGTACTGTTCGTTCTGGATCAGCAGCTCCCAGCGCAGCGGCCCCACCTGCTGCACCGTGCTCCCGGCCGCGTTGCGCGCCAGCGCGCTGATGCCGCCCAGGTTGGGATTGACGCCGGTGTTCCCCTGCGCGGTGCGATAGCGGTACACCCGCACCTCGGAGGGCCGCACGCCGGCGGGGAGCTGCAGCGCCCCCGCGGCGAGCGGATCGATCGCCGGGAAGCCGGGGAGCGCGGTGGGATCGACCACCCAGAAGAAGCGGCCCCCCTCGTAGTCGAGGTCGCGCACCAGCCGGTCCTGCGGCTCCTGGGTCTGGTCGCCGACCCGGTAGCGGCGGTCGGCCACCACGCTTCCCTTCTGCGTCGCCGCGAGCCCCTCGACCCGCAGCGGACCGTACTCCACCGTGGCGCTGATCCCGAAGTTGTTGATCGGGATCCCCGCCGTGAGGAACCGCGACGGCGGCGGCCGGAACTGCACCGTGCCCACGTCCACCCGCTGCAGCACCTCGTCCTCGAGTCCCTGGTAGTAGGCGCGGATGGTGTTGGCGTTGGCGTAGTCGCGCTGCGAGTCGAGGTCGATGTCGAGGTGGAGCCGCTGGCCGATCACGCCGCTCGCGGAGAGCACCAGGTTGTTGTCGATCCGCGGCGCCGTGAACTTGGGGCGGCACCCCGACAGCGGGTCCTGCAGCTGGAACGAGGTGCACTTGAGGTTCTGGAACCGCTCGCTCGAGATCTCGAGCCCGAGCTGGCCGTCGATCAGCAGGTCGACCTGGTCGGACTCGAGGCCGAGCACGCCGCCGCGCTGCCGGGGCTGCAGCTCGGGGGGGAGCCCCACCGACGCCGCCAGCGAGTCACCGCCGTAGAGGGTGGCGAGGAGCCGCTGCCGGCGGCGGAGCGCGGCGCGGCGGTCGAGCTCCGCATCGAGCCCGGCCTGGAAGCGCGCCACCAGCAGCGACGTACCCACCGGGCCGCGCCCCGCCATCGCCAGCGCATTGGGCACCGGAAGGTCGCCGAGCCGGAGCGGCAGCGTCGCCCGGATCCCGATCCCGGGCCAGGTGGTGTCGACCACGGCCTGCGCCCCCGCACGGCCGGGAAGGGCCGCGGCGGCGAGGGCCAGGAGGGCGAGGGCGGTGGTGCGCAGCGCCACGAGGGACAAGACCGGGCGGTTACCTTACGAGGAGGAAGTCGCCAAACCTAGGCGCCCCCGGCAGGGGGCCACAACCGGACCGCGCCCCCAGCCCGATGCGCCTGATTTCGCGCCACATCCTCGGCTCCCTGGCGGCCCCCTTCGTCTGGGGGGTGCTCGCGCTCACCGGCCTGCTGCTCCTCAACCAGCTGCCGCGACTGATCGACGCCTTCGGCGGGCGCGGGCTGGAATGGAACGTGATGGGCGAGGCCGTGGTGCTCGCGCTCCCGGCGCTGCTCACCCTGACGATCCCGATGTCGGTGCTGGTGGCCACGCTCTACGCCTACAGCACGCTGGCCGCCGACCTCGAGATGGTGGCGATGTACGCCAACGGCATCTCGGTGTGGCGGATGGTGCGGCCGGCCCTGGTGGCAGCGGGGTTCATCACGATCGTCAACTTCCTCCTCTTCGACCAGATCGTCCCGATCAGCAACTCGCGGTTCCGGACCCTGACCCTCGATGTGCACCGCAAGTCACCCACGCTCACGCTGCGGGCCGGCCAGCTCAACGAGCTGCCGGCCACCGGCTACGTGCTGCGCGCGATGGAGATCGCCCCGACCGGCGGCCGGCTCCGCGACGTGACGATCTGGGACCTCACCCGCCACGACGGGCGCCGGGTGATCCACGCCGACAGCGGACTGATGGCGCAGTCCCCCGACGGCACCGACCTGCTGATGACGCTCTACGACGGCGAGGTGATCGACTTCTCCGCGCTCGAACCGACCCGGGTGGAGCGCACCGCGTTCCGCGTGAACCTGGTCACCATCGCCGACGTGCAGCGCCAGTTCGAGCGCTCCAGCATCGAGGCCGAGCGCGGCGACCGCGAGAAGAGCGGCTGCGAGCTGCTCGACGGGATCACCGAGAATCGGTGGACCCTGGACGACGCCACGCGCCAACGCGAGTGGCTCACCCGCCGCGACCTGCGCCACCTCGCCGGGCTGCCGCCGCTGCCGCCGCCCGCCGTGCAGGTGCGGCCGGAGTTCGCGCCGCACTGCGGCGAGTGGCGCGGGGTGGAGCGCTTCCTGGAACGGGTGCTGCTGCCGAGCCGGCTCGAGGCGCAGGACGTGCCGCGCCAGGCGCCGCGCGATCCCCAGGCGCCCCAGGACACCATCGTGCGCCGGCTCCCGCGACTGCAGGCGCCAACCAAGGACTCCGCGGCACCCCCCGGGGTCACGCCGCAGGACGCCCTGCTCGACTCGCTCCAGCAGGCGATCGGCGACAGCGCCACCGCGGTGCCGCTGGTCGCGGCCGAGTCGCTGCCCCCGTCGCCGTTCCTGGTGCCGCCCGACCAGGCGCCGGCGCGCACCGACGGGCTGGTCACCAGCACGGTCGAGGTGTCGGGCGCCCGGATGCAGGCCGACCAGGCGCTCCGCACGGTGCGCGAGTACGCGGTGGAGTACCACAAGAAGTTCGCCATCCCGCTGGCATCGCTCTGCTTCGTGCTGATCGGGATGGCGCTGGCGCTCAAGTTCCCGCGCAGCGGCATCGGCCTGGTGATCGGCGCGTCGCTGGTGATCTTCCTCGCGCTCTACATGATGCTGATCGGCGGCGAGAGCCTCGCCGACCGCGGCATCATCTCCGCCGAGGTCGCGATGTACGCCCCGGTGGTGGTGTTCACCGCGGCCGGCCTCGCCGCGGTCGCCTCGGCCAACCGCGAGATGGGCACCGCGCGGACCGCGGGCATCTTCGAATGGGTGCGGCAGTCGATCGCACGGCTCCGCCGGGACCGCACATGAAGGCGCTCGGCACGCTCGACCGCTACGTGCTGCGGCAGTGGTTCGCCGTGTTCGCCCTCTCCGCCTTCGGCATCCCGGCGGTGGCGGTGCTGATCCGCATGTCGGAGTTCTTCGGCCGGGTGGCCAACAAGGGCGTGCCGCTCGGCGAGAACCTGCTCGGATTCCTGATGCTCTATCCGGGCCAGATGGCGCTGCTGTTCCCGGCCGGCGTGCTGTTCGCCACCGTGTTCACCCTCAACGCGATGGGGCGCCACAGCGAGCTCACCGCCGCCAAGGCGGGCGGGGTGTCGTTCTACCGGCTGATCGCCCCGATGCTGGCGATGGCCACGCTCGCCATCCCGGCCAACTACTACCTGCAGGAGGTCGCCGCGGTGAGCGGCCAGCGGCAGCTCGAGCTGCACCGCGAGAAGGCCAACCCGCGCGACATGGTGCGCTTCGACTTCGCGCTGCAGGCGGAGAACGACTGGGCGTGGGCGGTGAAGGAGCTGCAGCGCAACCGCGACTACCTGGGCATCGTGCTGATCGAGTCGCCGCTCGACTCCACCGGCACCCGCTGGGCGATCACCGCCGACAGCGCGCGCTGGAGCGACTCGACGCGGCGCTGGACGCTGCACCGCGGCGCCACCCACCTGATCGCCGACAGCGGCGGGGTGGCGGTGTCGCTGGCATTCCGCACCCTCCAGGCGCCCGACCTCGATCATCCGCCGGGGTCGCTCCTCAACACTTACTCCAAGGCCGAGGAGATGCGCACCGGCGAGCTGCGCAACTATCTCGAGCGGCTGGAACGGACGGGAGTGCGACCGGGGATGCTCGCCGTCGACCTGCCGCTCAAGTACGCGGTGCCGGTGGCGTGCCTGGTGGTGGCACTCTTCGGTGCGCCGCTCGCCGTGACCAATCCGCGCGCCGGCGCCGCGCTGGGCCTCGCCATCGCGATGGGCACCACGCTGGTGTACCTCACCGGCACCCAGATCATGAAGTCGGTCGGCGGCAAGGACCTCGTGTCGCCCGACCTCGCGGCGTGGTCGATGAACGGTGTGTTCCTGATCCTGGCCATCGTGCTGCTGGTCAGGGTGCGGAGCTAGGCGCGACAGCGCGAGGGGCGAGGGGCGAGGGAATTGTCACCCCGAGCGTAGCGAGGGGGCGGAGGCCCGCGCTCGGCGTGAATCGGCGCCCGCCCGCCGTGGGCTGGTCACCATCGCCGTTGACCCCCCGTTGACCCGCCGCCGCCATGCTCAGGCATGGCTCCCGTCCGAGGCCTGATCCGATTCACCCTGCAGCCCGGTGCCCCGACCGTGCTGGTCGGCACCGGCACGGCGACAGCAGCGACGCCGTTCGGCCGCTGGATGCTGGAGCGTGTCGCGTCGGCGATGCTCGACTGGCCGGCGGTGGCGTTCCACCGGGTCGAGCTCACCCCGGCTGGGTTGGAGGTGGTACTGATCCTGGGCGGTCCCGCCCCCGCGCCGGTGCAGTGCAATGCGATCGCCGCGGCGCTCGGGAGGGAGCTGGAGGTCGCCGCGCGACGGGGGAGTTGGGTGCGTGGAGCGCTCTGGCGGACCACCGAGGTGGCGCTCGGGGTTGCGCGGGTATCGGCGAACTCCGCCCCCTCGCTTGCCCCCTCGCTGCGCTCGGGGCAAGGCTCGGGGTGACAGTTCTTCCGTCGCTCCGCCCCCTCGGGCGCTACGCACCCTCGGGGTGACAGTTCCTCGGTCGCCCGCCCCTCGCCCTTCGCGCTGTCGCGCAGTTCTCAGGGATTGCGCGCCGCGAGCGGCGCGCCTACGACCGGTACGCCCGCCACGCGAAGTACACCGGGATTCCCACGCCGATGATCGCGAAGGTGATGCCGGTGTCGGTGGGCTCGGTGATGAACGCGTTGCCCACCATCAGCACCGACGCGAGCAGGAAGATCGCCGGGGTGAGCGGGTACCCCAGGGTGCGATACGGTCGCACCGCGTCGGGGCGGCGGGCCCGCAGCCGGTAGACGCCCAGCACCGCCAGGGCGTAGAACGGCCACGAGCCGAGGATGAACTTGTTGGCGAGCGCGGCGAAGTCGTTCTGCAGCACGTAGATCACGCTCACCACCGCGGCGGCCCAGATCGCCACCGACGGCGTCTGGAACCGCGGGCTCACCCGCGCCAGCACCGGGAAGAAGAGCCCGCGGTCGGCCATCGCGAACCAGATCCGCGGGCCGGTGAGGATCGACCCGTTGGTGGCGCCGAAGGTCGACAGCATCACGATGCCGCTGATGATCGCGGCACCCGCCGCGCCGAAGAGCGGGATCCGCTCCGCCGCGGTCGCCGCCACGAGCTGCACGCCGGGCATCTCGCCGATCGGCACCAGGTACAGGTACGCCGCGTTGATCACCAGGTAGATCGCCACGATCGCCACCGTGCCGACGATCAGCGCCTTGGGGAGGTTGCGTCCGGGATCCTTCACCTCGCCGCCCACGGCGGCGAGGTTGCTCCAGCCATCGTAGGTCCACATCACCGGCACCAGCGCCGTGAAGATCGCCGAGACGCCGACCGCCACCGCGGGATCGACCTGGGTGAGGTTGGTCATCGCGCCCTGGCCGGCACCGAACGCGAAGAGCGTCAGCCCGATCAGCGCGCCGTACTTGAGGATGGTGGTGACGTTCATCAGCGCCGCGGCGTAACTCACGCCGAGCCAGTTGAGGAACGCGATGAGCAGGATGGTGGCGGCGGCGACGTACTGCACCGGGAGGTCGACGCCCACCAGCAGGCGATCGGTGTACTCGGCGAAGATCGTCGCAATGCCGCCCACCGCCGACGCGCGGATCACCGTCAGCTCGGCCCAGCCGGCGAGGAACGCCGGGAAGGGTCCCCACGCCTCGTGCAGGTACGACAGCACGCCGCCGCTCCGCGGGAACATCGCCGCGAGCTCGGCGATCGCCAGCGCGCCGGTGAGGGTCACCACCCCACCGAGCACCCACACGCCGAGGAACGCCGTCGGCGACCCCACCGCCGCCGCGATCTCGGCGGGCACCCTGAAGATGCCGCTGCCAATGGTGATGCCGTACAGGATCGCCAGCGCTCTACACAGGCCGAGGGTGCGGGGGAGGCGCTCTTCGAAGGCGGTGGGAGTGGTCACGGAGGCTCCGGAGGTGGGCGACTGGGCGAGGCGCGAGGGGCGAGGGGCGGAGCCTGGCTGGCAGCGGCGACGCTCGGGCGGTGGGCGCGATTCGCCCCTCGCGCTTCGCTTGTCGCCCCCCTGCCCGGCGCGTACCTTTCCGCGTCCTTAAAACTGTCACGTCAGGGCCGATCCGCCTAGGGTGGAGCGGCCGGAAGGCCTGCCCGACACCGTGTCCCGAGCCGTACGCGCCGACGAAGCCGCCGTTTCGACCCCGTCCCTCCTGGCCGACCTGGTCACCCTCACCAAGCCGCGGATCATCTCGCTGCTGCTGGTGACCACCGTGGCCCCGATGTTCATCACCCCCGCCGGGCTCCCCTCGTGGTCGCTGGTGGGCTGGGTGGTCCTCGGCGGGTACCTGATGGCCGGCGGCGCCAACGCCATCAACATGTGGTTCGACCGGGACATCGACGACAAGATGACCCGCACCCGGACCCGGCCGATCCCGAGCGGGCGGGTGCCCGCACCGGCGGCGCTGCTCTTCGGCCTCACCCTGGGCGCGGCGGCGTTCGCGATCTTCTGGGCGATGGTCAACCCGCTCGCGGCGTGGCTGGCGCTCGGCGGGCTGCTGTTCTACGTGCTGGTCTACACCATGTGGCTCAAGCGCTCGAGCCCGCAGAACATCGTCATCGGTGGTGCCGCCGGTGCGTTCCCGCCGCTGGTCGGCTGGGCGGCGATGACCGGATCGATCGACCTCGGCGCGATCTACCTCTTCGCGATCGTCTTCTACTGGACGCCGCCGCACTTCTGGGCGCTGGCGCTCAACAAGACGCGCGACTACGGCAACGCCGGCGTGCCGATGATGCCCAACGTGCACGGCATCCCCGAGACCAAGCGGCAGATGCTGCTCTACACCTTGATGCTGGTGCCGCTCACGGTGATGCCGGCGATCCTCGGCATCTCGGGGGTGTTCTACGGCGTGGCGGCGACGCTGCTCGGCCTGCGCTTCCTGCAGCTCTGCTGGGTGATCGTCCGCGAGGACGGGGTGACGCCCACCACCTGGAAGCTCTACAAGTACTCGCTCTCCTACCTCGCGCTGCTGTTCGTGGCGATGGCCGTCGACCGGTGGGTGCCGTTCGGCCAGCCCGACCGCCCGCAGGCGCACATCGTCCTCGAGCAGCCGGCCGAGGGTGCCGGCGCCGCGGCCCACGAGGACCACTGAGCTGACCGCGCCGAGGCGGCGCCCGCCCTCTCCGCGGCCGCTCCTCCGGCTCTGGCCTCGCGTCCGGCCCTACCGCGGCGGCCTGGCCATCGCCGCCGTCGCCCTGGTGCTCTCGAGCACGCTGGCGCTGGCGTTCCCGCTGGTGGTCAAGTTCCTGCTCGACGCCGCGTTCGTCGACGGCAACCCGCAACTGCTCGACCGGATCGCGCTCGGCCTGCTGGCGCTCTTCGCCACCACGGCGGTTCTCAACTACGTCCAGACCTACTGGCTCTCCGCCACCGGGGAGCGCGCGGTGGCGGGATTGCGGCGCGAGCTCTTCGGCAAGCTGCTGTCGATGCCGCCGGGGTTCTTTGCCGACCGGCGCACCGGCGAGCTCACCTCGCGGCTCACGGTGGACATCGCGCTGCTGCAGGGGATCCTGTCGCACCAGCTCGCCGACTTCAGTCGCCAGGTCCTGGCGCTGGTGGGTGGGGTCACGATCCTCACGCTGATGCAGCCGCGGCTGATCCTCACCGCGCTCGCCGTGGTGCCGCTGGTGGTCGGCTCGGCGATGTTCTTCGGGCGGCGGCTCAAGCGGATCACCACCGGCGTGCAGGACGAGCTGGCTGTGGCCACCGCGCACGCCGAGGAAGCGTTCTCGCAGATCCGCGTGGTGCAGGGATTCGCACAGGAGGAGCGCGAGCGCGAGCGATTCGGCGGGCGGATCGCGCGCGTGATCAGCATCGCGCTCAAGCGTGCCCGGGTGCGGGCGTTCTTCTTCGGCGCGATCACCTTCACCACCTTCGCCGGGGTGACGGGGGTGCTGTGGATGGGCGGCCGACTGGTGCTCTCGGGTGACCTGACCGCCGGCGCGCTGGTGTCGTTCCTCCTCTACACGGTGAGCATCGCGGCGGCGATCGGCGCGTTGGCGGGATTCTTCGGCGGCTACCAGGAGGCGGTGGGCGCGGCGGAACGGGTCTTCGACCTGCTCGAGGGCGAGCCCGACGTGCGCGACCCCGAGCATCCGGTCCCCCTTCCCGCGGCGCTGCAGGGCGACGTCGCGTTCCAGGCGGTCTCCTTCCGGTACCAGGCCCAGGACCCCGAGGCGCCCGAGGTGCTCACCCGGGTGTCGTTCCGGATCGCCCCGGGGGAGGTCGTGGCGCTGGTGGGCCCCAGCGGGGCGGGAAAGACCACCGTGGCGTCGCTGCTCCCCCGCTTCTGGGACGTGACCTCGGGGGCGATCCTGCTCGACGGGATCGACATCCGGCAGCTTCGGCTCGCCGACCTCCGGGGGGCGGTGGGGACGGTCCCCCAGGAGCCGGCACTGTTCAGCGGGAGCGTGCGGGAGAACATCGCCTACGCCCGCCCCGAGGCCACTGCGGACGAGGTTGAGGCGGCGGCGCGGGTGGCCAACGCGCACGACTTCATCACCGCCCTGCCGGCGGGCTATGACACGCTGGTGGGCGAGCGCGGGGTCAAGCTCTCGGGTGGCCAGCGGCAGCGGATCGCGATTGCCCGGGCGGTGCTCAAGGACCCGGCGGTGCTGGTGCTCGACGAGGCGACCAGCTCGCTCGACACCGAGAGCGAGCGGCTGGTGGAGTCGGCGCTGGAGCGCCTGCTGGTGGGTCGCAGCACACTGATCATCGCCCACCGGCTCTCCACCGTGCAGCGCGCCGACCGGCTGCTGGTGCTCGACGGCGGGCAGGTGGTCGAGGAGGGGACCCACGCCGAGCTGCTCCGGCTGGGCGGCATCTACGCCCGGCTGTTCCAGATGCAGTTCCGCGGCGACGAGGACGTGGCGGCGGCGCTGACGGCGCTGAGGGCGATTCCGACGTAGGGCGGGTGCGGGCGACGCGTTTGGGGCCCGCGGCTGAAGCCGCGTCTCGGCGAACACGGCGGGCGGAGCCCGCCTGTCGCGCAGGCGAGCGCAACCAACGCCGGATCACCTGGGCCCGCGGCTGAAGCCGCTGGCGTGGGGTGAGAGGAACGCAGGTCCCTCGACTCCGCGTCCCTCCGGGCTGCGTCGCTCGGGATGGGGTGGAGACTAGCGTTCCGACAGGCGGGCTCCGCCCGCCGTCAGTGCCGAGACGAGGCTTCAGCCGCGGGCCCCGTGCGCGCAATTGCGATCTCCCGCGCGCTGCGATGGATCGGGAGTTTCCTCCGCGCTGTGCAACCATCCCCCCGATGCGCCATCGACTCTACCTCCACGTTGCGTGGACGACGCGCCTCCGCGCCCCGATCCTGACGCTTCCCGCCGCTGCATTCCTCGCGGAGCTTCTCCCCCGTCTGGCACGACAGGAGCGCACCGAGGTGATCGCACTGGGAATCGTCCGAACGCACTTGCATCTCGTGGTGCGAGTCCATCCGACCACGTCGCTCCCGACCCTTCTGCAACGGCTGAAGGGGGTGAGTGCCACCCTGGCCCGCAAGGAGCGCAAAATTCACATCATGTGGGGCAAGGGGTACAACGTGTAAAGCGTCAGCCCCCGCGCGTTGGCGCCGGTCTGCGACTACGTGCTCAACCAGCACCTGCGCCATCCGGATGAGGCGATCGAGGGGTGGCCGGTGGAGGGTCGTTTTCATCCCGCGGCCCGCGAGTAATCTCGCGTCTCGGCGAACACGGCGGCCGAAGGCCGCCTGTGGGTAGGGCCAGTTCACCCATGGTTGGGCTATCGAAGCCCGCTTTAGCGCGCGTCGGTGCCGAGCCGCGAGTTCACTCGCGGGCCACGCCGGGCGGAGCCTGCCTGTAGTCGAGGCCAGCCCGACGAAGGCGGATGACCCGGGCCCGCTTTAGCGGGCGTCCCTGCCGAGACGCGAGTTTACTCGCGGGCCACGGCGAACCCGAGCCCCGAGTCGCCCCCCCCCCACGCACCAGCCCCCGCCCGGGAATCCCGGACGGGGGCTGGTGAGTCGAGCGTCGATCCGTCGGTTACTGCAGCGTGATCGTCATCACGCCCGGATCGTTGGCGTTGCCGAAGTTGGCCACGATCAGCCAGTAGCTGCCAGCCGCCAGCGTGGCGGTGGTGGTCTCCGGCCGGTTGCCGGTGAGGCGGGTGGCCAGGAAGGTGGTGATGCCGAAGTCCACCAGGCCCCAGTCCATGTCGGCGTAGGTGCCGCTGCCGCCCTGCGACCAGTTGAGCGAGATCGTGTAGGTGCCGGCGGTGGTGATGTTGATCCGGTACCACTTGTTGTTGCCGCCGAAGCCGCAGCAGTCGCCGCCGAAGCCGCGCCACGTGTCATAGAACGTGGTGACCGTTCCCGGGGCGGCCGCGTTGATGATCGGCGCCGTCGCATCGGGGTTGTTGCCGGCCCACGGCGTGGGCGGAGTCGTCAGCGGGTTGGTGCCCGGCACGTTGTTGAGCGGCACCTCGGTGAGGAAGCCGAGCACGACGTTACTGAAGGTGGGCACCGATCCGGTCACCCCGGCCGGCAGCCGCACCACGGCCGAGAGGGAGTCCGCGGCGACCGAGACGGTCAGGGCGCTGAACCCACCCACCCCAAGCCGGAAGCTCGGCAGGAACTTGAAGCCTGGCGCAGTGACCGTGGTGGTGGCGAAGAGCGCCGGGTTGGCCGGGTTGTAGGTGGCCACCACGTTGCTCACACCGGGCACTGTGATGCTGTTCGCCGTGGTGAGCGTCCGCGGGGCGAGTGTGGGCGCGTAGTTGAGCGTCACGTTGGTGACCGTGGCCGGTCCTTGCGAGCCGGGGCGCGGGAGGAACGAGATGCTCGTGGCGCTGCGGTTCGTGATCACCGCCGCACCGCCCGGCGTGAACGTCACGGTCGAGGTGCTCGCATTGAACGACATGGTCGCCGGGGCCGGAATCGTCACCTCTTCACCCAGCGCCGGCGCGGTCGCGCTGAGCGACGCCCCGAGCGAAGTGGGCAGCACACGCACGGTGACCGGCATCGAGATCCTCTGCCACGCCACCGTGTCTATTACTCCTTTAACTGGTTCAACGACGCATTGGACTATCAATTCACCGGCGGTGGTGGAACAGTGCAAGACAGCGAATCGGTGTATCGCCATACGGCCGGCATCGAGATCCCGTTCTGTTGCAACGCTTTTTCAGTGGAGTTGCGCGTGCCGATCGAGCATCGCATCAACCAACAGCAAACGGTTGGGGGCGATGACTTCTTTATGAACTTCGCCGGCTTCGGCAATGTGATGATCAACACGAAAGCCTTGATGGGCGAGTGTGATTGCTTCGCTTGGAGT
>CALGOK010000142.1 GCA_937961295.1 uncultured Gemmatimonadota bacterium
ATGAGCTGGGTTCAGAACGTCGTGAGACAGTTCGGTCTGTATCCGTCGTGGGCGTGGGAGTGTTGAGGGACGTCGTCCTTAGTACGAGAGGACCGGGACGAAGCGACCGCTCGTGTACGGGCTATCCTGCCAAGGGTATCGCCCGGTAGCGATGTCGCGCGGAGATAACCGCTGAAAGCATCTAAGTGGGAAACTCTTCCCGAGATGAACACTCCTGAGTCTTAAGACTCCTGAAGGGCCCTGGGAGACTACCAGGTTGATAGGCGGCAGATGCACGGCGTGCAAGCGCTTCAGTCGAGCCGTACTAATCGCCCGTGAAGTTTGATCTCTCCCCATTTTTCTTCGGTCCTTCCCCGCATGCACATCATTCCGTCCTTCCGTTGTCGCCATGTTTGGCTGGCGATTAGCGCGCAGGGGCCACACCCGTTCCCATTCCGAACACGGCAGTTAAGCCCTGCAGCGTCGATGGTACTGCCACTGAGAGGTGGTGGGAGAGTAGACCGTCGTCAGCCACCCCATCGAAGCCGGTCCTCCTCGCGAGGGCCGGCTTCTTTTCTTTGCGACAGGCGAGGGGCGAAGGGCGAGGGGCGCTGCTCGCTGGCAACCGCCCTCCGCCCCCCGTGCCTCGCATGTCGCCCCACCCATCTGGCGCCTTCGTTCGGTCGGACGTAGCGTAGAGCCGTGCCGCTCCCCGAACCCCTCCGCCGCGAGCTGGAACCGCGCTATGAGGTGGTGCGGCTCCTGGCGGGCGGCGGCATGGCCGAGGTCTACCTCGCCCGCGACCTCCGCCACGAGCGCGAGGTGGTGGTCAAGGTCCTCCGCCCCGAGTCGGCGTCGGCGGTCGCGGTGGAACGGTTCCGACGCGAAGTCGCCTTGCTGGCCCGCCTCCAGCACCCGCATATCGTGCCCCTGATCGACTCCGGCGAGGTGGCCGGGATTCAGTGGCTCGTGGCCCCCTACATCGCCGGCGGTACGCTCGCCGATCGGTTGCTCGGACACGACCGCCTCGGCGTGACGGAGACGGTCGCGATCGCGCGGCAAGTCGTGGCGGCTCTCGAGGCCGCACATCGCCACGGGATCGTCCATCGCGACGTCAAGCCGAGCAACATCCTGCTCGGCAACGGCGGCGCGCTGCTCGCCGATTTCGGGATCTCGGCCCTGGCCCACACCGAAGCGGAGCGCCTCACCGCCACCGGCGTCTCGGTGGGCACCCCGGCCTACATGAGCCCGGAACAGGCCAGCGGGTCCGCACGGGTCGGTCCGGCAGCCGACATCTACTCGCTCGGGTGCGTGCTGTTCGAATGCCTCGGTGGGCAGCCGCCGTTTCCGGGCCCCGACGCGCGCGCCATCATGGCGCGCCACGTCCTCGACCCCGTCCCCTCGCTCGCGGCACTTCGGCCCGGCCTGTCGCCGGCGCTCGACGCCGTGGTGCAACGCTGCCTCGCCAAGGATGCTGCCGACCGGTGGCCGAGCGCCGCGGTGCTTGGTGAGGCGCTGAACGGGCCGTTCGACCCGACGCCGGGGGAGGGGACGCGATCCTCCACGCGACCCCGACTTCGGACGCGCCGACTGACCCTCGCGGCCGGTGCCTCCTTCACCCTCGTCTCCATCGGGTGGTTGTTGGCCGCTCGCCCACCCGCCCGACCTGTCGTGACTGAGCGGCAGCTCACCTTCCGCGGCGATGTGCGCGAAGGAGCGATCTCGCCGAACGGTGAGTTCGTGGCCTATCTGACGCGAGACACGCTGTGGGTCCTCGATCTGGCGACTGGAGAAGCGCTCGGTCGACCGCTGGCCAATCAGCGTGTCCGGTTGGGTGGCTGGGCGCACGGGGGCACGGCCCTGGTCCTGAACGATCCGGTCAATCACCGGGTGATCTCCATCCCGCGATTCGGAGGTAGGGAGCAGTTACTCGCACAGGGGTCACCGCAGTCCAGGGTGATGTCTGATGGTGCATGGCTCCTGCGGGAGGTGCTGCGGTCCGGGGGACAACACGTCGGGATGGTGGTCCTCAGCCGACTCGCGGACAGTCTCGCCCCGGCGGACACCGTCATCTTGGCCGAAGCGCCGCTGGACTCCACGTATCGCGTGGACGCGTGGGCGGTCAGCCCTCGGCGCGAGCTCGCCATGCGCCTGGCTACGTCGGAGGGGTGGCTCCCGGCCGTGGTGGACCTGTCGGATGGTCGGGTGCGTACGATCGATCTTCCCGAACGCTTCTACTTCAGCTCCATTGCGTGGGCAAGGGAGAGCGAGGCGCTGTACATCGGCTGGCTCGATTCCATTGTTGAAGTCAAATGGCGAGGTCGAGCTCACCGCTTCGGGAGCGCGAGATTGGCAGCCACGGGGGCCTGGAGCATCACCGACGATCGCAAGCGAGTGCTGGTACGTCGGGGCAGGGGCCTCGGCGAACTCGTGGAACGACCGATCGTTGCAGATAGCGCAGCTGTCCTTGGTCGGCAGCTATCGCTCAGTTCAGGGAGAACGAATGGCGGGTTCATGCTCGCCCCGGATGGGCAGCGGTTGGCCTACTTGGCCGCTGCCACCGGACGGTCGGAGACGATGCCCTGGGTTCCGCTCACCCAACCGATGCTCTACTCGCTTTCGACGACGAGCAATGAGAAGCTGCCGCTCGACTCGGCGCGCTATGCCGAAGCCCTGGCATGGAGTGCCACGGGTATTTCCCTCCTCGCGTGGGTGCAGCTGGGCCGAGACTCCGTTCGTGGCATTCACCTCCACCTGCCATCGGGTGTGATCACCGCGCTCGGGACCACTTCAGTCCTCTCGCGCACTGCCGAACTGTCGGATGGGCGCCTCGTCTGGGCGCACCCCACCATGCCGCGCGAAGGCGGGCACCTCCGATGGGGCTTGTCCGAACGACCAGGCACCGCGATTGCAGACCTTGGCTTGCCAGAGAGCCCGGCGATCCAGAGCGACCTGTTCCCGGCACCCGACGCACCGGTGTTGAGCTACCTGCTTCAGGACTCCAACCGCGTGACAACAATTGACATATCCTCGGGGAAGCTGACCATGTCGCCGGGATTGCCGCCGAGCGTGACGTTGCTCGACATCCAGGGCTGGGATCATGACGGAGGAGTCTGGGTGCTTGCGGTTGACACCGCCGCAAGTGCTGTGCGTCACCAGGTGTGGCGATGGGATACGCGTCGCAACAGGTTCGAACGGATCGTGCGACGGATTCCTGATTGCGGCGGCAGGTACCTCTCCATCACTAGGCGGTCTGTTCTCTGTACCGGACGGACAGCCTGGGACGTTTGGCTGTTGGAGTCCGACCGACCAGTGTTGCGCTGAACACCCACGGTTGGCCCCAACCGTGAGGCCCACCGTGCACCCGCAATGAGCAGAGGATGATGGGGGCGCAACCGCCCTCCGCCCCTCGCCCCTCGCGATGTCGCTATCCTTCCGCCATGCCCACCCGCTGTGGCACCGTCGCCATCGCAGGCCGGCCCAACGCCGGCAAGTCGTCGCTCATGAACGCCATCCTCGGCGTCGACCTCGCCATGGTGTCGCCCAAGGCGCAGGCCACCCGCCTTCCCGTCACCGGCATCCATACCGCCGGCGACGTGCAGATGATCTTCCAGGACCTCCCCGGCCTCCTCGACCCCGCCTATCCGCTGCAGCGCGCCATGCGCCACCTCGCCCTCGAGGGGCTCGCCGCCGCCGACGTGGTGCTGCACCTCCATCCCGCCACCGAGGGCGAGCCGCCCGAGCTCGCCACCCTGGTCCCCGACGCACCGCCGATCCGCGGCACCGTGCTGGTGGTGCGCACCAAGGCCGACCTCCTCGACGCCACCGCCCGGCAGCGGCTTGCCGACAGCGGGGCGGTGGTCACCGCCGTCGGCGACCGTGGCTCGATCGACGGACTGCTTTCGCGGATCGCGCCGCTCCTCCCCGAGGGCCCCTTCCGTCACGACCCCGAGGATATCGGTACCCAGCCGCTCCGGTTCTTCGTCGGCGAGTACCTACGGGAGGCCGCCTTCGGCCTGCTCGGCGACGAACTCCCCTACGCCGTCACCGCCGAGGTCGACGAGTTCCGCGAGGACCGCACGCCCGTGTACATTCGGGCGACCCTGTTCGTCGAGCGCGACTCGCAGAAGGGCATCGTCATCGGCAAGGGCGGGGTCATGCTCAAGCGGATCGGATCCCATGCCCGCGAGCGACTCGAGGCGCTCCTCGGCCAGCCGGTGTACCTCGAGACGTGGGTCAAGGTGCTGCCCCGCTGGCGCAAGAGCCGCGGCGCGCTCGCCCGGTTCGGCTTTCCGCTCCCCGATGACGTCGAGGTGTCCTGAGTGCCCGTGCCACCCGAGCTGCTCGAGCTGCTGGTCTGCCCCCAGTGCAAGGGCGACCTGGAACACCGGATCGACCCGGCCGAGCAGCTCGTCTGCCACGCCTGCCGCCTGGCGTATGCCGTGGAGGACGACATCCCCATCATGCTGATCGACGAAGCCACCCCACTCGACTGAATCCGTGCCGTCACTCGATGCCCTGCGCTCCGCGGCCGCCGAACAAGCGGCCGCCCTGTCGTCCGACTTCATCGGAACCGAACACCTCTTCCTCGCGTGGCTCACCCACGCCCGCGGGCCGATCGCCGACGCGATGAGCGCAGCCGGCCTCACCGCGGACAGCTTCCGGCAGGTGCTCGCCAAGGGCGGCAAGCGCGGCCGCGGTCGGCGCGGCCCGTCCACCGGCGAGGCCGGGGGACTCACCTCGCACGCCCAGAAGGTGGTCGACCTCGCCATCGTCCGCGCACGCGAGGCCGGCCGCGAGGAACCCAGCGCCGACGACCTGGTGCTGGCCATGGTGCAGGACCCGCGCGGCGCGATCGCGCGCGCGCTCACCGAGTTCGACATCAAGCCGTCTCGCCTGAAGGGACTGGCAAGCGACCGCCCGACACCCCGGCGCGGGGCCGGCGCCGAGCGCGCCGAACCCGAGGCTGCTCCACCACCGCCACCGCCGCCGCCGACCCCCAGGCGCGAGGAGCGCGAGCGCGGCGAGCGGCCCGGCCGTGAACGCCGCGAGCGCCCGGAGCGGACCGAGCGGCCGCGCCGGGAAGCCCCCGCGGCACCACCACCACCACTCCCCGACCAAGATTCCGCCCCGCTCCGGCGCGATCCGCCCCCGCTCGATGTCGAGAGCGTCCGCCGACTGCCGTGGCTCGCTCCGCTCTACCTCGCGGCCGCCGCGGCGGTGGCGCTCTACGCCACCCGGGGCGACCCGCTCTGGATCTTCGTGACCGCCGCCCTCGGCATCGTGCCGTTCGCGGCCCTGATGGGACAGGCCACCGAGCAGCTGGCCGAACGCTGCAGGCCGTTCTGGGGCGCCCTGCTGCACGCCGTGGCCGGCAACGCCGCCCTGGCGATCGTCGCGATCGTCGCACTGCGCGCCGGCCTCGTCGACATCGTCAAGCTGATGCTCGTCGGATCGGTTCTTGCCTCCCTGCTGCTGGTGCTCGGGCTGGGCCTGGTGGCGGGAGGGTCCCGGCGCGCCGTGCAGCGGTTCGACCGCGCCGACGTGGGGATGTCGTCGGCAATGCTGGCGCTGGCGGTGGCCGCGCTGGCGATGCCGACCATGGTGCACCTCACCGAGCCAGCTGCGGTCGGCCTGCTGCGTCCCTCGTTCTCCACCGGTGCGGCCGCGGTCCTCCTGGCGACGTTCCTGCTCTCGCTGGTGTTCGTGCTGCGCACCGGCCGCCCGCTCTTCGGCGGCGGCCAGATCGAGCACCACGAACTGAGCGGCACTTGGACCGCGTCACGCGCGGTGGGGCTGCTGCTCGTCGCGGTGGCGGGCGTCGGCGGACTGTCGGTCCTCCTGGTGCAGGCGCTGCCGTCGGTGCGCGACGGGCTCGGCGTATCGCCGACCTTCCTCGGACTGATCGTGCTCCCGGTCATCGGGCACGCCGCGCAGCGCGGTGGCGCCGTGACCGCGGCACGCCGGGGGCACGCCGACCTCGCCTTCCAGTCGGTCCTCGGTTCCAGCACCCAGGTGGCACTGCTGGTCGCGCCGATACTGGTGTTCGTGGGTGCCGCCTGGGGGCTGCCGGGGATGAACCTCGTCTTTTCGCCCTTCGAGGTCCTCGCCCTCGCGACGGCCGTGATCGTGTCGACGATCATCACCCTGGATCGGGAGTCCCACTGGTTCGAAGGCGTGCAGCTGCTGGCACTCCATGCCCTCATCGGGGCCGCGGCGTGGTTCATTTGACGCCCCGTCCGGCGCTGCATACGTTGCGGGTTCACCGTTGGCGACGGGAGGCCAGGCGTGGCCCCGCGGCAGATCATCCTCTACTGCGGCGCGCCTGATCGCCCGCCGCCCGACCTCCTGACCCGCTGGGCGGAGTCGCGCGGCTTCGCGATCGAGACGTACGCCCGGCCGGACGAGGTGGAGACGCTGGTGCTCCGCGGCCGCGGGTCGATGGTGTTCGTCGACGACGCGCCCGGCCACCCGCCGGCCCTCGAGCCGGTCCGCCGCCTCAAGTCCGACCCCTTCACGGCCATCGTCCCGGTGACGATCCTCACCTCCACCCACGACGCCCGCGGCGTGGAGTCGTGGTACGAGGCCGGCGCCGACGAGATCCTGTCGCCGCTCTTCTCGCCGTCGGAGCAGCGTGCCCGGCTCGACGCGCTCCGGGTCCGGACCGAGCGGAACGTCGCGGTGCACCCGTCGACCCGGCTGCCCGGCACCACCGAGATCGAGCGGGAGATCCGCCGCCGCCTCGAATCCGACGCCCGCTTCGCGGTCTGCTACGCCGACCTCGACCATTTCAAGGAGTTCAACGATCGCTACAGCTACTACGACGGCGATCGGGTCATCTTCCTCCTCTCGCGGATCCTCCACGACGTGGTGCGCGGCCTGCTCGGCTCGGAGGGGTTCGTGGGGCACATCGGCGGCGACGACTTCATCTTCGTCACGCCGCTGGCGGAGTATCCGGCCGTGTGCGCGGAGATCCTTGCCGTGTTCGACGAGCTGATCCCGTTGCAGTACAGCGAGCAGGACCGGCGCGCCGGCTACTTCTTCGGGAAGGATCGCCGCGGGCAGCTGCACCGCGTCCCGCTGATGACGCTGTCGATCGGGGTGGTGACCAACCAGCACCGTCGCTTCTCGCATCCGGCGGAGGTGAGCGAGCTGGCCACCGAGATGAAGAGCTACGCCAAGTCGCTGCCGGGGTCGGTGTTCGTGGCCGACCGGCGGCGGGGCGAGCACGACCTGCGCAGCGGCCCCGGGGGCCGCGACGCCCGGAGCCCGTGAGGTTGTCATGAACGTCACCTGTCCGTCCTGTGCCACCGTCTTCCGGGTCGACCCCGCCAAGGTCCCCGAGCGCGGGGTGCGCGCCCGCTGCTCGGTGTGCGACGGCCTGATCGCGGTGCGCCGGCCCGAGCCGGGCGCCGACCAGCCGCCACCTCGGGAGGTCCCCTCCCGCCCGGAGCCCAACCCGGCGCCTCCGGTGGCTGCTGCGAGCCCCGCAGCCACCCCGCCGCCGGAGCCGCCCTCCCGGCCGCCGCTGGTGACCCCGCAGGTCCCGATCAGTGCCCTGCCGGCCGCAGAGCCCCCGGCACGCGCCGAGCCGCCCTCCGCACCGCCCAAGACGCCGCCGGCCCCTCAGGCGGCGACCCAGGCCGCCCCAGGGCGGTTCAGCAACCCCTTCCTGCAGCAGGACCCTTCCACCAGGGCCCGCCGGCTGGCTCGGGCGCTGGTCTCCGACCTGGTCGTCTACCACCCCGAAAAGCGCCAGCGCGGGCTGGCCGAGGGCAACCTCAAGGAGCTGTTCGGGGAGGAGATCCGGAAGAGCTGGGAGGAGTACGTCGAGCAGGTGGGTGAGGAGCTCGCGAAGACCACGCCGTACTTCACCGAGGCACTCAACGAGATCCTCGCCGAGGGGGAGCAGCTCTTCGGCTGAACGCTCCCCCCGTCGGGTCCGGCGGACTATCTTCCGGTCACGAATCGCGGGCCGTTCGCCGCCGCCGTTGCGGGCGGGCGAGCGGCCCGCCGACTGAACGGCACGAGGGGACGATGGCGGATCTGGCGGAACAGGTGGCGGAGCTCAGGCAGCGGCTGGTCGAGCTGCGGGGGTTTCTTTGACCTCGATCGCAAGCGGGCCCGGTTGCTCGACCTCGAGGCGCGCCAGGGCGACCCGGGCTTCTGGTCCGACGCCGAGCGGGCGCGCGAGCAGGTCCAGGAGATCAAGCGACTGAAGGGGTGGGTCACCCCGTTCGGCGAACTCGAGCGCCGCCTCGAGGACGCCGCCGGGCTGGTCGAGTTGCTCGAGGCCGATCCCGACGAGGCGATGGCCGATGAATTGGCCCGGGACGTCGGCGGGGCCGAGACCGAGCTCGGCCGGCTCGAGCTGCAGACCATGCTCCAGGGCGTCGACGACGGCCGTGACGCGATCCTCACCATCCATCCCGGCGCCGGCGGCACCGAGTCGCAGGACTGGGCCGAGATGCTGATGCGGATGTACGTCCGCTGGGCGGAGCGGAAGGGGTTTGCGGTGAGCGTGCTCGACCTGATGCCCGGCGAGGAGGCCGGGATCAAGTCGGCGTCGATCGAGATCAGCGGCGAGTACGCCTACGGCTTCCTCAAGGCGGAGAAGGGCGTCCACCGGCTGGTGCGCATCTCGCCGTACGATGCCCAGAAGCGGCGCCACACCTCGTTCGCGTCGGTGTTCGTCTATCCCGACGTCGACGACACCATCGAGATCGACCTGCGCGAGGAGGACATCGAGATGGACGTCTTCCGCGCGTCGGGCGCCGGCGGCCAGCACGTCAACAAGACGTCGTCGGCGGTGCGGCTCACCCACGTCCCCACCGGGGTGGTGGTGAGCTGCCAGCAGGAGCGCTCGCAGTTCAAGAATCGCGAGGTGGCGATGAAGATGCTCCGCGCCGCCCTCTACCAGCGCAAGCTCGAGGAACAGCAGGCGGCCAAGGACGCGCTGGAGGCGACCAAGAGCGACAACTCGTGGGGCAACCAGATCCGCTCCTACGTGTTCCAGCCGTACACCATGGTCAACGACCACCGCACCGAGCGGAAGGTCAGCGACGTCCAGGCGGTGATGGACGGCGACCTCGACGAGTTCATCGAGGCATACCTCAAGCGCTTCGGGGACAAGGCCGCGTGAGCGACGATCCGCTGTTGCGGCGCGGCCACGTCGAGGAGACGCGGCGGCAGCGTCGCGCCGAGCTCGAGGCGATGGGGATCGCGCCCTATGCCTATGCCTTCGAGCGGACCCACAGCGCCGCCGAGGCGCTGGATTTGTCACGGTTCACGACCGACGAGCCTGGCGCCGAGGTCGCGGTGGCCGGCCGGCTGGTCGCCTGGCGCGGCACCGGCAAGACGATCTTCGCCCACCTCGAGGACCAGAGCGGCCGGGTCCAGCTCTACTTCCGCCGCGACGAGCTCGGCGAGGCGTGGCCGCTGGTGGAGCGGCTCGACCTCGACGACCATGTCGGGGTGCACGGCCGGGTGTTCCACACCCGGACCGGCGAGCTCACCGTGCGGGTCGAGCGGGTGACGCTGCTCGCCAAGGCGCTGCGGCCCCTCCCGCGCGGCAAGACCGAGCGGCGCGACGACGGCAGCGTGGTCACCCACGGGGGGCTGGTCGACCCCGAGGTGCGCTACCGGCAGCGCTACGCCGACTTCGCGGTGCACCCGCACCTGCGCGACACGTTCGCGCTGCGGGCGCGGGTGATCAGCTGGATCCGGCGGTTCCTCGACGACGCCGGCTTCCTCGAGGTCGAGACGCCGGTGCTGCAGCCGCTCTACGGTGGGGCGATGGCGCGGCCGTTCGTCACCCACCACAACGCGCTCGACATGCCGCTGTACCTCCGGATCGCCGACGAGCTGTACCTCAAGCGACTGATCGTCGGCGGCTTCGAGCGGGTCTACGAGATCGGCCACGACTTCCGGAACGAGGGGATGGACCGGACCCACAACCCCGAATTCACCATGCTCGAGTGGTACGAGGCATACGCCGACTACCACGGCGTGCTGGCACGCTTCGAGGCGATGCTCTCCGGACTGGTGGCAGAGGTGATGGGCAAGCTGGTGCTCGAGCGGCAGGGCCACACCCTTGACTTCGCGCCGCCGTACCGGCGGGTGTCGTTCGTCGACGGGATCCGCGAGGCGTCGGGGATCGACGTGCTCACCGCGCCCGCCGACGAGATGCGGGCGTGGCTGCGCTCGCGCGGCGTGAGCGCCGACGAGGCGGCAACGATGGCAGGCGGCCGACTCCTCGACGAGATGTTCCGCCACGCGCTGGAGCCGTCGCTGGTGCAGCCGACGTTCGTGCTCGACTACCCGCTGGCGCTCTCGCCGCTGGCCAAGCCGCACCGCACCGACGCGCGCCTCACCGAGCGGTTCGAGTTCTTCGTGCTCGGCAAGGAGATCGCCAACGCGTTCAGCGAGCTCAACGACCCGGACGACCAGCGGGCGCGGTTCGAGGACCAGGTGGCCCAGCGCGCCGCCGGCGACGAGGAGGCGCAGCAGTTCGACGCCGACTACATCCGCGCCCTGGAGTACGGGATGCCGCCGACCGGCGGGATCGGCGTGGGAATCGACCGGCTGGTGATGCTGCTGGCCGACTGCGACTCGATCCGGGACGTGATCCTGTTCCCGGCGATGCGCCCGGAACAGGGCGGCCGCGGTCCCGGGGAGGGCTGAGCGGATGGGGTGGTGGCCCACCGCGCTGGAGCGCCGGATCGCGCTGCGCTACCTTCGCGGCCAGCGCGGCACCCGCAGCGCCTCGCTGCAGACCGTCGTGGCCATCGGCGGCATCGCCGTCGGGGTCACCGCGCTGATCGTGGTGCTCGGCGTGATGAACGGCCTCCGCAACGACCTGCGCGAGCGGATCCTGATCGCGTCTCCCCACCCGCGGGTGCTCACCTACGGGGAGGCGCTGGTGCTCCCCGACTGGGAACGCACCCTCGAGCGCGTGCGCCAGGTTCCCGGCGTCGTCGCCGCCGCGCCCGAGGTGATCTCCCAGACGCTGGTGGTCAACAGCGCGGGCTACCCCGAGGTGGCCAAGGTCGCCGGACTCGAACCCGGAGTGGGCACGCGCGATGTGACCGGCCTCGACAGCGCGATCACCGAGGGGATGCTGGCGCCCGATGGTGCGCTCGGGGACTCGGTGGATGCCGGCGTCCTCCTCGGCACCAGGCTGTCGCAGCGGCTCGGCGCCTACCCGGGCGACCGGGTCCAGATCATCTCGCCCCGTTCCGTCCGCCGCTCGCGGATGACCGGCACGCCGA
The DNA here is from genome assembly GCA_937961295.1 of uncultured Gemmatimonadota bacterium. Classification (GTDB taxonomy): domain Bacteria; phylum Gemmatimonadota; class Gemmatimonadetes; order Gemmatimonadales; family GWC2-71-9; genus Palsa-1233. The sequence goes on from CALGOK010000142.1 coordinate 11,250, forward strand.
TCCCGGACTACTGGCAGGTGCAGGTGACCGGCCTGTTCGAGACCGGGATGTACATCTACGACAATGAGTTCCTGGTGATGGACCGCGCCACCGCGCAGCGCTTCGCGGGGATCGGCTCGGCGGTCTCGGCGATCGGCGTGAAGGTGCGCGATCCGTGGGCCGTCGCCGAGGTTGCGGCGACCATCGACACGGTGCTCGGCTACCCGCACCGCACCGAGACCTGGCAGCAGCAGAACGCCACCCTCTTCAAGGCGCTCGAGATCGAGAAGGTCGGCATGGGCCTGGTGATCTTCTTCATCATGGTCGTGGCGGCGTTCAACATCGTCGGCACGCTCACCATGGTGGTCGCCAACAAGACCCGGGAGATCGGCATCCTCGAGACGATGGGGATGGAACCGCGGGGCATCGGCCGGATCTTCCTCGCGCAGGGCGCGATCGTCGGGTTGGTCGGCACCACCATCGGGCTGGTGCTCGGCCTGGTGATCGCCGCCGTCGTCGACAGCGGCCGCCTGATCCGGATCGACCCGTCCGTCTACTTCATCGACCACCTCCCCGTGCAGGTCGAACCGCTCGACGTGGCGATCGTCGTGGTATCGGCGATCGCGCTCGCGATCGTGGCGACCATCCATCCGGCGCGGCAGGCGGCGTCGCTGCAACCGGTCGACGCGGTGCGCGCCGAATGACGGCGATCCTCGAGGGGCGCGGCCTGGTGCGGCGCTTCACCGGCGGGGACGGTGGCGCGTTCACGGTGCTCGACGGGCTCGACATCGCCATCACCGCCGGCGAGTTCGTGGCGATCGTCGGGGCCAGCGGCTCGGGGAAGAGCACCCTGCTGCACCTCCTCGGCGCACTCGATCGCCCCGACGCGGGCGAGGTGACGCTCGAGGGGGTGAGCTACGCAGGTCGCGGTCCCAAGGAACTCGCCTCGCTGCGGAGCGCGCGGCTCGGCTTCGTCTTCCAGTTCCACCACCTGCTGCGCGACTTCACCGCGGTCGAGAACGCGATGATGCCGCTGCTGATCGCCGGAGTGGCCGAGGCGGAAGCGCGCCAGCAGGCCCGCGAGGTGCTGGTCACCCTCGGGATGTCCCACCGCGAAGGGTCGCGCGTGACGGTCCTCTCTGGCGGCGAGCAGCAGCGCGTGGCACTCGCCCGCGCGCTGGTGCACCATCCGGCGGTGCTGCTGGCCGACGAGCCGACCGGCAACCTCGATCCGCCGACGGCCCAGGCGCTCCACACGTCGCTCGCGGCGATGCCGGCGGTGCACGGCACCGCCCTGGTGGCGGTCACCCACAACCGCGATCTCGCGGCGCGCGCCGATCGGGTGGTGGCCCTTGAGGACGGCCGCCTCCGTCCCGCCCTGGTGGAGGAGATGGTATGACCACCTGCCAAGCGTGCCAGGAGCGGGAGGCCGTGGTGCACCTCACCCAGGTGGTGGGAGAGCAGGTGACCACCATTCACCTCTGCGGCAAGTGTGCGGCGGAGCGGGGGATCGCGACCGAGGGCGAGGCCGCGGCCACCCCGCTCGGTTCGTTCCTCGCCGCCCTCGGTCCGGCACCGGCGGCGACCGAGAGCGCCGCGGAGCAGTGCCCGGAGTGCGGTGCGACGCTGGCCGACATCCGGGCATCTGGCCGGTTGGGATGCGCCAGCTGCTGGTCGGCGTTCGCCGGGCCGCTTCGCGACTTGGTCCGTCGGCTCCACGGCGCGTCGCTGCACGTCGGCGAGCAGTACCGTGATCCGGCCGAGGGCCCCGGCTCGCCCGAGCGCCGGGTGGCGCACGAGCGGATCCGGCTCCGCGAGGCGCTGCGCGAGGCGGTCGAGACCGAGGCGTTCGAGGAGGCGGCGCAGCTGCGCGACCAGCTCCGCGACCTGGAGGACGAGTGACCCCAGACCCGGTGCTGTCGTGGCTGGGGGAGACCGGGCCCAACGCCGACCTGGTGATCTCGAGCCGGGTCCGGCTGGCGCGCAACGTCGCCGGGCGACCGTTCTGGGGGCGCAATGCCGCCCCCGACCGCGAGCGGATCGTCCGGCTGGTCGAGGCGGCCGCCGACGAGATTCCCGAGCTCGCACCGGCGACCTGGTATCGCCTGGACACGCTCGGTCGCCCCGGGCGCCTGTGGCTGCACGAGCGGCAGTTGGCGTCGCGCGAACTGGCCGGGCTCGACCCGGTGGGCCGTGTCCGGAGCGGGGCCGCCGTGGTCGCCGGAGAGACGGCGGCGGTGATGTGCAACGAGGAGGATCACCTCCGGATCCAGGCCTTCGCGCCGGGGTTTGCGCTCGACCGCGCGGCGCGTGCCGCCGAGCGGGTCGATGGCGAGCTGGGAGCGCGGATTTCCTTCGCCTTCCATCCGGAGTTCGGCTATCTTACCGGCTGTCCGACCAACGTCGGCACCGGGCTGCGCGCGTCGGTGTTGATCCACCTCCCCGCGCTCGTCCTCACCCGTGAGATCGGCAAGGTGCTGCAGGGCCTCTCGCAGGTGGGACTGACGCACCGCGGGCTGTGGGGAGAGGGCAGCGAGGTCCGCGGCAACCTCTTCCAGCTCTCCAACCAGACGACACTGGGGAAGACCGAGGCGGAGCTGCTGGAACACCTCGGCCGACTGGTGGTCGAGGTGATGGGCCACGAGGCCCGGGCCCGCCAGGTGCTGCTGCGCGACGCGCCGATGCTGGTGGAAGATCGGGTCTGGCGGGCGTGGGGGCTGCTGCGGCACGCCCGGGTGCTGACGTTCGACGAGACGCTCAACCTGTTGAGCGGCGTGCGGCTGGGGATCGGGATGGGCATCCTCCCCCGGCGCGACTGGATGACCCTGAACCGGTTGCTGGTGGAGGCGCAGGACGCGCACCTCGCCCAGCGAACCGGAACCGGCCTCGATGACGAGGCGCTGCCGGTGCACCGGGCCGACCTGGTGCGCGGGATGCTGGACGAGGAGGCTCGCGGATGAACGGGTACAACTTCACGGACCGGGTGCGGAAGGTGCTCCAGATGGCGCGCGAGGAGGCGGCGCGGCTCCATCACGAGTACGTCGGCACCGAGCACATCCTGCTGGGCCTGATCCGCGAGGGCGAGGGCGTGGCAGCCGCCGTGCTCACCAACCTCGGCGTCGACCTCGAGGACATCCAGCAGAAGATCGAGGAGACCGTCAAGAAGGGGAAGGCGGCCGCGGCGACCGGTCCCGAGCTGCCCTACACGTCGCGCGCCAAGAAGGTGCTCGAGCTGGCGATGATGGAGGCGCGCGAGCTGTCGCACTCGTACGTCGGCACCGAGCACCTGCTGCTCGGGCTGCTGCGCGAGGAGAAGGGGATCGCCGCGCAGGTGCTCACCGACGCGGGCGTCACCCTCGAGCAGGCGCGCGCCGAGACGCTGCGGCTGCTCGGCAGCGACCTCTCGCCGGGCCAGCAGTCGGGGATCACGCCGGCCGCCGGGTCGGGCACCGGGCCGCAGCAGGTCCCGCCCAAGGCCGAGAAGAAGTCCAAGACGCCGGCACTGGATCACTTCTGCCGCGACCTCACCGCGCTCGCCGCCGAGGGCGAGCTCGACCCGACCATCGGCCGGGCCGTCGAGATCGAGCGGGTGATGGAGATCCTCGCGCGCCGCAAGAAGAACAACCCGGTGCTGATCGGCGAGCCCGGCGTCGGCAAGACGGCGATCGTCGAGGGGCTCGCGCTGCTCATCGCCAACGCGCAGTGCCCCGACGTGCTGCGCGACCACCGCGTCCTGTCGCTCGACATGGCGGCGGTGATCGCGGGCACCAAGTACCGCGGCCAGTTCGAGGAGCGGCTCAAGGCGGTGATGAACGAGATCGCGCAGAGCAAGAACGTGATCCTGTTCATCGACGAGCTGCACACCCTGGTGGGGGCCGGCGCCGCGGAGGGGGCGATCGACGCCTCGAACATGCTCAAGCCCGCGCTGGCGCGCGGCGAGCTCCAGTGCGTCGGCGCGTCGACGCTCAACGAGTACCGCAAGTACATCGAGAAGGACGGGGCGCTGGAGCGCCGGTTCCAGACCGTGATGGTCGACCCGCCGTCGATCGAGGAGACGGTGCAGATCCTCAAGGGGCTGCGCCCCAAGTACGAGGAGCACCACCGGATCACCCTCCCCGACGAGACGCTGCAGGCCGCCGCCGAGCTGTCGGAGCGCTACATCACCGACCGGTTCCTGCCGGACAAGGCGATCGACGTGATCGACGAGGCCGGCGCCCGCGCGCGCCTGGCGTCGCAGCACCCGCCCGCCGAGGTCGGCGAGCTCAAGGGACAGCTGGAGCAGGTCACCGCCGAGAAGGAGGAGGCGGTCCGCGACCAGAACTTCGAGAAGGCGGCCGCCCTGCGCGACCGCGAGCGGGAGCTGCAGCAGCAGATTCGCGCGGTGCAGGAGGAGTGGGAGCGCGAGCGGCAGACCCGCCGCCCGGTGATCGACGAGGAGGCGATCGCCTTCATCGTCGGCCGCTGGACGGGGATCCCGGTCACCCGGCTGCAGGAGGCCGAGGCCGAGCGGCTGCTCCGCATGGAGGACGAGCTCCACAAGCAGGTCATCGGGCAGGGCGAGGCGATCAAGGCGGTG
>CALGOK010000143.1 GCA_937961295.1 uncultured Gemmatimonadota bacterium
GGTCATCGAGCGCGTCACGCGCGAGGGAACCGAAACGCCGGTAGGAACGCCGTGGGCACCCTGATCGCCGTCGGACTGATCGTGGCGCTGCTGCTGTGGTTGATGGGCGCCGGCCGCCATGACCGCCCGTTCGCACCCGAGGACGACCTCGAGACCCCGATCGACCGCGACGAGCTCGCCGAGGCCGAGGCGGAGCTGGCGGAGGACAGCGAGGCGCACGAGATCGACGAGGCGCTCGGCGACGATGACGACTGGGGGCCGGGGACGGGGCGGCCGAACCTGCCGGGGATTGGCTAGCAGGCGCGCCCCTCGCGGCGCGCGATGCCCGCATGGCGCCTTGCCGGCATCGCGCGCCCCGAGGGGCGCGCCTGCCTCACGCCTCAGACGTCCAGCACGCTCACGTACTTGGCGTTCGCCTCGATGAACTGCCGCCGCGGCTCGACATTGTCCCCCATCAGCTCGTCGAACAGCTTCGACGCCTCGACCGCGTCCTCGAGCGTCACCCGCAGGATGGTCCGGGTCTCCGGGTCCATGGTGGTGCGCCAGAGCTGGTCGGGGTTCATCTCGCCGAGGCCCTTGTAGCGCTGCAGCGAGACGTTGCCCTTGCCGCCGCCCTCGCTGAGCCGCTTGGTGAACTCCACCCGCTCGTCCTCGTCGTAGGCGTAGTACTCCTCCTTCCCCTTGGCGACGCGGTAGAGCGGCGGCTGGGCGATGTAGATGTACCCCGCCTCGATCAGCTCGGGCATCTGCCGGAAGAAGAAGGTGAGCAGCAGCGTCCGGATGTGCGCGCCGTCGACGTCGGCGTCGGTCATCAGGATGATCTTGTGGTAGCGCGCGTCCTCGAGCTTGAAGTCGTCGCGCACCCCGGTGCCGATGGCGGTGATGATCGAGCGGATCTCCTCGTTGCCGAGGATACGGTCGATGCGGGCCCGCTCGACGTTGAGGATCTTGCCGCGCAGCGGCAGGATCGCCTGGAAGTTCCGGTTGCGGCCCTGCTTGGCGGAGCCGCCGGCCGAGTCGCCCTCGACCAGGTAGAGCTCCGAGAGGGCGGGGTCGTCGATCGAGCAGTCGGCCAGCTTGCCGGGCAGCACCGCGTTCTCGAGTCCCGACTTCTTGCGGACCAGCTCGCGCGCCTTGCGGGCCGCCTCGCGGGCGCGCGCCGCGCTCACGGCCTTCTCGATGATCGCCCGCGCCACCGGCGGGTGCTCCTCGAGGAACTGGCCGAGGTGCTCGTTGACCAGGGCCCGGACGATGCCCTCCACCTCGCTGTTGCCGAGCTTGGTCTTTGTCTGCCCCTCGAACTGCGGTTCGCGCACCTTGACGTGCAGCACGCAGGTCATCCCCTCGCGGGCATCATCGCCGCTCAGGGTGAAGTCGGCCTTCTTGAGGTAGTTGCCCTTCTTGGCGATGTCGTTGATGGTGCGGGTCAGCGCCGACTTGAACCCCGTGAGGTGGGTGCCGCCCTCGCGGGTGTTGATGTTGTTGACGAAGGTGAACGTGTTGTCGTTGTAGCCGTTCTCGTACTGCAGGCGTAGGGCCACGTCCACGTCGTCGCGGGTGGCCGAGAACGCCACCGGCTTGGGGTGGAGCGGCTTCTTGTTGCGGTTGAGGAAGGTGACGAACTCGATCAGGCCGCCCTTGTAGTAGAACGTCTCGACCTTGGGCGTCTCCTCGCGCTCGTCGGTGATCGTGATGGTGATCCCGCCGTTGAGGAACGCCAGCTGCCGCAGCCGGTCGGCCAGCGTGGTGAACGAGAACTCCAGCACGGTGAAGATCTGCGGGTCGGGCTTGAAGGTGACCGTGGTGCCGGTCCCCGCCGCCATGCCGATCACGGTGAGCTTCTGGGTGGTCTGGCCGCGCACGAACGACATCTGGTGCCGCGCCCCGTCGCGGTCGACCGTGACGGTGAGCCGCTCGGAGAGCGCGTTGACCACCGACACGCCGACGCCGTGGAGGCCGCCCGACACCTTGTAGGAGTTCTTGTCAAACTTGCCGCCGGCGTGCAGCACGGTGAGCGCCAGCTCCACGCCCGGCAGCCCCTCGGTGGGATGCACGTCGACCGGGATGCCGCGGCCGTTGTCGGCCACCGTGAGCGCCCCGTCGCGATGGATGGTGACCTCGATCCGGTCGCAGTGGCCGGCCAGCGCCTCGTCGATCGAGTTGTCGACCACCTCGTAGACCAGGTGGTGGAGGCCGTTCTCGCCGGTCGAGCCGATGTACATCCCCGGCCGCTTGCGGACCGCCTCCAGCCCCTTGAGCACCGTGATCGACTGGGCGCCGTAGTCGCCCTTGGGCTTCGCATCCTTCGCCATCACACCCTCGCGTTCCGTGAAGAGTCAGGACCGGTCGAGCGGTCCCACCAGCCATCGCACGTGTTCCACGCGTCCCTGCCGCGACCCGTTGACGCGGGCCAGGATCCGCGGCGTCATCAACCCCAGCTCGGTGGCCCAGGCGTTGGTCGCCACCCGCACCAGCAGCGTGCCGTCGGGGGTCACCGCCAGCGCCCGCGTCACCGCGGCGATCTGCGGTCCCACCAGTTCGGGCCACGCCTCGACCACCTCCGCCAGGTCGAGCCGCTTGCGCAGCCCGCTCCGCGCGATCCACGCGTCGAGCGCCTCGGCCAGCGGCGTCGGCTTGAGCGGCGCGTTTAGTCCCGCGTGATCGTCCCGTCGTGCACGTGCCACCGTGGCGCCTCCAGCGCGTCGGGCAGGTCCTCGGGCCGCGGGGCGGTGACCACCAGCTGCACCGCCGCAGCCTGGAGCCGGTCGGCCAGTCGCGCCTGGCGGCTGCCGTCGAGCTCCGCGAACACATCGTCCACCAGCAGCGCCGGGCGCGTGTCGCGATCGCGCGCCAGCGTGTCGTGCTCCAGCAATCGCAGCCCGATCGCCGCGGTGCGCTGCTGGCCGGTCGAGCCGAACTCCCGCAGCGCCTTCTGGCCGAGGCCCAGCACCAGGTCGTCGCGATGCGGGCCGAGCGTCGTCTGCCCCCGTTGCTGGTCGCGCACCCGATGCGCCGCGATCCGCTCGTCCCACGCCGCGGGATCGGCCAGCTCGGCGTCGCCGCGGTAGCGCATCGTCACCTCGAGCGGCTCGCCCAGCGACGCGAGCTCCTCGCGCCAGGTGGCCTCGGCCGCGGCGAGCCACGCCAACCGTCCGGCCACCACCACCGCACCGGCCTGCGCCAGCGGGCCGTCGAATGCCGCCGCGCTGCTCGCGTCCTGCCGCCGGAGCGCCGCGTTGCGCTGGGCCACCGCCGCCCGGTAGCGCAGCAGCGCCCCAAGATAGGTGGCCGACCCGAGCGAGAGCATCCGGTCGAGCCAGCGCCGGCGTTCCCCGGCGCCGCCCTGCACCAGCGCCAGGTCGGTCGGCAGGAAGCTCACCGCCAGCCACGCGCCGAGTGCGTCGGTGATTCGGGGTCGTTCCTCCCCACCCACGGTCACCCGCTTGCGCCCGTCGGCGGCGTGCCAGGTGGTCGCCACCGCGACGCCGTCGTCGCGCGTCACCGCCACGTGGAAGCCGGGGCCGCCGAATCGCGCGACATCGCGGTCGCGCGCACCGCGCAGCGAGCGGAACAGCACCGGGTACGCCAGCGCCTCGAGCAGGTTGGTCTTGCCGTGGCCGTTGGGGCCGATCAGCGCCATCCCGCCGGCGGGCAGCTCGAGCGTCGCGTCGGCGAGGTTGCGGAAGCCCCGCACCACCAGCGACGCCGCCCGCATCGGCTCAGCGGCCGCGGAACGCCGCGGCGCGCTTCTCCAGGAAGGCCCGCGTCCCCTCGCCCTTGTCCTCGCTCGCGCACGCCGCGCCGAACGCCTCGGCCTCGAGCGCCATGGCGTCGTCCACCGTGGCGTCGAGCCCGCGATCGACCTGGTCGAGGCAGAGCCCTACCGCGAGCGGCCCCATCGCGAGCATCGTCCTGGCCAGCGCGCGCGCCTCGTCGAGCAGCGTGCTGCCATCGACCACGCGATTCACCAGGCCGATCCGCTCGGCCTCTTCGGCACCCACCATTCGCGCGGTGAGCAGGACTTCCAGCGCGCGCCCGCGCCCCACCAGCCGCGGCAGCCGCACCGTGCCGCCGTAGCCGGGGATCAGGCCGAGCTTCACCTCGGGTTGTCCGAACTTGGCGTTCGGCGCGGCGAGCCGGATGTGGCACGCCATCGCCAGCTCGCAGCCACCGCCCAGCGCGAAGCCGTTCACCGCGGCGATCACCGGCTTGCGCAGCCGCTCCAGCGCCCGGAACGCCGCCTGGCCGCGCTCGGCGAGCTGGCGCCCCTCGTCGCCGTCGACCTCCGCGAGCTCGCCGATATCGGCGCCTGCCACGAACGCCTTCTCGCCCGCGCCGGTGAGGATCAGCGCGCGCACGTCGTGGTCGGTCGCGACCCGCTCCGCCAGCGCGGCGAGGTCGCCGATCACGTCGGCGTTGAGGGCGTTCAGCTTGTCGGGGCGATTGACCGTCGCGACGGCGATCCCGTCGGCGTCGAGCTCGAAAAGGAGGGTGGTGTAGGACATCGCTGAAAGATAGCCGATTCGCCTCGAATCGGGTGAAGGGTGATGGGTGATGGGTGAAGGGGGCGATGGGCCGGATCGGTGCGCCGGAAGGGAGCCTCAGGGTTCCCCTTCACCCATCACCCTTTACCCTTCACCAGACCCGACTCCGGACCTGCCGCATGCCGATCATCCTGGCCCTCGACCAGGGCACCACCGGCTCCACCGCCATCGTCTTCGCACCCGACGGGCGCGTGCTGGGGCGCGGCTATCGCGAGATTCCGCAGCACTTCCCGCGGCCCGGCGAGGTGGAGCACGATCCCGCCTCGCTGATCGACACGCTGGTGGAGGCGGGGCGCGAGGCGATCGCGCAGTCGGGTGCGACGCCCGAGGCGATCGGGATCACCAACCAGCGCGAGACCGTGGTGCTCTGGGATCGCGAGACGCTGGAGCCGATCGGCCGCGCGATCGTGTGGCAGGATCGCCGGACCGCGAAGCGGTGCCGCGAACTGCGAGAAGAGGGCCACGCCGACGTGATCCGGGAGCGCACCGGACTGGTGATCGATCCGTACTTCTCCGCCACGAAGCTCGAGTGGCTCCTCGGCAGCGGTGACATCCGTGCCCGCGCCGACGCCGGCTCGCTCGCCGCCGGCACGGTGGAGAGCTGGGTCGTGACGAAGCTCTCCGGTGGCACGCACATCTCCGATCGGACCAACTCGTGCCGCACCATGCTGGCGAACATCGCCTCGGGCGATTGGGACGAGGCGATGCTCGAGCTGTTCGGCGTACCTCGCGACATCCTCCCCACCGTGGTGCCGAGCGCGGGGAAGCTGGCGGTGGCGGGGGCCGAGTGGTTCGGCCGCGATCTGCCGATCACCGGGTTGGTGGGCGACCAGCAGGCGGCACTCTTCGGGCAGGGGTGCGAGCGACCCGGTGAGGCGAAGATCACTTATGGCACCGGGTCGTTCCTGTTGCGGTTCACCGGCACCGACGCACCGCCCCATCCCGACGCCGGGATCCTCGCCACCATCGCCGCGGGATCGGACGGCGGGATCGGCTGGGCGCTCGAGGGATCGTCCTTCATCGCCGGCGCCGCGGTGCAGTGGCTCCGCGACGGGCTGGGACTGATCGAGTCGGCGAGCGAGACCGCGGAGATCGCCGCGAGCGTGGACGACAGCGGCGGCGTGGTGTTCGTCCCCGCCTTCACCGGGCTCGGCGCGCCGCACTGGAACGCCCACGCGCGTGGCACCATCACCGGGCTCACCCGCGGCACCGGTCGGGCGCACCTGGTGCGCGCGACGCTCGAGGCGATCACCCACGGCACCGCCGACCTGGTCGAGGCGATGGGCGGCGTGCGCGAGCTGCGGGTCGACGGTGGCGCCGCCGCCAATGACTGGATGATGCAGCAGCAGGCCGACCTGCTGGGGGTGCCGGTGGTGCGGCCGCCGGCGGTGGAGCTCACCGCGTACGGTGCGGCGCGGCTGGCGGCGATCGGCATCGGCGGCGCGCTCCCCCCGGCCGCCGACCTCGGGGCGCATGACACCTTCGAGCCCGGCCGCACCGACCAGTGGCGGGCCGAGCAGCGCGGCGAGTGGAAGCGGACCGTCGCGGCCGCGGTGGCGTGGGCGGAGGGGTGACAGGCCCTCCCCTCCGCTATATTCCGCCCCATGCGGAGGGATCTGTCGTCATGAAGCCGAGCACCAAGTTCGCCCTCGGGGCCGTCGTGATCGTGGCCAGCGTGTCGCTGCTGATCGCCCAGGGGATCAAGCAGACAGGGACGTACTTCCTCACCCCCACCCAGCTCGTCGAGCGCACCGCCGACGACCCGACGTTCCACGACGTGGGCCTCAAGGTCAGCGCCAAGGTGGTCAAGGGTTCGATCACCCGGAGTCCCGCCGAGCAGCGCGTCGACTTCACCATCACCGACGGGACGAGCGAATTCCCGGTGACCTACGTGGGCCTGGTTCCCGACACCTTCACCGACGAGAACGACATCGACGTGGTGGTGGAGGGGAAGTACGGCCGCGACGGGGTGTTCCACGCCACCGACGTGATCGCCAAGTGCGGGTCGCGCTACGAGGCGGAGTGGGAAGCCCAGGGGCAGCAGGCCTGATCCACCGATGACCCTTCTCGGCCAATTCGCGCTGTGGGCCGCGCTCCTGATCGGACTGTGGAGCGCCGGCCTCGCCTTCCTCGCCCGCTGGCAGGATCGCCCCGAGCTGGCGCTCGCGGTGCGGCGCGGCGCCTACGCGGTGTTCGCCGCGCTGGTGGTGGCCGCGATCGCGCTCTGGAAGGGCATCTTCGCGCACGACTTCAACATCGAGTACGTCGCGAGCTACACCTCGCGCAACCTCCCCGAGTACTACCTCGTCTCGGCGTTCTGGGCGGGGCAGAAGGGGTCGCTGCTGTTCTGGGCGGTGGTGCTGGCGCTGTTCGGCGCGCTGGCGCAGCTGCTCACGGCGCGGCGGTTCCGCGACCTGCTGCCGTACGTGGCGGGCGTCACCAACCTGGTGGCGGCGTTCTTCGTGGCGGTGATGCTGTTCGGCGACGGTGCGAATCCGTTCGAGCGGCTGTCGTTCACGCCGCCCGACGGGCGCGGGCTCAATCCCCAGCTGCAGAACCCGGGGATGATCGCCCACCCGCCGATGCTCTACCTCGGCTACATCTCGCTCACCATCCCGTTCGCCTTCGCGATCGCCGCGCTGGTGGCGCGCAAGCTCGACGCCGGCTGGATCATCGCCATGCGCAAGTGGGCGCTGGCGAGCTGGCTCTTCCTGTCGATCGGCATCACCATCGGGATGTGGTGGGCGTACCTGGAGCTCGGCTGGGGCGGCGTGTGGGCGTGGGACCCGGTGGAGAACGCGTCGTTCCACCCTTGGCTCACCCTCACGGCGTTCCTGCACTCGGTGATGATCCAGGAGAAGCGCGGGATGCTCAAGCGCTGGAACATGGGCCTGATCATCGGCACGTTCCTGCTCAGCATCTTCGGCACCTTCATCACCCGGAGCGGGGTGATCGCCTCGGTGCACTCGTTCACCCAGTCGAGCGTGGGCTACTTCTTCCTCGGCTTCCTGCTGGTGACCGGGATCCTGTCGTTCACGCTGCTCTACACGCGCTGGCCGGCGCTGGAGCCCGAGGCGAAGCTCGAGTCGACGATGTCGCGCGAGTCGGCGTTCCTGTTCAACAACCTGGCGCTGGTGGGGATCGCCTTCAGCGTGCTGTGGGGGACGCTCTTCCCGATCCTGTCGGAGGCGGTGCAGGGGACCAAGATCACCGTCGGCCCGCCGTTCTTCAATCGCGTCAACATCCCGCTGGGGCTGTTCCTGCTCTTCCTCACCGGCGTGGGGCCGCTGATCGCGTGGCGCAAGGCGTCGTCGCGCAACCTCCAGCGCCAGTTCGTGGGGCCGGTGCTCGGCTTCGTCGCAGCGCTGATGCTGGCGCTCACGCTCGGGCTCCGCGGCTATCCGCTGATGACCATCGCGCTGTCGGGATTCGTGCTCGCCACCGTGGTGCAGGAGTTCGGCCGCGGGGTGCGGGCCCGGATGCGGATGCACGCGGAGAACCCGGTCACCGCGCTGGGCCGGCTGATGTCGCGCAACCGGCGCCGCTACGGCGGCTACATCGTGCACGTGGGCGTGGTGATCTACTTCGTGGCGTTCACCGGCCTCGCCTTCCAGGAGAAGACCGCGGTGGAGCTGGTCCCCGGCGAGAGCACCACCATGCGCTCGCCGATGGGCCACGACCTCACCTTCACCTACCTCGGCACGTCGCAGTTCACCCAGCTCAACCGGGTGGTCTCGGCGGCGACGCTGCAGGTGAGCCGCGACGGCACGCCGCTCGGCACGGTGGTGTCGGAGAAGCGCCAGCACATCGACTCGTTCGGCCGGCCGACGTTCGAGCCGAGCACCGAGGTGGGGCTCAAGAGCAGCCTGCAGGAAGACATCTATGTGGTGTACGCCGGCACACCCGACGGCACCGAGCGGGCGCAGTTCTCGCTGATCATCAACCCGCTGGTGAACTGGTTCTGGATCGGCGGCGGGGTGCTGGCGCTGGGCGGCCTGCTGGCGATGTGGCCGGGCGGCCCGCAGATCCGCACCCGGCGGAGGCTGCCGAGCGAGCAGGCGGGATACGCGGTGCCGCTCACCGGGGCGGGGGCGGGTTCGTGATCGATCGTCGCGGAGTGCTGGTTGCCGTCGTTGGCGCGGCGCTGTCGCCGCGCCCGATGCTGACACAGGCACCGACCCCGGCCGATACGGTCCTGGACGCCGACCCCCTTCGCGAGCCCTGGATGACCGGCCGCCAGCGCGACACGCTCACCGCGCTCGACAGCGACCCGATCATCGTCGCGCTGGAGCGGCGGCTGCGCTGCACCTGCGGCTGCACGCTCGACATCTACACCTGCCGCACCACCGACTTCACCTGCACCTTCTCGCCGGCGCTCCACAAGGAAGTGGTGGCGATGTACCAGGAGGGGAAGTCGCCCGAGGAGATCATCGCGTTCTTCGTGGCGCGCGAGGGCGAGGCGATCCTGATGGCGCCGCCGCCGGAAGGATTCAACCTCGCCGGCTACGTGGTGCCGGGGCTGGTGATGCTCTCCGGGAGCCTCGCCCTGCTCGCGTGGCTCTCGCGGCGCCGGCAGGCGGTGGCGGTGACCGAGTCCGCCGCTGCCGCGCCCCAGGGGGCGCGGCCGATCTCGCCCGGCGGCGAACCCGATGAGGCCCAGAAGGAAGCCCTCCGCCGCGCGCTCGACCAGGTGGAGTCCTGAGTCCGATGCGCGGTCCGCTCGCCTCCGAACGCCCCGCTGCCGCGCCGCGTGCGGCGCGGTCGATCGCCGACGATATCGAATCCCGAGGCCGGTCCTGATGCTCCTCGAGTCGCTCGCCGCCGGGTTGGTGGCGCTCGGGCTGCTCTGGCTGGTGGTCCAGCCGATCATCGCGCCCGCAACGGAATCGGCGCCGGTGGTCGAGCCGCCGGAGCCCGAGGAGACCGCGCGCGGCCGCGCGCTGCTGGCGCTCAAGGAGATCGAGTTCGATCGCGCCACCGGCAAGCTCTCCGATGCCGACTACGCGGAGCTGCAGGCGAGGTACGAGCGCGCGGCGATCGCGACGATGGAGGGGTGCGGGAAGTGCGGGGGGGCGCTGGGGGAGCAGGATCTGTATTGCGGGGCGTGCGGGGCGAGGCGGTAGAGCTTTGTCGTTGGTCGTTGGTCATTAGTCGTTGGTCGTTTGGTGCGTGCCGGGCGCGCAGCCCTGCGCAGCTCCGAAGCTCTCGACGATCTGATCCTCCTGATCGCAATCGAGCCGACCACCCCAACGACCAACGACCAACGACTCAGTCCAGCTTCAACTACCGCGACTACAGGCTCCCCGGCGTCTTCGCCCCCTCGCCCTTGGTCACGAAGTTGGCGGTGCCGGGGGCCCAGCCCACGATCGACCGCTCCACCGCCAGCCCGATCAGCTCGTCCGCGCCGTGGATGATGTTGCGCACACTCTTGGCGAGTCCGTATGCGGCGTAGGCGCTCCGCACCCCGGTGATGATCGCCGGGTCGGTCTTGGCGCCGGTGTACTGCTTGTAGAGGTTGTCGACCATCTTGACCACCTCGTTGAGGAACGCCCCGTCGGTGCGCGGCACGCAGGGCTCGTCGTCGTCCTCCCACGCCACGATCCGCACCACCCCCTTGCTGTTGCGCGCCAGGTACTGGGTGATGTCGGCCTCGGTGAGCAGCGCCACCTTGCCGCGCCACGACAGCTCGTTGACGTCCCAGGTGTAGGGACCGCCGCCGTGCTGGCCGGTGCAGGCGAGCTGCTCGCTCTCGCCGCCGATCTCGCCGTAGACATGGATCTCGAACTCGGGCTTTCCCTTGAGCCACGACTCGTGGCTCTCCTCGAAGTCGGTGCCGATGAGGTACAACCCGGCGGGAGTGCCGACCCAGCCGCCGCCGCCTCCGCTGCCGTCGGCGCATTCGCCGCTGTCGCACATGGCGAACGCCGGCCGGGCGAAGTCGTGCTCCTGCGGCACCAGCGCGATCACCGGGGTGCTGGGCGGGGTGGTGGCGGAGAGGATGGTGCGGCGGCCGCGCGAATCGAACGCCACCGGCGCCTCGCCGTCGGTGGCGGCGGTGGCCACCAGGTAGTCGGCGTTTCCCTGCCACGCTGCGCGGTGCGACGGCACCGGCAGGTACACCTCGAGGCCGCGCGCGGCGTCGAGGTCGGCGAGCAGGTCGCCGAGCGACCCGCCGCTGCTCGCGGCGAGCTCGAGCAGCAGCCGGCTCCCTTCGGCGCGAGCCAGCGCCTGGAACTGCAGCTTCCCCTCCGGCGCGGTGGACTCGGCGAAGCGCGTCGCGAATTCGTGGCGCAGTCCCTCGTCGGCCAGCGCCACCGCGAGCCGGGCCGCGAGCCGCTCGCGCGCGGCGCTGGCGGTGGGTGCCGGTGCAGCAGGATCGGCGGGGAGCGTGGCGGTGGGTGGCTGTTCGCCGCAGGCGGCGACGGCCAGTGCCGCGAGCAGCGGCACGAGCAGGGTGCGGGACATCGGGTCCTCCCGGGATGAATGACCAGTGGCTCGACCGGCGGGTGCCGGACGCGCAGGGAGCATTCATCCGGGGGACATCGGGATGGGGAGCGCGGAAGCGCGATCAGGAGCGGGGTGTTGCAGGACGGAAGAGAGAAGCGAACAGAGAGAAGCGACTGCGACTGGCGTCATCCCGACCGGCCTGCCCTGAGCGCAGTCGAAGGGAGCGAGCGCGAAGCGCTCGCGCAGTGGAGGGATCTGCTTTCGGACCGCTTCAGACTCACCACCCGACTCAGCCGCTTCTCTCTGTTCGCTTCTCTCTTGCCCGTGAAGGGCGATAGCTTTCCGGCCAACCCCCTCTCGGAGCGTTCCATGCGATCCCCCCGTCGCGTCCTGTTCCTCGCCGCGCTGCTGTTCGCCATCACTCCGCCATCGATCCATGCGCAGTCCGCGGCCCGCTTGCGGGTCGGGTTGAGTGGGCCGGCAGTCGAGCAGGGAGCCGTGTTGGGTTTCCACTCGTCTCGGAGGTCGGGCCCGAACTGGAAGACCGGCGTGGTGATCGGTGTAGGACTGGGAGTCCTCTTCGGCGTCGCGGTCGCAAGCTGGGATGGTGATGAAGGGAGTCACCGTTCGGCGGGGGATCGTATCTCGAGCGGCCTGCTTGCTGCAGGATTCGTTGCGGTGCCGGCAACCGTCATCTTCGCGCTGCTGTTCGGGGAGGACTGACTTCATCGCCCGGTTCGGCGGGCTGTTCCCGGAGGAAGGACACGAGAGAAGCGAACCGAGAGAAAGCGATGGACTCGGAAGGTGGGTCTAACGCGACCTGAAAGCGGATCCCTCCACTGCGCGAGCGCTTCGCGCTCGCTCCGGTCGGGATGACGCGTCCCACTCGCTTCTCTCGGTTCGCTTCTCTCTTCTTGGCGTTACGCTTCGAGCTGTTCCAGCCTCCGCACGGCTCTCCGCATCGGCACCCAACCGGCCACGACCGCCAGCACCATCGCACCGGTGAACGCCAGCACGCCGCCCGGGGTGAGCGACGCTCCCTCCCCCTCGCGCAGGGAGCGCAGGTGCTCCACCACCGGCACCGCCTCGAGCACGATGATCCCGCCGAGCAGCGCCACCGCCAGCAGCATGAACACCAGCCCGCCGAATGAGGTGGGAATCTGCGCCGCGTTCTCGGTATCGTACTGCGGGTAGAGCGTGCCGATGCCGAGCGCCAGGCCGCCGATGCTGAGCGTGTAGACCACCACCGTGGCGATGCTCACCGCCATCATGAACGGACTCGCCTGCAGGATGGTGTTGGTGGTGATGGTGAGGATCAGCGCCAGCACCAGGAGCGGCAGCACCCCCACCATGTACTTGCTGCGGAGCATCGCCCGGGGGTCGAGCGGGCTGGAGCGCAGCAGCCAGAGCTGCCGTCCTTCCAGCGACACGCTCGGGAAGATGAACCGCGCCGCCACCGCGGCGATCACGAAGCCGGCCAGCCCCTGGTTGAGGAAGACGATCAGCGTCACCAGGAACACCGGCACCCGCTCGCCGGTGAACAGCGGCAGCGCCCGGATGTTGAACAGGTACACCGCCACCAGCACACCCAGCAGGATCAGCTGGCTCCACTGGGTGGAGTCGCGGAAGAAGATCCGGAGGTCCTTGAGGATGAACTCGCGCCGCATCGCCGGGACGCCGGGCATGAACACCCGCGCCAGCCGGCTCCACGAGCCGCCGCGCTGGCCGTTGTCGGCGCCCTCCTGCGCCCGGGCGAAGCCGCCGGCATAGAGCCGCTTCTGGAGCGACGCGCCGATCACCACGAACGCCGCCGCGGTGGTCCAGAGCAGCGCGATCGGCAGCGGATCGCCGACACGCGTGAGCCAGTTCATCACCATCGCGCTCGCCCACTCGCTCGGCAGCAGCGGATGGCTCGGCGACTGCAGCACCGCGATGAAGTCCACCAGCGAGCGGAACCCCTCGGGACCCGCCAGCTGCTCGGGGCGGAGCAGGCGGAGCAGCAGCACCAGCCCGCCGGCCGCCATGATGGTGACCAGTCCCAGCAGGTCGCGGGTGCGCCGCGCCGGGAAGATGTTCACCAGCAGCAGCGTGATCGCCGAGCCCACCACCGCGGGGATCACGCAGAGCGGGATCAGCGCACCGAGCGCCACGAACGGGAAGAGGATGCCGCCGTTCCACGCGAAGCCGTAGGCGGCCAGCAGCGGCACGGCGAGCAGCAGCACCATCCAGCTCGAGTGGACGATCGTCTCGCCGAGCTTGGCGAGGTAGAGCCGGCCCCAGTCGAGCGGCGCGGCGGCGAGCAGGTCGAGGTCGCGCGCGAGGAAGAAGGTCGACAGCGCCGTCACCAGGTTCGACAGCAGCAGGATCGACATGAACGCGAGGAACGCCATGCCGAGCAGCTTGCCGGCGAGCAGCGGGCCGATCTCCTCGACGCCCTTGAAGTAGGTGACGGTGCGGTAGGCGATGCCGAAGCCGGCCAGCAGGAAGAGCGCGGCGGCGCTCACCAGCAGCACGCTGCGGCCGCCGCGGCCCTCGCCGTTTCCCTTGCGGAGCCGCGCGATCGCGCTCCGCCACTTGGGGGAGGTGAGCACCGCGAACGACGGCTGCGCCGGCCGGACCGCCGGGCGCGGCGCCGGCGGCGCAACCACCGCCACGTCGCTCAGGTCAACCGAGGACGGCATCGAGGTCCGGCTCGATGTGCTCGCCGGTGAGCCGCAGGAACAGGTCTTCCAGCCGCGCGCCGTCGGCCGCCGCCTCGGCGCGCAGCTCCTGCATCGTGCCGCAGGCCACCAGCTCGCCGTGGCGGATGATCCCGATCCGGTCGCAGAACCCCTCGACGATCTCCAGCGTGTGGGTGCTCATCAGGATCGTGCCGCCCTTGTCCACGAACCGCCGGAACAGCGACTTGAGGATCCGGGCGCTCTTGGGATCGAGCCCCACCATCGGCTCGTCGACCACGATCACCTCGGGGCGGTGCACGAACGCGCTCGCGATGATCAGCTTCTGCCGCATCCCGTGGGAGTAGCTCTCGGTGAGCTCGTCCTTCCAGCGGATCAGCTCGAAGAGATCGAGCAGCTCGTTGATGCGCGCCTCGACCTCGGGACCGTCCTGGCCGTAGAGCGCCGCGGTGAACCGCATGAACTCGGCACCGGTGAGCTTGTCGTAGACGAACGGGCGGTCGGGGATGTAGCCGAGCTTGGCCTTCGCGCGCATCGGGTCGCGCTGGATGTCGATCCCGCCGACGGACACGGTGCCGCTGGTGGGCGGCAGGATCCCCGCGATCATCCGCAGCGTGGTGGTCTTGCCGGCGCCGTTGGGACCGAGGAAGCCGAACAGCTCGCCCCGCGGAATCTCGAGGTCGAGCAGCTTGACCGCCTGGAACTTGCCGTAGCGCTTGGTGACGGACTGCAGTCGGATCACGGTGATGCTCCCTCGGGGGCCGGTTCGTTCACCGGACTGAAACGTACATCGGCCACCGTCGGCAGCAGGTCAAGCGGATGGCTCGAGCCGCCGCGCGCGAGCCGGATCAGCCCGGCGCTGGCACGGCGCCCCGTGAGCGGGTCGACGGTGTCCCAGTTGCCGCCGGGCCAGGCGTACTCCGCCCACGCATGGCTGTAGAGCGTGTCGCCCACCGGCATGACGCCGATCACGTAGCGCACGGCCACATCGTGCCGGGCGAGCACCGCCGTCATGAGGCGCGCGAGCGCGTCGGGGTGACCGCGGCCGGCGGCCAGGGCGTGCGCGGCACTCCGCGGCGCGTCGTACGCCGTGTCCACCCGCACCCGGGCGAGCAGCCGAGCGGCCACGCGCTCGAGGTCGCGGTCGGCCACCAGCGGCGCCACGGCATCGGCGAGCGCGATCACCGCGCTGTCGCCCTGCTGCGCGAGCGGCTCGGCGTGCGGCGGCAGGTACTCGCGCGAACGCACCTGCGCCGGCTGGAACACCGTCAGGCGTCCGCTCGGCGAGATCAGTTGACGTGTGCCCGCCAGCATCGCGAGCAGCTGTCCGTCCACCGCGCTGCCGTCGCGGCGCGAGACTTCCCACGTGCGCCGCGAGTCGGCGGTGTCGTTCGTCGCCCCCGAGCCGGCAAAGGGCCGCACCGTCGGCAGCGCGGCCACGATCCCCTCCGCCACCCCGGCCATGGCGTTGCGGTAGTTGAATCGCGCGATCGAGAACTCCTCGCGCACCCACCGGGCACCGAAGAGGTGCTCGATCTCCACCACGGTGCCGCGCGAGTCGACGGCCATTCGCACCGGCCCCGACGGCGGGTTGAGGCGGATCGAGCGGACCGTCAGCGTGTCCCAGGTGACCGGCTCCCAGCGCTGGGTGACCGGGGAGATCTCCGAGGAGTCGGCGAAGATGGCGACCGAGTCGCCGTTGGTCGCGATGTCGGTGAGCATCGCCGCCGGCGGCCAGCCGCCGGCCACCGTGAGTCGACGGGAGTCACCGGCGGCGATCGCCCCGACCAGCCCCAGCCGCAGCGGGACCACCCGGAGCGGCACCAGCGTCGCCCGTCCCGCCGCGCCATCGTCGAGCTCGAGGCGCCCGGTGGCGGTCACGATCGAGTCCCCCTGGAGCAGCGCCAGGTCGATCCCACCCTCCCGGGCACTGCCGCGCAACACCTCGGTCCCCGAGGACGTGGTCCGGCGACTGACCAGGGAATCGACACCGAGCGAGGCGCTCAGGAAGTATTCGGAGGAGCGGATCGCCCGGGCGAGCCCGGTTCCGCTGGGGAGGTCGAGGTTCTCCTGCTCGCGGATCCGGTAGGTCCCGTCCGCCATCGTGTCCAGGGTGATCCCGGCGTAGCCGAACTGGACCGCCCCTGCGGTGACCCGGAACCAGGCGTCGCCGGGGGCGAGCCGCAGGGCGGCGCGGGAGGAAATCAGCGCGGCGTCGGTCTGCCCCATGCGGCGCAGCCCCAGCCAGCCGAGTGCCGCACCCCACAGCAGGATGACCGCAATCGCGGCCCAGTTTCGCTTCGAGACGGCCATGGAGAGGGATCGTAGCAAGGGTCGGGCCTCGGCCGGAGGGGTCCGCGTTGCTCCCGATCCCCCTTTTCCGTACCATTCGGGGCTATGGCCGAAGAGTTCCTCGTCGTTCGCGGCGCACGAGAGCACAACCTCCGGAACATCTCCGTCCGGATTCCCCGCAACCAGCTGACGGTGATCACCGGGCTGTCGGGGTCCGGCAAGTCGTCGCTCGCCTTCGACACCATCTACGCCGAGGGCCAGCGCCGCTACGTGGAGTCGCTGTCGGCGTACGCCCGGCAGTTCCTCGGGCTGATGGAGAAGCCCGACGTCGACGCCATCGAGGGACTCTCTCCGGCGATCTCGATCGAGCAGAAGTCCACCGGCCACAATCCGCGCTCGACCGTCGGCACGGTCACCGAGATCTACGACTACATGCGGCTCCTGTGGGCCCGCGCCGGCGTGCCGCACTGCCCCAATGACGGCACGCCGATTACCCGCTCGAGCGCCGGGCAGATTGCCGACACGATCCTCACCTGGCCCGAGGGGACCCGCATCGAGCTGCTCGGCCCGATGGTGCGCGGCCGCAAGGGCGAGTTCCGCGACCTGTTCGACGACCTGCAGAAGCAGGGCTACGTGCGCGTCCGCGTCGACGGCCAGGTGCACGACCTCGGCAAGGTCCCCAAGCTCAACCGGCGGCAGAACCACGATATCGCCGTGGTCGTCGACCGGCTGGTGGTGCGGGAGAGCGATCGCGGCCGCCTGGTGGACTCGCTGGAGACGGCGCTGCGCGTGGCCGATGGCGTGGTGGAGGTCGTCACTCACGACCCACGCCTCAAGACTCACGACTCACGCCTGTTCAGCGAACGCTTCGCCTGCCCCAAGTGCGGCCTCTCGCTCCCCGAGCTCGAGCCGCGCCAGTTCTCGTTCAACTCGCCGTTCGGCGCCTGCCCCGACTGCCATGGCGTCGGCACCTCGCGGGTTCCCAACGTCGACCTGATCCTCGGCGATCACCGCATCTCGATCCTCGAGGGCGTGGTGCTGCCGTGGGGCGAGCCGAGCGGCTACCTCAAGCGCGTGGTGCTGCCGACCCTGGCCAAGACGTTCAAGTTCGACCTTGCCGCGCCATGGGAGGAGATTCCCGCCAAGGCGCGCGAACTGCTGCTGCACGGCGCGCCGGGGAAGAAGATCACCTGGAGCGCCGAGGGCGGCCGCGGTCGCGAGGTCGAGGGCGAGTGGGAGGGGATCCTCGGCAACGTCGCGACGCGCTGGCGCGAGTCGTCGAGCGATGCGGTGCGCAGCGACCTCGAGGCCTACATGGTGGAGCAGCCATGCCCCACCTGCCACGGCCGGCGGCTGCGCCCCGAATCGCTCTCGGTGCTGATCCACGGCAAGTCGATCGGCGAGGTGGTGGAGCTGCCGGTGGACGAAGCGGTGGAGTTCTTCACCGCGATTCCCACCGGCCGCGGCAAGGCCGGTGCGGTCGATCCCGAGATCGCCGGGCCGGTGCTCAAGGAAGTGATTGAGCGGCTCGCCTTCCTGCGCGATGTGGGACTCGAGTACCTCACCCTCGGCCGCTCCGCGGGGTCGCTGTCGGGCGGCGAGGCACAGCGGATCCGGCTCGCCACCCAGATCGGCTCCCGGCTGGTGGGCGTGCTCTACATCCTCGACGAGCCGAGCATCGGCCTGCACCAGCGCGACAACGCACGGCTGCTCGACACGCTTCGCGAACTGCGCGATCTCGGCAACACCGTGCTGGTGGTGGAGCACGACGAGGACACCATCCGCGCCGCCGACCACGTGATCGATCTCGGGCCGCGCGCCGGCCGTTTCGGCGGCGAGGTGGTGGCCGAGGGGACCTTCGACGAGATCCTCGCGCATCCCGATTCGCTCACCGCGCGCTACCTGCGCGGCGAGCTGCGGGTGCCGGTGCCGGCGACGCGCCGCGAGGTCGATCCGGAACGGGTGGTGCGGGTGCTGGGTGCGCGCGCCAACAACCTGCGCGACCTCACGGTGGAGTTTCCGCTGGGGATGTTCGTGGCGGTGACCGGCGTGTCGGGGTCGGGCAAGTCGACGCTGGTCACCGACATCCTGTACCAGTCGCTGGCGCGCCACTTCTATCGCGCCAAGGTGCTGCCGGGCGAGCACGACCGGATCGAGGGGCTCGACCATCTCGACAAGGTGATCGACATCGACCAGTCGCCGATCGGCCGCACGCCGCGCTCCAACCCGGCGACCTACACCGGCCTCTTCACCCCGATCCGGGAGCTGTTCACCCAGCTCCCCGAGGCGAAGATGCGCGGCTACGGACCGGGCCGCTTCTCGTTCAACGTCAAGGGCGGCCGGTGCGAGGCGTGCCAGGGCGACGGCCTGGTCAAGATCGAGATGCACTTCCTGCCGGACGTGTACGTGCCGTGCGAGGTGTGCAAGGGGCGCCGCTACAACCGCGAGACGCTCGAGGTGCGCTACAAGGGGAAGAGCATCGCCGATGTGCTCGACCTGACGGTGGCCGAGGCGATGGACTTCTTCGCGGCGCAGTCGCGGATCGCCGACCGGCTCGAGCTGCTCAACGACGTGGGCCTCGGCTACCTGCACCTGGGGCAGCCGGCCACCACGCTGTCGGGCGGGGAGGCGCAGCGGGTCAAGCTCGCCACCGAGCTCGCCAAGCGCGACACCGGGCGGACGCTCTACATCCTCGACGAGCCGACCACGGGGCTGCACTTCGAGGACGTCCGATTGCTGCTCGAGGTGCTGCACCGGCTGGTCGCCAAGGGAAACAGCGTGGTGGTGATCGAGCACAACCTCGACGTGATCAAGACCGCCGACTGGGTGATCGACCTCGGCCCCGAGGGCGGGTCGCGCGGCGGCACCGTGGTGGCCGCCGGCGCCCCCGAGGACCTGGTGGACGCCGCCGCCAGCCACACCGGCCGGTTCCTCGGTCGCGCGCTCGCCGCGCCGTCCGCCGCCGGGCGCTGATCTCCGTTCGCGGTCCGGGGTAGATTGCAGGGTCACCCCGAACCTGGAGGCTCCCGATGCAGATCGAGGCCATCATCGAGGTCCTGGGATTCGCCAACGGCAACAACCGGGCGGTGCGGCTGGTGATGGAGGACGGGACCGAGGTCCTCGGTGTCCCGTCCAGCGTCGACCTCGAGCCCGACGCGCACGAAGTCTTCCTCAAGCCCTCCGGTGACGACGAGACCGAGATCGCGGTTTCGCTCGGCGCCATCACGAGGGCGGAACTGATCTGATCGCCATGGTCTCCCTGCTCGACATCATCGGGCCCGTGATGGTGGGGCCGTCCTCCTCGCACACCGCCGGTGCCTGCCGACTGGGGCTCATCGCCCGCGCCCTGGTGGGCGGCACCCCGGAGAAGGCCAAGGTGGAGCTGCACGGCTCGTTCGCGCGCACCGGCACCGGCCACGGCACCGACCGCGCCATCGCCGGCGGCCTGCTCGGCTACCAGCCCGACGACGAGCGCCTGCGCGAGTCGCTCACTGCCGCGCCCGAGGCCGGGCTCGAGATCACCTTCGAGAACACCAAGCTGCGCGGCGACCACCATCCCAACACCACGCGGATCACGGTGACCCGCGCCGGCAAGACCGCCACGCTCACCGGCTCCTCGCTGGGCGCGGGGCGGATCCTGGTCACGGCGATCGACGGATTCCCGGTGGACGTGACCGGGGCCTACACCACCCTGGTGGTCGTGGCGCACGACGAGCCCGGGATCGTGGCCACGGTGGCGACGGCACTCGCGGAGGAGAAGGTGAACCTCGCCACGCTGCGCGTGTCGCGCCGGCAGAAGGGCGGCGACGCGATCCACGTGTATGAACTCGACTCGCCGCCCGATCCGCATGCCGTGGAGCGGATCCGCGGCCTCAAGGCGGTCAAGACGGTCCGCGTGGTGGAGCGTGTGTCATGATGCATGAATCGGTTCAGGAAGCGGTCGAGGCCGCCGAGGCGGAGGGGATCTCGCTCGGCGAGCTGGCGATCCGCGCCGAGGTGGAGGGCGGACTGCGGACCCGCGAGGAAGTCGAGGCCGGCCTGCGGCGCGCGCTCGACGTGATGCGCGGCGCGGTCGATCGCGGGATCAAGGGCGACCTCCGGTCGGTCTCGGGACTGGTGGGCGGTGACGCCGCCAAGCTCGCCGCTGGGCAGGGACCGCTGGCGGGCACGCCGTTCGTCGATGCGCTTGCCGCAGCACTCGCCGTGCAGGAGGTCAACGCCGCGATGGGCGTGATCGTCGCCGCGCCGACCGCCGGTGGTGCCGGTGTACTCCCCGGCACGCTGCTCGGCCTCGCCAAGCATCACGGTTCCACCGATGACGACCTGATCCGCGCGCTCGCCACCGCCGGACTGGTGGGGGCGGTGGTGGCGGTCCGCGCGTCGCTCTCCGGGGCCGAGGGCGGCTGCCAGGCGGAGACCGGCGCCGCCGCTGGCATGGCCGCGGCCGCGGGAGTCGAGCTGCTCGGCGGCACGCCGCGCCAGGCAATGCACGCCGTCTCGATCACCATGCAGGGGACCCTCGGCCTGGTCTGTGACCCGCTGGGCGGGCTGGTGGAGGTGCCCTGCGTCTACCGCAACGCCACCGGTGCCGCGATGGCGCTGGCCGGGATCGAGATGGCCCTGGCCGAGGTCGGCTTCCCGATCCCGGTCGACGAGGTGATCGACACCATGGGCAAGATCGGGCGGGAAATGGACGTCCGGTACCGCGAGACCGCCGGGGGTGGACTGGCCGCCACCCCCACCGGTCGCCGCCTCGCCAAGGAGCGGCTGGTCCAGCTCAAGCCGCGCAAGGACTGATCGCCGTTTCTGGCTGAAACATCTCCGCGATCCCCGCCGTAGAGCGCCCATCGACCGTCACTTTGGGGGAGGGGCCGGTGGAAGACATCCTCGCGATCACCTTCCTCTTTGGCGGGGGCACCGCGGTGCTCCTGTCGTTCTCGCCGGTGGGCAAGGCGATCGCGGAACGGCTCCGCCACGGCAAGGTCCCGCTGCCGCAGCCCGAGGTGGACGAGGCGCTCTACGACGAGGTCGACCGGCTCCGGATCGAGGTGAACGAGATCCACGAGCGGCTCGACTTTGCCGAGCGGCTGCTGGCCGACCGGTCGCAGGCTGCCCGCGAACCGGCGGGCGGGGAGGGCTGAGTGGACGCCGGGGCGATGCTGTTCTTCATGATCTTCATGGTGCCGATCACGGCGATCCTCGTGAAGAGCCCCCTGGGCGAGGCGCTGGCGCGCCGCATCGGCGGGCGTCAGGCGGAGACCGACCAGCAGCTGCTGGCGGAAGTCGACTCGCTGCGCGCCGAAGTGGACCAGCTGCACTGTGACCTCGCCGAGGTCAACGAGCGGCTTGAGTTCAGCGAGCGGATGCTCGCCGAGCGGGCCGCCCCGGACCGGGAGCCGTCGTGAGTCCCCCGGGTGAACTGGCGATGTGGCTGGCGATCGGTGCCATCGGCTACGGCTTCTGGGCGGCGGTGACACCGGTGCTCAAGGCGCTGGCGCAACGGATCGCGGGCGGCAACCGCGATGAGGCGGTCGCCGAGCTCGAGGAGCGGGTCGCGGCGCTGGAGCATCGCGGGCTCACCAGTGGCGAGGTTGAGGCGCAGTTTGCGAGGCTCAGCGAGGTGGAAGAGCGCCTCGACTTCA
>CALGOK010000144.1 GCA_937961295.1 uncultured Gemmatimonadota bacterium
ATCGAGGAGCGGCATGGAGGAATCGGACACCGGACCGGTCATTCGGAAATCTCGAGGGAACTGTCACCCCGAGTCCTCGCGCAGCGAGGGCGAGGGGGAGGGGGGAGGGGGCGGGGGCTGTCTCCTCACGGCGAGGATTGCCCCGGCGCCCGGACCCTTCGCTCATGCCGCGGCGTGGCACCTCAAGTTTCGCATCCTGGCGAGGCCGCGGGGCATTCGCGCCGGGTCCGCCCGCCGGGCCTTCGCTTCTCTCTTCTCTCCGTCAGGCGAACTCGTTCCCTCGCCGCATTACTGCGCCCTGGTCATCTCCACGCGCAGCAGCACCACCGAGTCGGCGGTGGTCACGCCGGGGTAGCGCGCGGTGACGGTGCCGACCATGCGGCCGTCGACCAGGCGGTACACGCCGGTGGTGCTCACCATCTGGCCGGGTCGCAGGGCGCTCGGGTATTCGCCGCTCACCAGCATGATGCTGTCGCCGGCCACGGTCACGTTGGTCGGCTGGGGCTCGCGGCCCGCGAGCACCATGTGGTAGGCACCGTTGCTGGCGGTGAACTGGCCGGTGACGATCACGGTGTCGGCGTCCATCGGGCGCGTCTGGAAGTTCCAGATGCCCTCGATGTCGGCGGCACTCAGGGCGGGCGCCATGGTCGTGGTGTCCATCGCGGCGTCGTCGGCGTCCTCGGCGGCGCAGGCCACGAGGAGCGAGGCGGCACAGAGCAGGGCTAGGCGCATCAGAGGCTCCAATGTGGGGAATCGGGGGTGACGGAGGCTACCGCGGTGTCGCCGAACCGGCAACCGGGCGCTTCGCTTCTCTCTTCTCTCTTCTCTCTGCCATAACTACTCCCTCACCCTCGTCATTCTCGCCCGATACTGCGCCACCGAGTCGCCGCTGGTCATCCCGTCGTAGCGCGACGTCACCACGCCCACGAGTTCGCCGTCCTGCACCACGTAGCTGCCGGTGGTGGTCACCATCACGCCGTCGTAGATGGCGCTCTGGTACGGCCCGGTGCGGGTGCGGACGGTGTCGCCGTCGACGGTGATGGTGCTGGTGTGCGACTCGCGGCCGGTGAGGGTCATGGTGAACACCGGCGGGTCGCCCGCGCCCACCAGCGTGCCGGTGACGATCACGGTGTCGCGGTCGAGCGGCATGACCTCGAACGCCCAGGTGCCGACCAGGTCGGCGGTGCCGAGCGGTGGGGCGGCGGGGGCATCAGCATCGGCGGCCGGTTCGGCGGCGCAGGCGGCGAGGAGGAGGAGGGCGGGGAGGGTGCGCATGGGATTAATGGTAGTTGTGGTGAAGGGTGAAGGGTGACGGGTGAAGGGGGGCGGTCGGGCAAGCCCTTCACCCGTCACCCTTCACCCTTCACCCTTCACCGTCCTACCGCTTGTAGGTCTGCGCTGCCGCGGTGAACGCCGTGGGCGCGGTGGCGCCCATGAACATCTCGATCCGCAGCGTCTCGGGGCCGGTCATTTCCACCAGGAAGTAGCGATCGGCTTGCACCGGATGTTGCCACCACCGGCGCAGTCCGGCCACCGAGCGGTAGACCACCTTGCCCGACGATGGCGACACCGTGGCGAAGTCGGTGGCGGCGGGTTCGATCCAGTAGACGGTGGACTCGCCGGTGCCGAAGCCGCCGGTGGCGATCACCCGTTCGCCGGCGGTGGTGGGGATCTCGGTGAACGCCAGGTGCTTGCTCCAGTTGGCCGGGCTGGTCTCGGCGCTCTGGTCGTAGGGAAGCGACTCGTGGAACCAGTTGCCGATCAGGCGGCCGGCCATGTCGTAGACCAGCTTGCCGTCCTCGTCGTTGGCACCAGTGCGATCGACCATCGCCGCCAGTTGCGCGCGCAGTGCGGGGGTGAAGCGCGACAGCGGCTTGACGGCGTGCTTCATCTTGATGCCGTAGCGCTCGCCACGAATGAACCCGTTGGTGACAGCCATGTCCACCAATCCGAAGTCGACTCCACCGGCCATGCCCGAGTTGGTGCCGATCCGCTGGCCGGCGGTCAGCTGGCTTCCCACCCCGATGCCGGGGTCGAGAATGATGTGGCCCATGTAGTACCAGGTCCGCTCGCCACCGACCTCGCCGAGCGGCTGGGGTCCGACCTCGATCCCGGCATCCGGCCCGCCGCCGTAAACGGCCCGGACGTGGCCCGCTGCCGGGGCGTACACCACGTAGGCACCGCTGGGCGGCTGGCCCACCGTGGTGTGGGTAAGGCCGATGTGGTCGCTGGGGAAGGTGTGCCCGGGCGGATTGAGGTTGCCGATCGGGGCGACGTTCTCGAGGTCGGCGAGCGCCATCGGCAGGACGGTGAACTGGATCGTCTGCTGCGGCGGGGGCGGTGGCGGTCCGGGTGGTGGTGGCGTGGTGTTGCCGGTGCCGGTGGAGCCGGAGCTGCAGGCGGTGGCGAGCAACACGACGAGCAGGGCAGTGCCTGGCAGCGGGGCGACACGGATCACGACACGCTCCGGGGATGGGACTTTGGATGATACTTCCGATCGGCGCGGATGTGGCGGACGTGGACGGGATCTCGACAAACCGCTCGGCGGCTCGTAGACTGGGATCTCCCCATTCCCTGAGTTCCCATGCGGCTTCCCCTCCTGTTGGCCGTGGTGCTCGTGGCCGGGTGCGATGGTGCGCCGGCACGCTCCGGCAACCTCGGACTCGCCAGTGGCGAGCCGGTGCTTCCCGACACCCAGACGATCGACGGCGTGCTGGTGATGCGGCACGGCGCCGACGCGTTCGCGCGCGCGCCGGTGTGGACGCTCGACACGGTGCCGCAGGTGGTGATTGATGGGGGGGAGGAGTTTGATCTCTCCGGGGTGCCCGCACCACCGATTCAGTTGTCAGGTGGCCGCTGGGTCACGCTTAAGGCGATCTCTGGCGTGGAGCTCGTGCTCTTCGACAGCACAGGTCATCCGATCCGGTTGATCGCGGGCATGGGCTCCGGTCCAGGCGAGTTGATGCGGCCGCAGCTGGTCGCCTCACCCGGCGGTGACACTCTGGCGGTGGTCGATGATGCCAACCGCACCCGCAACCTCTATCACCCCGACCACGGACTGGTCAGCTCCGACCGGTTCGACGGCACGGTGGCGCTGTTCTGTTTCCGTCCGGGCGGTTGGTTGCCGGACGGTCGGGCCGTCGCGATTGGTGGCTGCAGCTCGAACCGGCGAAGCGCAGACGGCGAGCTGAGCACCGACACGCCGTTGGTGTTGATCGCCGCAGACATGTCGTCCACCGACACGGTCGCGATGGTCCCCGGCGCCCAGATGAGGATGGCCGAGGCACGGAGCGGGTCACACCGCATGATGGTGCCGATGTGGGTGCGGCTCGGGCGTGCCACGTCGGTGACCACAGTCGACAGCGCGATCGTGGTGGCGAGCGGGGTGGGCGGCTACGTGCTCGAGCTGCGCGACGGCACGGGTCGGGTGACCGGACGCATCGAGGTGGATCGACCGGCCGTGATGGTGACCGACGCGATGCGGGAGGCGGTCATCGCCCTCGAGCTCGAGCGGCTCTCGACCTACTCCGAGGGTGGCCAGATGAATCCCGACGCGGAGCGGATGACGCGCGAGGGCCCGATCGCCGACACGCTCCCGGCGTATCAAGCCGTGTTCCCTGGAGAGGGTGGCCTGTTCTGGGTCATGGATCATGTGTTGCCGGGCGACACGACCTGGGCCGCCACGGCATTCAGGGCCGACGGCGCGATCGTCGCACGGATTCGGGGGTCGTTGACGCCGGGTCCCTATGGCGCAGGTCCTGTAGCGTTCCTGCGCGACCGGGTGATCATGCGCGAGGCGGATGGGGATGGGGTGGTGAGGTTTGGGGTTTATGGGGTGATCGGCGTCGGCCATCGCTGATTCCTCACCGCGACGACGAGCTCGAGGTTCGAGTTCTCCACGATCATGATGCAATCGGGGATGCGAGATGAGAGCATGGCACTTTCGAGAGTTCCTGCCCGGCGACAATCTGTCCGACCCCGATTTCACGAAGGCGTTGTTCGCTAGTGATGACGAAGCCTCATTGGGCCGCTCATTGATACGGGAGGCGATCCAGAACTCATTGGACGCACAGCGGCCCGATGCCACTGCAGTAACGGTCCGTATCGGTGTGTTCCGGTTCTCAAACGCTCTGTCGCCGCGTGAGATCAGCGAGTTCCTGAGCGGTGCGTGGCCTCATGTGTGTGCGGACGATGCAGGACTGGAGGATCCACCAACTCAAGGTGAGCGCGTTCCCTTCCTGGTGATTGAGGACTTTGGCACCCATGGACTGGTCGGGGATCCGGAGCATTGGCAACCTACCGAGATCTCGAGCAACGGGTTCTACCTCTTCTTTCGGGCTCTCGGCCGGAGCGGAAAGTCTGATGAGGAGCGGGGTCGATGGGGGGTTGGCAAGTTTGTGTTCCCGATGTCCAGTCGAGCACACATGATCTGGGGCCTCACTGTACCATCGGACTCGGGGTCTCCGCTGCTGATGGGCCGAGCTGTGCTTAGGACGCACACTATCGGCCCACAGTCATTCCACCCGGATGGGCATTGGGGGGATCGGCTGGATGAGGGTTCAAGACTCGTGTCGCCGGTCAGGGATCCGGAGACCGTCCAACGATTCGTGGAGCGGTTCCGACTGGAGCGCGGAAACGAACCGGGGCTCTCGGTTGTAGTTCCCTACGTTGATCGCGACATCGCAATTCCCATCCTTCGTCACTCTGCCATAGTAGAGTACTTCCTACCTCTATTGCGCGGCGAGCTGAGTATGGAGCTCGCACACGACGGTGGTGTGGAGATCGTCGATGGACACGCCGTACGCGAGTTTGTGTCAGAGGCCAACTCTCGCTCGGCCCAAGAGCGACTTGCGCTCGCAATCGCCGTCACCGACGGAGAGACCCGACAAATTGTCTGGCCGCAGATCTTCAGGTATGACGACATGGAATGGTCGTCTGCGCTCATCAGCGACGGCGTTATCGAGGAGTTGCGAGACTGTTTGGAGTCTGGGCAGGCTGTGTCGGTCGTTCTCCGGCTCGTCATCTGCAGCAGAATGGGCGCTGAAGACCTTGAGGGCCGGATTGTTGTCCACTTGCGACGAGTTGAAGGTCTGGGCAACTGCCGTCCGCTCCTGATCCGCGCCGGTATTTCCGTTGCCGGGGAACGAACCAAGGCACTACTGGATCATGTCTCGATTCTGCTCGCCGAGGACTGTCCGGTGGCTACTATGATCGGAGATGCGGAGACGCCTGCTCATGAACAGCTCCAACATGATCTACTCAAGGGCAAGTACCAGTATCCGAGGAAGATGATCTCTTTCGTGCGGGATGCCGCTAGCAACCTGTTGAGGACAGTATGGGAGGCAGATCAAGCCGATGATCCATTCGCGCTTGCAAACTACTTTCCCCTCATTTCCATCGACGGCCGCAAGGCGGACAAGCCAACTCCTCGAAAGCGAGGCAATCATCCGGAACCGGAACCAACTCTGCCTGAGAAGCCAAGGCGATTCAACATCCGCAAGACTGCGGACGGCTTCCGGGTTGAAGGGAACCGAAATGCAACTACGTATCCGGAGGAGCTGAGCATTTCCGTCGCATACGATGTTCGGCGAGGGAATCCGTTCAAGAGGTACCGCAGGTTCGACTTCGACCTAGAGACCCTGCCAAGGTCGGTTATCGATTGCGAGCTGGCCTCAATCGAGCCAAACAGGATCGTAGCGCGCCCGAGTTCGGCCGGGTTTGCGGTGGGCGTCTCTGGCTTCGACTCCCGTCGCGACCTGGTTGTGCGTGTGGTTGCTTCAGGTGGTGAGTGATGAGTGTGAGTCACCTGAACTACACGGGCAGGAAGCGGATCGCGCGGACATCTGTGTTGGTTGGAGTCGGAGGTGAACTCCCGGACGCTTCAGTGGTGGCTTCCTTCGACCTCCAACCATACGATTTCCCCGGAACTGCGAGAGTTGTGATCGAGGCCCAAGCCGGGTGGACGATCCAGCGCTTTGACTTCGGTACGGTTCAAGAGTACCGAGCGCCTTCCGATTCGAGGCTGAGCGAGTTCGCGTCGCTGGCCGGCCTCCTGTTCCGACTCAAGGTCGTGGCCACAGGTGATCAAGAGGGACGTCTGCTGGGCGCCGCGGATCGCCTCCGACCGTCCGGTGCCACCGAGGAGGCAGCTCAGCGCTCATTTGTGGTTGTTCGGCCAGAGGATCTTGGCGATCGCATCTGGCAACTTGACTTCGATGAGCATCAGCCTTTGCTCCTTGTGAATAGCGGCATGGGTGATCATCACGAGTTCCTGCGGCGAAGGTCAGTAGCAGCACTTGTTCTGCCAGAGGTGTTCAGTCAACTGCTTCGACATGCTGTCGAATATGGATCTGAAGAGGAGGAGCTCGACAACTGGCGCAGTATGGCTATCAGGATGGGAGAGCACATGGCTGCTCGAAGCTTGCCACAGGTTGACGATCCTGAAGCCATAGCGGATTGGGTCGATGATTGTGTCCGAGTCTTTTGTCGACGGCATCGCTTCTTAGAGGCGATGGCAGAGTGGGTCGAGGGGGCAGAATGAGTGGGACTCTCAGGTCGCTTACTGAAGAGGGATTCAGGGAAGCATCACTTCGGCTCGCACGTATTCGCTCCGGCGAATCCCATGAGCTCGGGTCTGATCTTCTTGGCGATCCGACGTACAGTAATAGCACAACCATCCCCTTCGAGCCCGTGACTCATGCAGCCGCGACGTCGCGGTGGCATCTGGCAATCTTCCTCTTCCGAATGTTCGACCAGTACCGCGACGCGATGACACCGGGTACGTGGTCCTGGTTTGCGCTGCGATCACTGGGTGTTCTGAGTGTCGAGGGCGATTCCAAGCGGATTGTGAAGGAAGACGCGCGATACCTGCTGCAGGAGAGAGACTACAGAAAGGCCTACAGGCACCTGCTTGCTGGCCCATTCTTGCTCTTCTCTGCTCACAGCAACGACCCGACAGCCGTCAGAGGTCTGTTGGCGACCCGGCTGGATGCACCCGGGGAGGTCTACGAGCAGCTGGCTTCTCGCAAGTTTCTTATCACGAGCCGTGGTGTGGTTCGCCTCGCGACCACCATGTACTTCGACGAATCCAATGAGAGGTTGCGGCGCGGTGCCGGCGGATCGGGTGCGGGCAGTCCGCGTCGATTCAGCGAAGTGCTCCAGCAGCTGGATCTCACCTACGATCTGCAGGACATTTCGAACGAGAGGCTTGCCGTGCTGCTACCGCGGGAGTTCGCTCGGTTCCTCAAGGCTAGCACATGATCTGGGCCTCCCCACCAAGCAATGGGCTCCCGGTCGAAGTAGGGCGGGCTTCGGGGGCTTCCGGTTGCTTGACAAAAAGAGGACGGAGCTAGTTGCGATCTGTCTGTATGTGTCTTAATGTCATCTCTATGTCCCTCCGAACGAACCCCGAAAATGGCGACTCCAGGCGCTTCCGCGAGCTGCGGGAGCTTCTTGGCCTGTCCCAACGCGAAGCCGCGGCGAAGTTGGGCTTCTCGGCCCGTCAGGTAGCCCGCTGGGAGGCTGGCGAGGTCAAGGTCAGACGAGCCGCCCTGACTGCCCTCGAGGCACTCTGTCCGGCGGAGCCCGTGGGCACGGGCAGGTTCACCTTCATCGACCTGTTCGCGGGCATCGGCGGGTTTCGTCTCGGATTCGAGTCGGTCGGTGGCCGCTGCGTCTTCACTTCCGAATGGGACCGGCACGCCCAGAAGAGCTACAAGGCCAATTTCGGCGACCATGAGGTTCACGGAGACATCCGGCGTATCGAGGCCGACGACGTTCCGGATCATGACGTCCTCCTTGCCGGATTTCCATGTCAGCCGTTCAGTATTGCGGGGGTCTCCAAGAAGAATGCCCTCGGACGGAGTCACGGATTCGAATGCGAGACCCAGGGAACCCTCTTCTTCGACATCGAGCGGATCATCGAGGCCAAGCAGCCTCGCGCATTTGTGCTCGAGAACGTGAAGAACCTCGTATCCCACGATCGCCGCAACACGTTCAGTGTCATCAAGCGCACCTTGTCGGAGAAGCTGGGATACCGGATCGCCTGCCGCGTCATCGATGCAAGGCATTGGGTTCCTCAGCACCGCGAGCGGATCTTCATCGTCGGGCTTCACCCGGACCTAGAATCGCGGTTCGACTTCGACGAAGTAGTTGTTCCCGATGCAGGTCCGCGTCTGAACTCGATCCTTCATCCCACGGATGGCACCGGACCCGCGGAGGAACCCTACACCGACAATGCGGGACGTCCGTCGCGGAAGTACGTTCTCTCGGACCACTTGTGGAGTTACCTGAAGGCCTACGCTTCCAAGCACAAGGCGAAGGGCAACGGATTCGGGTTCGGCTTGGTCAAGCCAGGTGACACCGCCAGAACCCTCTCCGCCCGCTACTACAAGGACGGATCCGAGATCCTGATCCATCGGGGGCGAGGGAATCCGCGCCGGCTGACGCCACGCGAGTGTGCCCGACTCATGGGTTTCGACGCCGGGCGGAAGGAGCCATTCCGGATCGTCGTGTCGGACACCCAGGCCTACAAGCAGTTCGGCAATGCTGTCGCAGTTCCGGTGGTCAAGTCGATCGCAAAGGCGCTGCAGCCATATCTACAGGGTCGCCGAACGGGGAAGGGCATTGAGTCGGAGGCCCTTGAGCTCCAGCTGGCCTGAGAATGGCCGACATTGTCAGCAAGGCCGTCCGAAGCCGGATGATGAGCGGCATCAGGGGGCGTGACACTGAACCGGAGAGAGTTGTACGATCGCACCTCCACCGGGCGGGACTACGGTTTCGCCTTCACGCACGCGAGCTTCCAGGCAGCCCGGACGTGGTCCTCCCAAAATGGAAGACTGTTGTGTTCGTTCATGGATGCTATTGGCACCGCCATCCCGGATGTCGATTCGCAACCACTCCGTCGACAAACACAAGCTTCTGGAATCAGAAGTTCGAGCTGAACGTGTCTCGTGATGTGCGGAACCAAAGAGCCCTCCGTCGCCTCGGATGGCGTGTGCTGACTGTGTGGGAGTGCAACCTTTCGAGTGAGCGACTTCGCCGCCTTGTCCGGACAATTCGATCTTCCCATCGAGCCTGACACACCGATACTGCTGGCTGCGAAGCGGCTTGCCGCAGTAGAGATATCGGTGTCGGCTTCCAACCAGCATGAACTCAACGCAGGGATGCTCCGGAAGGCGCTCGCGCTTCCCGAAGCGGGAGTGTCGGGGCGCCTCGAGCTGCACTACGTCGGTACGAGCGCACGTCTCCTCGATCATGAGTCCACTTTGTACACGCTTTACGACTCGCGAAAGGGCAAGCCCCGAAGCGCCGAGTATCGGCTCTACTACGCGTCTGCCATGCTGCAGCAACGTGCGAGTGAGGGCGACATCCTCATCGTCTTGCGCCAACCTGATTCCACGGACCTTCACGCTCTGGTTGTGCCTGCAGGCTCTCAGCTCGGCAGTACGCTTTCTGTAATCCTCGACGATATCGGATCGCCTCTCTCGACTCGCTTCCGCCACGTCCGAAAGGCGATCGGAGTGGGTGCCCTTGAGCAACTGCTCGCGAGTCTCACAGAACCTATCGCCGGGCCGGATGCAGGCCGTGTGATTGCCGCAGCGGACAAGACGTTCGTGTCAGGAGTCCTCGCCAGCGACCAATTGCCCACTACCCGGTCCATGGCAGAAGAAGCACAGAGGATTCTCGCGGAACTTTGGCCCGGTCCGATCGATGCCGATCAGCATCTGTTCTGGCTGCTCGAGGTCGAGACGTTTCTGTTCCAGCACCTGGAACAACAGCTCGGCCAGCAGGCCTTGGATGCAGCGACCCAAGAAGGGCGGATCCCGTTCGAGGCAGCGGTCGCACTGGTGCTGTCTCGACTTCAGTCAAGGAAGTCCCGGCGAGGGCAAAGCCTCCAGCACCATTTCGCGGCAGTCCTGACCCGCAACGGAATCCCCTACACGGCACAGGGCGTGACGGAAGGGAAGGAATCGCCCGACTTCATCATTCCCGGTCAGGCGGCATACGACGACAAGACGCTACCCGATGATCTGTTGAGAATGGTCGCGTGCAAGTCTGTGGTCCGTGAGCGCTGGAGGCAGATTCTGTCCGAGGCCGCGCGCATTGAAGCGAAGTACCTTCTCACTGTAGATACGGATCTCTCGACGGATGGGCTGCAGGCAATGCGAGCTGCGAACCTCTCGGTGTTTATGCCCCGGCAAGTCCTAGACACAGCTTATGATGGCGGAGGATATGACAGGAATCTCCGCGACGTTGGTGCTCTGCTGGATGAGCTTCGCGCAGTGCTCCGGTAGCGAGATTGACATTGAGTCTCAGGTGCAGGAGAATGTCGGCAGGGTGCCGGGTCGCCAACCCCGGCACCCTCGCCAGAATCCGGCGGAAGCTCGAGGCGAGCGGCTAGCCCGCCATTCGCCACCCCGTCCGCGCCTCCGGGAACGCCCTGATCACCAGCTCCCGCGCGGCGGCCACCTCGTCCATCGCGCAGATCCAGTTGCACCCGACTCCGTCGCACCCCGGGCAGATGAGCGGTGCGTCGTCGGTCTCCTCGCCGAGCCAGCCGGAACCGCGGCACGCCGGGCACCGATCACGCAGCGGCGCGAACACCCGGTCGGCCAGGTCACGGTGCGCTCCCTTGTGCGCCAACCCGTGCACCCGCACGTAGCGTTCGGTCCACTCCGACGATCGCGGCCACCACCCCGCGAACGTTCCCTTCTTGCGATGCTCGGCACACATCGGCTCCGGTCCGCACTTGCCGGGACCGCAGCAGAGGTAACTCCAGACACGCTGAGGCATGGGAACCCACCCTTTCGCTTGGCGTCGCCGCCTCGCGCGCGCATCCCCCGTGAGTGGGGAGCCACCGTGACCCTCGGGCGAGGGGTCGGTTGGCAGGCGGCCACGTGCCGCCACTCCTGATGCCCGGCCCGCCGAGACGGAGGCGGACCGTGAGAAGATCATAACAATTTCCCCGGAGCCTGTCACCCCGAGGTCGCGTAGCGACCGAGGGGGCGGAACCTGCCGAATGCACGTGCAAGCTCCGCCCCCTCGCTTCTCCCTCGCTTCGCTCGGGACAAGGCTCGGGGTGACAGCAGCTCGTCAGAAGACTCACAACTGGTTTCAGGTGTCCTCGTGCGATACTCTAGGCAGATGAATTGGTCATCACTGTTCGCTGTCGGATTGCTCCTCCCCGCCTGCGCCCCCGCTCAGGCGCCCGGGCTCCCGTTCGAGTTCGCCGGCCACATCTTCTTCCACGCCACCATCAACGGCGACTCCGCCCGGCTGCTCTACGACCCGATCGACAACCTGATGCTCGATCGCCAGTTCGTCCTCCGCCGGCCCGGCTGGCACCGCACCTGGCGCGACATCGGATATCCGGCGCGGGCCACGGCACGGGGCGGCGGCGGGGATGAAGTGGAGGTGACCTTCGCCGATTCGGTGACCCTCGAACTCGGCGAGATGCGCCGATTCCTCCCGCGCGTCCCCGTCATCCCGCTCGACTCGATGCTCGGCAACGCCGCCGACAGACAGGTCGACGGACTGCTCGGCACCACCTTTTTTGGCGATCAGGCCCTGCAGCTCAACTTCACCACCCTGCGCGCCCAACTGCTCGACCCCGCGACCATCGACACCACCGGCTGGCAGGTGCTGCCTCTCATCGTCACCGGCCCGCGCGCCACCACCATGCTGCAGGTCACCTGGCCCGACGGCTCACACGACTCGCTCCGCACCCTGATCGACCTCGGCATGAGCGCCACGCTCCGCGTCAGCACCCGCGAAACCAACGCCCGCAACCTCACCCGCCACGCCACCTCCACCACCGCCGATACGCTCGGTCGCGGACTCGGCGGCACGCTGACGTCTCTGCCGGTGGAAGGGACAACGGTGCAGTTCGGCAAACTCACCAGCGAACCGTTCCGCACCTGGCTCGCCCGCGAACCCACCGGCGCCGACGCCAACCCGCCCTACGACGCGCTGATCGGGTTCGGCGTGCTGGCGCGGTTCGAGATCATCTACGATCCGGGGAATGAGAGGATGCTGGTGAGGTGATCCCCTTGGGGCCCTGTCACCCCGAGGAACTGTCACCCCGAGGGAGCGTAGCGACCGAGGGGGCGGAACCCGCCGAATGCGAATGCCGGCCTCCGCCCCCTCACTGCTCCCTCGCTTCGCTCGGGACAAGGCTCGGGGTGACAGTTCCTCGGGGTGACTGGCATACATTGCACCATGCCTAAGCTCACTGATGTCCCAACCCCCGCCCTCGTCCTCGACCGCGCCATCCTCGCGCGCAACCTCGACCGCATGACCCGCGCGGTGGGTCGCCACGGCGTGGTGCTCCGCCCGCACCTCAAGACCGCCAAGAGCGCCGACGTGGCGCGGATGGCGATGGAACGCGGCGCCAAGGGGATCACGGTGTCGACCGTCGCCGAGGCGGCGTACTTCGCCGAACACCGCTTCGACGACATCCTGCTGGCGGTGAGCATCACACCGGAGAAGCTCGCGCGACTCGAACCGGTGATCGCCAAGGGCGCGCGAGTGACGGTGCTCACCGACAGCATCGCGGTGGCCAAGGCGATTGCCGAATCACCGCTGCCGGTGCGCGCGCTGATCGAGATCGATTGCGGCGAGCATCGCTCCGGCGTCTTTGCCGACGATCCGGTGCTGCTCGAGATCGCCGGCGCGCTGGGCGACCGGCTGGCCGGGGTGATGACCCACGCCGGCTACCGCGGCAGAACGCCCGCGGAACACGCCGTGGTCGCGGAGCAGGAACGCACCGCGGTGGTCGACGCGGCGGAGCTGATCGGGCGGAGCGGTCGCTCGGTTGAGGTCGTGTCGGTCGGCTCGACGCCCACGGCGATGTTTGCCGAGCGACTCGATGGAGTGACCGAGGTGCGGGCGGGGGTGTACATGTTCGGCGACCTGTTCCAGGCGGCGATCGGTGCATGCGCCCACGACGAGATCGCGGTGACGGTGCTCGCGTCGGTGATCGGCCACCGGGTGGAGCACGGCGTGCTGGTGCTCGATGCCGGCGCGCTGGCGCTGTCCAAGGATCGCAGCACCGAGACCACCGCGCACGACGCGGGATTCGGCACGGTGTGGGACCTGGATGGCAAGCCTGCGTTCGGTACCACGAAGATCGTGCGCGTCTACCAGGAGCACGGCCTGGCGATGTGCGAAGGCCACTGGCCGTGGGATGCGCTGCCGATCGGCGCCAAGGTGCGCATCGCGCCGAACCACAGCTGCATCACCGCCGCGGCCTACGACCGCTACCACGTGGTGGACGGCGGGCAGGAGGTGGTGGCGGAGTGGGGTAGGTGCGTGGGGTGGTAGGAGCCGTCCCCCCGCCCGCTTCCCGACTCCGGGATCCTGACGTACTCTCGATGCCTCCCCACCCAAGGAGACACCCCGTGATCCGGTCCCGCGTCCCAGCCGCCCTCGCCACGCTCCTGCTGCTCGCCGCGTGCACCGCCGAGCAGGCGCCTCCCGCCGAACCGGTCGAGAGCGATCAGGCGGCAGTGGCCGCCGCGATCGACTCGGCGTTCACGGCGTTCTTCGACGCCGCCAAGGTCGGTGACGTCGACGCCATGCTCACCCACCTCACCGCCGATGCCCGGATCCTCGAGCCCGGGATTCGTGCGGGCCGCGACGAGTTCGGGACGATCGTTCGTGAACTCTTCGGGGCTGACGGCGGGGTGGTCTCGATCGACCTCAGGCGCGACGATCTCTTCGGCCACGGCGACGTGGTGTACGACGTGGGCGAGTATGACGAGGTCCTCGCCACGGTGCATGGCGAGATGCGGATCGAAGGGAACTACTTCATCCGCTGGGAGCGCGGCGACGACGGCGCCTGGCGGATCGACCGCGTGGTGGTGGGCCCGCGCGCGGCACCGGAGATGTAGGCGAAGCTCGAGATCCCTGCGCCACAACCGAACGGAGCACCGACATGAGCGGTTTGTCCATTGGAATCTTCGTGGGTGTGTTCGTGGTGATCGTGCTGGCGGGGTGGTACGTGGCTACGCGCTCGAAGGACGGCCAGTCGTAACCATGGCGGATCCGGTGTTCCGCGACGCCACGGCCGACGACGTCGCCGAGATCGTGGCGCTCCGGAACGCCACGGCGGACGCGCTCACCGCGAGGCACGGCAAGGGTCACTGGTCGAACCAGGTCACCGACCGCTCGGTGCTGCTCGACGTGCGCCGGGCTCGGCTGCGCATCGGCCGCACCGGCGGACGCCTGGTGACGGTCCTGCAACTGGGCACCCGCAAGCCATGGGCGATCGACGTCAGCCATTTCACCCCGGTCGCACGACCGCTCTATCTCACCAACATGGCCGTGGCGGTGAGCGAGCAGCGCCGTGGCCTCGGCCGAATGGCGCTCGATGACGCGATTGATGTTGCGCGGACCTGGCCGGCCGACGCGATCCGGCTCGACGCCTACGACGGACCCGCCGGTGCCGGCCCGTTCTACGAGCGCTGCGGGTTCACGCCGCACGGGCAGGTGACGTATCGCGGGACGCCGCTCGCCTACTTCGAGATGCTGCTGGGGTGACAGGGCCCATGTATGTGAAGTTGCCTAAGGCCTGCCCCGCAGCACCCCCGCCACCTTCTCCAGGGTGTTCCAGCTTCGCGTCGTGGCCGGCGCGCCAAACAGCCTGTCGAGCGCGCCGAGCCGCGAGATCGCCTTCATGTGGCGACGATAGACTCCCACCACGAAGCGTTCATGAACCGCCAACAGCTTCACGTCCCAGTCGCCTGTTTCCGGAAGCGAAATCGGAAGCGAGGCTCCGCGCTTGGGCGAATGAGAGAAGAGAGAAGCGAAGCGCACCAGCTCCTTCTTCTCCGGATAGCCCTTGAACCAGTCGCCCGATACCAGGTCGAGCACGTCCTTCCCCGCGCAGATCATGATCTCGGTGTCAAACGGCAATCGCTCGGCAAACTACGCGCGCAGTTCCGTGACGGACACCTTCTCCCGGATCACGAACGTTCCCGCGGCGCCGATGTTCACGGCGTCGAGGTGCGACAGGTCCTTGGCCAGGCGAGCGGGACTGAACGTCCGGTGCCCGCCGACGTTGACGCCGCGGAGGAGGACGAGGTGGGGCATGGGGGAAATGTCGCCCCAAGCGCGCCAAGCGGGGGAGGCTGACGGAGTCCATCATGGCGACGGAGGGGCCGCAATTCCATTCGCCACAACGCGTTAGCCGGTGCCGCGTCTTCGTGGTGACTCTCGATATGCTCTTGCAAGCATATACCGCAAGAGGCATATTCGATGGAGTCGTCCAGGCCGGCATGGCGGGTTGAGGTCAGCCACGAGTTTCGGGTCTGGTGGCACGGGCTAGATCACACGGCGAGGAAGGCGCTCGCTCCCAGGATCCGCCTCATTCGTGAACAGGGTCCAGCGCTTGGCTATCCGTACTCGTCGCAGATTCAGGGATCACGGTTCGGCCGGCTGCGGGAGTTGCGAGTCCAGCATGCGGGGAGACCGTATCGCCTGCTCTATGCCTTCGACCACCGCCGAGTGGCGATCCTGCTGGTGGGTGGTGACAAGGGAAAGGACGACCGGTGGTATGAACGAATGGTTCCTCGCGCGGAGGCCATTCTGGAACGACATCTCAGCGAGTCCGGAGGAGAATGATGCCAAACGTGAGCTGGGACGAACTCGAGGCGGAGTTCTCCCCCGAGACACGCAAGGAGATAAGGGAGCGCGCCCGGGAGATCGGCATGATCCTGAGCCTCATGGACTTGCTCCACGAGCGCGAGCTCACGCAAGCCGAGATCGCCGAACGGCTGCAGCGCGCCCAGAGCAACATCTCGCGCATCCTGCGTCGTGCCGACGTGCGGGTCAGCACGCTGCGATCGGTGATCGAGGCGATGGGGGGCGAGCTGGAGCTGGTCGCGCGGTTTCCGGATGCGACGTATGCGATCGCGGGTGGGGAGGGGTAGCACTGTCACCCTGAGGGAGCGCAGCGACCGAGGGGGCGGAGCTTGCACGTGCAGACTCCGCCCCCTCGCCTTGAACTGTCACCCCGAGCCGGCCGCTCTTCGCGGCCGCCCCGAGTCTTGTCCCGAGCGAAGCGAGGGAGAGCACAGCGAACGAGGGGGCGGCGCTTGCCGAATGCGAATGCCGGCCTCCGCCCCCTCGGTCGCTACGCTCCCTCGGGGTGACATGGCCCATATGAGTGGGATTGCCTAAGGCAAGCTCCACCCAAGCTTGCGAGCCAGGTCCTCCCACTCCGGATTCATCGACTCCACCAGATCCAGCCGATCGAGGCGCTTCCAGCCCTTGATCTCCTTCTCGCGCGCGATCGCTTGCAACTGTCCGGAGACAGCCTCGTAGTAGACGAGACACCGCGTGTTGTGGCGCGCGGAGTAGGAAGTGGCGTCGCCGTTCTGGTGCTCCGCCCAGCGGCGATGCAGGTCGTTCGTGACGCCGACGTAGAGCTCGCGACTCGGCGAGGCGAGGATATACACCCACATGAGCTTGGCCATGTGGGATGTTCACGTGAGGAAGGCGAATGCCGTGGTACATGTTCGCGCAGCGGTACACGAGAAAGTGTCACCTCGAGGAGCTGTCACCCCGAGCGAAGCGAGGGGGCGGAGCTTGCCTTGGGCAACAGCTTCTTTCTTGTGGCCTGTCACCCCGAGGGTGCCCGCATGGCACCCGAGGGGGCGGAGGCCGGCATTCGCATCTTGCAGGTGCCGCCCCCTCGGGTGCTTCGCACCCTCGGGGTGACATACCCGCTGACCCAAGAGGATCCACGATGCCCACCCCCCGTCTCGCCCTGATCGCTGCCCTGCTCTTCCCGGTGCCTGCTGTGGCGCAGCACCGCGAGGTGACCTTTGCCGCATCCGATGGCCAGCAGGTGTTCGGCACCTGGTACTCCGCCGGCCGGCCGCCAAAGGCGATCATCATCGCGGCGCACCAGGCGGGGGCGAGTGGTGACGCGGAGTACAACGAGATCGCGTTCAAGCTCGCGGTGCAGGGCTACGACGTGCTGGCGATCGATCAGCGTTCGGGCGGCGACCGGTTCGGCGGCGTCAATCGCACCGTGGCCGCGCGCGGCATCAGCGGCGGCTAC
The DNA here is from genome assembly GCA_937961295.1 of uncultured Gemmatimonadota bacterium. GTDB lineage: Bacteria > Gemmatimonadota > Gemmatimonadetes > Gemmatimonadales > GWC2-71-9 > Palsa-1233. Next base: position 17,069 of record CALGOK010000144.1, read on the forward strand.
TGCGAGGCGGAGGCCGACATCACGGGCGCGCTGCGCTTCGTGCGCGACCGCAGTGCCGGGATCCCGATCGTGCTCTGGGGAAGCAGCTACAGTGCGGCGCTGGTGATCCGCGTCGCGGCCACCGATCGCGAGCGCGTGGCGGGGGTGCTGGCGTTCTCGCCCGCGTCGGGCACGCCGATGGACGGCTGCCGAGCGGAGGAGTCGGCGCAGCAGCTCTCGGTGCCGCTGATGGTGCTCCGGCCGCAGTCAGAGATTGCGATCGAATCGGTCGCCGAGCAGGCCGAGCTCTTCCGCGCGGCGGGGCACACGGTGGTGGTGGCCGATCCCGGCGTGCACGGCTCGTCGATGCTGGTGGCGGAGCGGGTGCCCGGCGGGATGGTGGATGGGACGTGGGAGAGGGTGCTGGGGTGGTTGGGTGGAGTGGTGCCGTAGGCGTCATCCCGAGCGAAGCGCCCCGTCAGGGGCGCGCAGTCGAGGGATCCCTCGACTCCGGGCCCGCTCCGCGGGCCCTCCGCTCGGGATGACGTCGCTCCCTTCGGGGAGCGACGTCACCCCTTCCTCGCCCGCCTCGCCTTCCGGAGCCTCCGCCCGATCACCGTCGGCGCCAGGAACAGCGCCAGGCACACCACTGCGCGCAGCAGGTAGCCGCGTTCGGGGAAGGTGGCGGTGGCCATCTGGTAGCCGTGGTACGCCCACGCGAGGGTGACCGGTACCAGCAGTGCCATCACCGCCACGCGGGCACCCTTGGGGACGGTCCCCTTCTCGTCGAACAGCACGGTGACCATGGCGACCATGAGGGCGGCGAGGAGGGTCGGGCCCGACTCGACGTCGCTGCTGGTCATGACGCCGAGCAGGATGAGCACCAGATAGGCGACGGCGGTGTAGGCCGCGACGAAGGCGATCAGCTTGGCGGCGGCTTTCATGGGCGGGGTGGCCTTGGTTGGGATGGAACCAATATGGGGCCTGTCCCGGCCTCCGGGGCCTGTTCTCCCGATGAAGACCCCCAAGCAACGCAAGGAGGCGGTGGAAGGGGGCGGAGGAAGGGTGAAGCCAGCCGAGCGGATCCGCCCCCGAAGGCCTTCTGGGATCAGCTTCCGGTCTTGAACGCTCCCGCCACCGCGCTGAGGAGCGAGGTTCCGTCCACCACCAGCATAGCCGAAGGCCAGCTCCAGATGTTCTTCCGACCGTCAGTGGTCTTGGCACGGTACAGGCTCGTGCCCACATACAGTCCGATCGCCGAGCCCTCGGTCAACTGCTTGCTAAAGAGGGCGATCGGTGCAATGCCAGCGAAGAACCGCTCGGTGGGCGCTGTTGCCGAGACCCCCGCAAAGAACCGGATCCGTCGTGTTTCGCGGACTGTTGGGAACACGGTGAACTCGATGCCGACAATCGGGTCGAAGTTTGGCGTCTCGATCTGAGAAGTGGTTTGTGAGAGCACCGTGTCTCGAGTAATCGTGATCTCGCGTCCCGATCCAGGGTCGATCTCGGTGTACTGATACTTGCCGATCTCCTTGGTCACCGTCATCGCATCGTCATTTCCTTCGCCAAGGAACGCAGCGCTCCAAACCAGTCCGCCGCTGAGCTTTGGGCGGGCTCGCGCCACCGCATTGAATGACCTACGATCAGTCCCCTCCACGAGGCGGGCCCAAACGGTTTGCTCACCTACGGCGGGACCGAGCCTCCAGGTTGCCTCGGCCACGCACTTGCCGCCGGCGACGGCGGTGCCATACGCCGTGTCCGGTGATACCGTTCCACCGGCTGAGGGTGCGAAGTACACACGTTGCTCCGCGCAAGGCTTCCGGCTCGCATCTAGGTAGACCTGCAGTGCGCGGGGCAGAATCAGCCCCGTCGAGGTGCTCTGGGAATCGTTCTTGATCTCGAGCATCCTCCCCAGCGGGTCGCGAGCCTGAATGTAGAGCGTTCGGGCATGGGTGATGCTGTTCATCTCGGCTTCCAACGCAATGCGGATAGTCTGTCCAGGCGCTATGATGCCTTCCCAGACGACCGCAGCGATACCCGTGTTGCCCGATACGACAGGGGACACAACACCTTCATCGGTGGTCCCGATGACGATCACGTTCTGAATGACTGAGGTTGGGGTGGTTCCGGTGGTCCGGACCTGGAAGGTGACCTTCTTCGTTCCGGCTGGAACAGTCTGAGTGCAGCCTGCCGGATCCGGGACGCAGTCGAGCGATTGAGCAGTGAGTTGAGAGAAGATGCCCATCGTGAGGGCGATCGGTAGTGCGTGGCGGACGGGAGTCATGGGGGAGCTCCTTGGCAGCCGGAGGGCGATGGCAGCATTGGGAGTTGTGCGGCTACGGTGTCGCCCGGTACACGCCTCAGCAAGACGAACAAATCCCGGCATGAGAAAAACACTAGTGTCGAATCGGCAGGCGTCTCGGGCCTCTAGTGCGCCTCATCGTAGTGCTCGTCGGGGGTTCCGCCGGATGATCCGGGGTCTGCCATCTGGTCCGTTTACGGTGATCTGGAGAGCCTGTTCATCGCCGAACGGCCAAGAGCGCGGCATGCAGATTCGCGCGTCGCTTCGACAGTGGCCGCACCCACGGATCGAATCACCATGTTCGGCGCACGCGCCAACATGGTGAGCCTGCCGAGCCCGAGACATTCATGCCCCACCGCCAGGCGCAGGGACTGAAGAATGCGGCGAGAGACTTGGGGGCCGGCCGCTGAGGTGTTCGACGGCCGCTCCCAGTGGTCGCGCCCCCTCGCTGCGCGAGGGGTGACAGTTCCTCGGGGTGACAGTCCTACCGGCAGACGATCTCGTGAATCCTCCGCGGAGCCTCATCCTCCGGGGCCTCGCGGTACCCCTCCTCAGCCAGCTCCCTTGCCGTCATGCTCGGCATGAAGCCCTCGAGGTCGCGATTCGCGCCCCGCTCCACCAGTAGTTCCACCAGCCGCACAAGCCGGTTGCTCACCGCGAAATTGAGGAGCGGCTGTCCCCACGGAGCCGCGTTGATGTCGAGGCCGTGCCCAATCAGCAAATCGATCGCCCCGGCGCGCTGGTTCACGCCCGCGACCAGGAATGCCTCCCACATCACCTCGGCGTCGTCGGCGTCTTGGCGCTGGGGAATGTGAAGGTTCACGGCAAGGAAGTCGGGCCGGCGATAGTGAGCTGCGGCAGCGAGCGATCCGGTGGAGGTGAAGTAGCGCTGCATCGCGGTCGTATTCCCAAGTCCGGCGTGAACCCAGAACGCGTCGACGGGAGGGACCAGTGAGGCGATCAGGTCGACCGGTGCCGGATCATGGCAAACCATCAGCGCGCGTTCGAGCAGGGTGACGCCGTTGGGCGGAATCCAGGCCGGGTCGGCGCCCTTGTCGAGGAAGTAGCGCACCTGGGAAGGCGAGGTGTGCAGCCAGATCTGGTGCAGTTGCCTGGTCGCAATTTCCGGGAGCGCAGGTGTCTGCGACTCGAGCCAAGCGACGACCTGATCAATCGCAGGGCCAGGATTCCGCTGCTGCATCGTCCAGGCGTTCTGCAGCAGCGTCGAGGGGTGATAGCCGCGCCACTCGGGATTCAACAGTTCGGGGTGATGGGCGGTGATGGTCTGAAGCGCGGCGAGATCGGCTGTGCGCATCGCCTCGATCGCGTCTCCAAAGGGAGTCTGGCGCCAGGGCTCGGTTTCGGGTTCGTGCGCCGGCGCCGCGCGCATCAGTGCGTCCCAGCTCGGGAAGCGTGCCAGCCGGGCGACCGCGAGTTGGACTTCGTGTTCGGTGACGGGTGTGTCGTAGATCTCGTCGTTGCTCTTGCCGATCAGGCGCGGGACGAATGCTGCCAGCGCATGCGCGCCGCCGGGGAGCCGCCGCTGATGGAGCGCCAGGTGGTGCTGCACCCGCTGCTGGTAGTAGTCCGCCGACCACGAGTTGGCGGACGAACCGGTTGCCTCATGGCGGTGCCAGATCTCGAAGTAGCGCACAAGTTGCGGCCAGGAGGTGAAGCCGTACTCGCGAGCGATGACCAGCTGGGCGTCGGCCAGCTTCCAGTCCGCGCGACGGCGTCGTGCGGTGGGGAGGAGTGCGGTGCGTTGGAGTGCCGCGGCATCGCCGGCCTGGAGGGCGCGGAGGAGGCGCTTGGCCTGCTTGCGTTCGAACTCGAGTGACGGGCGCGGCGGGAGCGGGCGGGGGGAGGACATGGAGACTCCTTTCGTCGGCCCCGTCCGCGTGGTGGGCCCAAAGGAGTTCCGGAGCTGTGGCTGCGCGAGTGCAACGCTCGGATGGGACGATCCCTTCCCGCGGACCGGAGGCGCTCCGAGGGCGCCTGTATCGAGGATGCGGGGGGCGACGTCGGGCGTCAATGAGGCACTGTCCCCCGGGACCTGTCACTCCGACCCCGAGCCTTGCCCCGAGCGAAGGGAGGGGACAAGCGTGGGGGGCGGAGCCTGCCTTAGGCAACCTTCACTCCAAGGGGTCCTGTCACCCCGAGGGAGCCCGAAGGGCGACCGAGGGGGCGGAGGCCGGCAGTCGCATTCGCCGGGCTCCGCCCCCTCGGTCGCTGCGCTCCCTCGGGGTGACAGGGCCCCGGCCTCTTGGTGACAATTCCCCATGCCCACCACCCACCGCCAGATCCTCACCCTCGCCTGGCCCATCGTCCTCGCCAATGCTGGCGTGCCGCTGCTGGGCCTGGTCGACACCGCCGTCATCGGCCACGTGGGCACCACGGCCGACCTCGGCGCCATCGGGCTCGGCGCGCTGATCTTCTCGTTCGTCTTCTGGGGGTTCGGGTTCCTGCGGATGGGGACCACCGGCTTCGTGGCGCAGGCGTGGGGCCGGGGCGACAGCGCCGAGGTGCGCGCGACGGTGGTGCGGGCGCTGGGGCTGGCGGTGGTGGTGGGGACGGTGCTGATCGCGGTGCAGCAGCCGATCGCGTGGCTGGCGCTCGAGCTGATCGGCGCCAGCGACCAGGTGGAGCGGCTCACCCGCGGGTACTACGACCTGCGGATCTGGGCGGCGCCGGCGTCGCTGGGGATGTTCGCGGTGACCGGCGCGCTGGTGGGGCTGGGGCGCACCCGCGCGGTGCTGCTGGTGCAGGTGGTGCTCAACGGCCTCAACGCCGCGCTCGATGTGCTCCTTGCCGGGGTGCTGGGGATGGGCGTCGGCGGGATCGCGCTGGGGACCGCGCTGGCGGAGTGGACCGCGGTGGCGGTGGGGATGTGGGTGCTGTGGCGGATCGTCCGCGCCGAACGGAAGGACAGCGAGCCGTGGTGGCCGCGCGAGCGGCTCCGCGACTGGGCCAAGGCGCGCGAGCTGCTGGCGGCCAACGCCGACATCATGGTGCGGACGCTGTTCCTGCTGCTGGGATTCGGGTGGTTCGTCAACCAGGGGGCGCAGTTCGGCGACCGGATCCTGGCGGCCAACTACGTGCTGCTGCAGCTGATCGCGCTGAGCGCGTACTTGCTGGATGGGTATGCGCATTCGACGGAGATACTCGTGGGGCGGGCGATTGGTAGAGCGCGCGCAATGTCACCCCGAGGGAGCGCAGCGACCGAGGGGGCGGAGCCCAGCGAGTTCGACGCAGCCGTGAAGGTCTCCACCCACCTCGCCGCCATCAGCGCGGTTGTCCTCTCGCTGCTGGTGCTGGCCTTCGGCCCGTGGATGATCCGTGCGCTCACCGATCTCGCCCCGGTGCGCGAGGTGGCGGTGGACTACCTGCCATGGACAGCGCTCTACATCGCGGTATCGTTTGCGGCGTTCCAGCTCGACGGCATCTTCATCGGCGCCACGGCCACGCGAGCGATGCGGAACGCGTCGGTGCTTTCGTGCCTGGGGTTCATCGCGCTGTCGCTGCCGCTGATCGGCGCGTGGGAGAACACCGGGCTGTGGGTGGCGTTCGTGGGGTTCGTGGTGCTCAGGGCGGGGGCGTTGGGGGTGCTCTATGGCAGAGTCGGGACAGGATAGAAAGCGCAGTGCTGAAACTGGGGCTACACGGGGCGGTCTCGTGGAGGCCCCGCGAGCGGACCGGAGCGAAACGGCGGGAAAGCATCGGGTCCGCTGGCCCTGACGTTCAAGGCGCTCGGTGGTGCCAGTCGACGCAAAGTGTAGGCACCACCGGGGCCCGGCCGCCGGGGAGTACTCGCTACCGAGGATTCTCGGTTGGACGGGCGGCGATGGGTAGCTGATCCTTCATGCTTACGATGACCTCGTCACCGACGGTTGGATACCGATCCGTCCGACCTCCGACGAAGGAGCTGATGTGGAGTGTCAGGCGGCTCGAGGTCTGCTCGGCGCGGAGCTCTATAAACCCACTGCTGTGCGAGACCTTGGATACGTGTGCACTGATCCGCTGGATGGCGTCGCTCACTTTGTCCCCCGAGGGTTGGTGGTTCGGTGGGTTGTTCACCGGTCTGTGAAGAAGTGCAAGTAGGTTGAAGAAGCAGGAAGGCGACCGCTCTCGCACCAATGTGGGATCTGGTATGTATCCGGGTCGGAGGCTGGCGCGGGTGGGTAGTCGGCACCGCCAATCTTGTCCCGCTCAAGGACGAACGGAAGCCCTGTGCCCTTGAGCAGCGTGCTCTCGGTGGACCAATGGCGGACCTTCGGGTCGGGGACTCCTGCCTGACGCAGCCGCTCGACGAATTGCTGTGTTCTCGAATCAGTCAAGGTCTCGCGCTCTGCGTGGTCGACCTCCGTAATGTCGAGCCGGCCGAGGTAGCGAGGCAGCTCTCTCCCAACCAAGGTCTGATGATAAGCTCGGCGACTGGAGTGTTTGTCCCGCAGGCTGGCGTCGATTACGCTGGACATCACGTACTCATCCGTAAACGAGATGAAGTCCTCCAGTGCGAGGGGTCGGCCGATGCCGAGCCCGGGCTTCTCAACAGCCGCTTTCAGTGCGTCTGCCAAGAGCGCATTCAGGACCACGTTCGTCTTGTGGTTGAGCACTTGATTGAATAGCTGGTATCGACTCCAGAGAAAGTCATCGACTGCTTGACACGCCCGCTTCCGCAATCCAACGCTGAGAACCGGGCCACCAGCTTCTCCTACGCAGAGCTCAAGGGCGTTGATAATTACCCCAACATCACAGAGACCATACAGTGTGCCGGTGAACCGGGAGTCGCGATTGAGGTAGTCTAGTCGATCAACGTCTACGGTGCCGCTAATAAGCGTAGAGAGTGCGCGCTGCAGCTGCTTCGGCTGCTCGCGCTCAGGAACTGCCTCAATGCCGGGTATGTAATTCGACACCTGAACTGCACAGCGCTTGAACACTTCGGACGGAGTCAATGACCGTGCGATCATCGACCGTATGTCGTCCGCGAAGTCGATCGGATCCACCGCTAAGAGCGCTGCGCTCGTGTCTGTGACCTTCTCAGCATAGTGGCCGTCGAAGAGAACCCCAATTAGGAGAAGGCCGAACTCCTCGTGCGATGGATATGGGGCGAGCTCCAGCTCCCCGGCCTCGATCCTACCCGACAACCACCTGCTGAGACCGTTGTCGCTTCCCCATTCGCTCGCGAGTTCGGGAACCGAAGGAAAAAACGGCTTGCCGTCAATCCTAACGTGCTCGATGGAGTGTGAGAACGCGGAGTGGCCACAATCGTGCAACAATGCCGCTGTCTCGAATACTTGCCGGATGTACTGAAACTCTTTGCTCGCGAGGGCAGCGGGGTCGCTACGTGAGACGTTCTCGAAAAGGCTATTGAATGCCCTTCCGGCAAGGTGGAATGTGCCCAGGGAATGGCTGAACCGAGTATGGACCGCCCCAGGAAACACGAAGTGCAATAGGCCGTTCTGCTTGATGTATCTCAGTCGCTGAAAGATTGGGGTGTCCACGATGGCGGCTTGTATGGGCCCGAGCGGAATGTCCTCGTGAATTGGGTCGCGGACGATTCGAGGGCGGACGTTCAATTGGGGCTCCGGGGTTCAACACGCCTGAGGATGCTGGAGACCGCTCGGAGGCATTGGATATCGCCCATGTCCACGAAGCACGCCCGACTCTAGGCCCGTCGCGTGGTTCGGGCCATGCGGCAGGTGGGCAGCTCGAAGGTAGGCCATTGGGCTGTCTGAGCGCAATTCCGCGGCCGTTGGGTTCAGAGTGATCTCGGGCCCGGTTCGGGCAGGAGCCGTTAGGCCGGGTAGTGGCTGTCCCGCGGGCAGGAGGCCAAACATGGGGACCCGACAATGCCGATGTCCGGGTCCCCTCCGGCTTGCAGGTTCGTGCCCCTGCTCCCGCATCCCGCCGCCGATCGCGGCAAGTCGCCAGAACGCGTTGCGTGCGGGTGCTGTGAGGGACGAACGATCGGGACCCGCCAAGCGTTTTCTCGTATCTGTGGACCTCGGCTTCCTGACTACATTGCTAACGAATACGGCTGTTGTCACACTCGGGAGCTGGCAGTGGAGGATGAAGTGGACTCTTCTCGGGAGCGTGAACCCACCCTGCGATCACTGCGTCTTCGCAGAGGTGAGTCTCTTGCCGCGCTCGCCAGGGCTACGGGACTTGAGCGGACGGCAATCGTGCGTTGGGAGCGAGGCCTCGAGGCGCCGCCGCACGCTGCCCTCGCCCGGTTGTCGGCTCATTTCGGCGTCGCGCTGCCCGAACTCGCGTCCGCACAGTCCGAGCTCTTGGGTTCTGGGGTCCGTGGAGAAGGGTATGTAACCGCAATCCCCGACCGAATGGGTACTCAGAAGCGGGCGTTGCCCATCGAGCCAGGCAAGCATAGGGTCGTTGATTTGTTCTGCGGCTCTGGCGGGTTCTCCTATGGATTCGAGATGACGGGCAAGTTTGTTGTTACTGCTGGGGTTGACTTGTTGGCGGATAGAGCCGCCACCTTTCGGGTCAACCATGCGTACGCGGACACGCACGTCGTCGACATCCGTTCATTGTCTCTTAAGTCACTTGAGTCGAGTGCAGGCGAGCCCGCTGTTGTCATCGGCGGACCTCCTTGCCAGGGCTTCTCGTCCATTCGACCGTTTCGAAACCTGACACTAGAAGATCCGCGGAATGGCCTATTCGAACAGTTCGCAGTCGTTGTCGCTGAGCTACAGCCGACCTTCTTTGTATTGGAGAACGTCCTCGGTCTGCTGACGCACGATGGGGGAGCGACCTTCAGTCATCTCGTCACAATCCTTAGCGCCGCCGGTTACTCCGTGGACCACCGAGTCGTGAACGCAGCACAGTTCGGACTGCCACAGAACCGGGAGCGACTGATCATTGTCGGAAGGCGAGGCCGAAGCCGCTTTGAGTGGCCCATGCCCACTCACTCCACTCAGCACCGGAGCATGGCGGGGTCAGCGCCGAGGATTCACTGTGATCCGCTCTTCAGTGAGGCAATGCCGGAGGCCGTCACGGTCATGGAGGCCATACATGACTTGCCACCACTCGCGGCCGGCGAGGCCAGCGACAGGTACTTAGACGGGATTGACCTTACCCCTTACGAGCGTGCGATGCGAGGGGAGGAGGCTCGTCTCACGCTGCATGCGGCCACTCGTCATTCCCCGAAGATGCTCGAGATCATACGGCACGCAGGCCACTCACGGGCGGCCCTGCCGGCCGGGTTGACTAAGAGTGGATTCAGTTCAAGCTATAGTCGGCTGGACGCAGACAAGCCGAGTGTTACACTGACAGTCAACTTCGTCCACCCGGCATCGAATCGCTGCATCCACCCAACCCAGGACCGTGCTCTCACCCCACGCGAAGGGGCGAGGCTTCAAGGATTCCCGGATAGGTTCACGTTCGTCGGTACCCGAGGCCAGATCGTTAAGCAGATCGGCAACGCTGTTCCGCCGCTGTTGGGAAGGGCCATCGCGACAGCAATAGCGGAGCAGCTCTGACTAGGAGCCATACTCTGCGAGGTATCGCCGGACGTTTGCAAACGGGCAGTAGTGTTCATCAAAGTACAGCAGACGAAGCTTCCTCATTCCTTGGGTCGAAACAACCGCCGTCTTGCCAGAATCCCCGTCGGTGTTGCTCACGCTAAAGTCCGACAGTTCCAAGTGTCCGAGGCGAATCTCCCAGATGTATGGAACTACACCCCTGATACTCCGCTGAAATGTGCCATCCTCCTGCACCAAGACGTACCGTGCCGTGAGGTAATGGCCCGCCTTGGGGAGGTGGCCTTTCGGCCGATTCGTTTCCAGCGCGACCTTTACTTCGATGTTGCAGGCGCCGGCAGCAGTCCCTCGCAGGTCCTGGTATTTGTGAGCCCCCGCTCTCTCAAAGACCCCGCCACTTGATCGCACGATGCCGGTTGCGAGGAGATTTCCGATCATGGCCGACAGGTTCGCGAGCTCCACCAGCTCTGCGAGGTGCACTCCTAGCGTCTGGTCGATCGAGTCAACGAGTCGGTAGGCCTCCGCAGCTCCGTCGAGCAGCATCTTTTCGGACAAGCCGCAGCCTAGCGGGTCGCTGTGACGGATTGGGTGTCGCAGATGGCGGGTTGGGGCGGACATTGCGATGATTCTGATCGCGTTCTTTTGTACCGTCAAGTCAGGCTGCAAGGGGGTCAGCAACCGGATTCAGGTTGGGTGCCTATGTGTGCTGACGGAAGAGATCCGGTTGCGCTATGCCCCCAGCACAGGGTTCACCTGCGCGAGGGCCGACCCTTTCCGTCGACGGACTACTTGTGCCGTGCGCGCCCGCTCGGCGGGCGCAACCACCCCCGGGGGCGTGCCGAGCAGATCTGCGCCGCCCAGGGACTCGGCCCTCGTGCAGGTAGTAGCGTCAACCGGATACTGCCGGAGTTCTAGAGCCGAGGTCGTTTCCCCCATGCCCACCCCCAAGCACGCCTTCCTCGCCGCCCTCGAGTGCCCCACCAAGGGGTGGCGCGCGCAGAACCTCACCCCCGCCACGCCGGCCCCTGGCGACCAGTGGCGCTTCTACGAGGGCCAGGAGGTGCAGCGCCGCGCCCGCGAATGGCTCGGCCCCGGCCGCTACCTCCAGCGCACCCCGCGACAAACCGCCGCGGAGGCGACCGCGGAAGCCATCGCCGACCCGGCGACCACCCTCCTCTTCGAGGCCACCTTCGAAGCCCACGGCGCCGTCGCCCGCGCCGACGCGCTCCGACGACTTGGGCAGGGATGGGAACTGATCGAGATCAAGTCGGGGTCGAACACCGAGTCCAAGAAGATCAAGCCGGAGTACATCGACGACGTCGGCTTCACCGCCGCCGTGCTCCTCGCCGCCAACCTCCCCATCCACCGCGTCTCGCTGGTGATGGTCAACGGCGACTACACCCACGGCACCGGCGACAACCTGCTCACCACCGTCGACGTCACCGCCGACGCGCTCGAACGCGCCGCCACCTTCGGCAACATCCTCCCCGAACTCACCGACACACTCGCCGGCGAGGAACCCGCACCCACCCTCTGCTTCGCCTGCAAGAACTGCGAACACTGGGGCGTCGACTGTCTGGGCATCGGCATCCCCGACCCGCTGTTCGACATCCCACGTATCTCCGCCCAGAAGTTCGAGGAGCTCAAACCCTACGAGCGGATCTCGCACCTGCCGCCCGACACCAAGCTCACCGACATCCAGGCGATGCACGTGGAGGTGATGCGCTCGAACACGCCACGCATCAATCCGGACGGACTGGCACTGCTCGACCAGCTCCGCTCCCCCGTGCACTACCTCGACTTCGAGGCGGTGCAGCCGGCGATTCCGCAGTTCGACGGTACCCGCCCGTACCGGAAGCACCCGTTCCAGTTCTCGCTCCACGTCCGCGACGGCAACGGCAGCGAACGCCACCACGAGTACCTCGCCCCGATCGACGGCGACTGGCGCCGCGAACTCACCGAGGAACTTCTCCGGTTCCTCGGCGATGAGGGATCGATCGTGGTCTACTCCAGCTACGAGCGGCAGGTGCTCACCCAGCTCGCCGAGTGGTTCCCCGACCTGGAGGCACCACTCGGCGCGGTGATCGAGCGGCTGTTCGACCTCGAGAAGGTGATCAAGGAGGGCTACATCCACCCTGGCTTCCGTGGGCGCAGCTCGATCAAGAAGGTGCTCCCCGTGCTGGCCCCCGACTGCAGCTACGACGGGATGGCGGTGGCCGGCGGCGAGGACGCCGCGGCGGTGTTCGGCTTCATGTGGACCGGCCAGTACCCGGCAGAGGACCACGCGCGGCACCGCGCCGCACTGCTGGAGTACTGCAAGCTCGATTCGTTGGGGATGGTGCGGGTCCATGAGGCGCTGGAGGGGGTTCGGCGCCGGGTCTAGGCAATGTCACCCCGACCCCGAGCTAAGCGAGGGGGAGGGGGCGGAGGCCGGCATTCGCATTCGCCAGCTTCCGCCCCCTCGGTCGCTACGCTCCCTCGGGGTGACAGTTCCTCGGGGTGACAGTTCCTCGGGATGACAGTTCCTCAGAACTCCCCGCCCCGGATCGCCGGCGACGCGTACTGGCAGCTCACCGTCGGGTTCCAGTTCTCGAACATCCCCTTCGGGTTCTCCTTGTAGAGCCACACGTGCAGGGCGTAGAGGCCGAAGCTGTTGGCCTTCATCTCCTGGCCCAGCAACCGCGGTGGCGCACTGCCGGTCCACTGGTCCACCGGCACGACGTACTCCACCGCCACCAGCTTGAGCGACCCGTTGGACGCCGGCTCGTAGAGCAGCGCCTGCGGCTTGGTGATGTCGGGCAGCGACCCGCCGAGCAGGTTGGTGTTGACGTAGTGGAAGCCCATGCCGCCCTCCCGCTCGGGCGACTCATCCACCATGCACATGTCCATGAACAGGAAGGTGTAGTCGTCGGCCTGCGCTCGCGCGAACGAGTGATACTTGCTGGTGGCTTGCCGCACGATCTTGAGATCGGATTCGAGCTGCGCGTTGACCGACCGAGTGGAGATCGCAGACGGTCCCTCGGTCTGGGCGATCGACTCGGACCCGCAGCCGGCGAGTCCGGCGACGGCGATCAGGGTGGTGGCGGCGAGGAGGATGGGCGCCCGGCGGGGTGCGCGCGTGGTGAGGTTGGGCATCGGTACAGTCTCCGGCGTCAGATGTGGCTGGCAACCGCGGCAGGGAGGCCCGCGTGGTGCCTGTATCTGGAAAAGCCGGAAACCGGTCCGAACTGGATCATCCCCCCGGGAAATGGGGGCAGGGCAGCGGCCTAGCCGGTCAGCTCGCGGTTGAGCCAGGCCCGGGCGATGGTCCAGTCGCGCTTGACCGTCGCCGTCGATATCCCGAGTGCCTCCGCCGTCTCCTCGATGCTCATCCCGCCAAAGAACCGGCACTCGACCACCCGGGCGAGCCGCTCCTCCACCCCCGCCAGCGCCACCAGCGCCTCGTCCAGCGCCAGCAGCTCCTCACCCCGCGACTCGGCCATGGCCATGGCGTCGTCGAGGGCGACCTGATCACGACCGCCGCCTCGCTTGTCGGCCCGCCGCGCGGCGGCGTGGTCGACCAGGATCCGCCGCATTGCCTGGGCGGCGACGCCAAGCACGTGGGACTGGTTCATCCAGCGGACCCGGTCGAGCCGGGAGAGCTTGAGGTAGGCCTCGTGCACCAGGCCGGTGGTGCCGAGCGAGTGGTCGGGGCGCTCGCCGCGGAGGTGCCGATGTGCGAGGGCGCGCAGCTCGCCGTACACCAGCGGGTAGAGTGCGTCGAGCGCGGGGTCGCGTTCGGGCGAGGTGTCGGTCACGTCGGCTCCACCCGGACGAGCAGCGACAGGAACGCCGGGTCGCCCCGGATGCCGCGGAAGGCGGGATCGACCCGCAGGAACATCATCGAGTGCGAGCGCTGCTCACGCGCCTTGCGGAGCCACGCGAAGGCCAGGTCGTGGCGCCGGAGCGCCACGTGCACCTTGGCAATGTCATACGACGGCACGTACAGCCCCGCCGCCTCGCGCTCGTCAAGCCGCGCGAGCAACAGCCGCGCCTCGTCGTGCTCACCCGCCAGCGCCAGCGTCCGGGCCAGCGACGCCATCGCCAGGCCGCTGCTGTCGGAGGTGGCCACCAGCCGCCGGTGCATCGCGATTGCCTGCGAAAGCGAGTCCATCCCTGCCAACACGTCCCCGGCCCAGGTGAGTGCCGTGGCATAGTCGGGATTCACGGCGAGCACCGCGCGGAGCCGTTCCATCGCCACCGCATCCTCGCCGGCGAAGTGGTGCACCCATCCCTCGGCCGCCTTGGCGATGAGCGACAGCGGGTCCTCCTGCTGTGCACGCTGCATCTCGCGCACCGCCTCGTCGAATCGTCCGGCGGCCACCAGCAGGTTGGCGTACCACTGGTGGCCGGTGGCATAGCTGTCATCGAGTTCGAGCGCGCGCTTGAACGCCGCCTCGCCGGCTGCCAGGTCCCAGTGATAGTAGAGTGCCACGTAGCCGAGCGTCGCATGGGGCGCGGCCAGCGCCGGATCGAGCGCGATCGCGCGCTCCGCCGCCGCCTCGGCCGCGGGAAACGCCTCGCGCGGCGGCAAGTAGTCGTAGAAGCCGAGCACTGCGTTGGCGTCGGCGACGCCGACCCAGGCAGGGGCGTAGGTGGAGTCCCGGGCAACCGCCAGCTCGAAGAAGCGCCGCGCCGACCGGAGGCCGGCCTCGCTGCGGGTGCCCCAGGCGTAGCGGCCCTTGAGGTAGAGCTCGTAGGCCGCGGCATCGGGCCGCCCCGCGTCGGCCTCGGTGTCGCCGATCACCAGCCGCAGTTGCAGGCCGCGGGCCACCGCCTGGGCAATGTCCTGCTGCACCACGAAGGCCTCGCCCACCGGGCGCTCGAACAGCTGCGACCAGACCCGGAAGCCGTCACTCACCCGCACCAGCGACGCGCGGATCCGCAGCTGGTCGCCCGAGCGCTGCAGATTGCCCTCGACCACGTGCGACACGCCGAGTTGCCGGCCGATGGTGCGGAGGTCGGCGGTGCTGGCGCGGTGCGCAAACGACGACGTGCTCGACGCCACGCGCAGGCCGTCGACCCGCGACAGCGTGGCGATCAGCTCCTCGGTGAGACCATCGGCGTAGTACTGCTGGTCGCCGGTGACGCTGCGATCGACGATTGGCAGCACGGCGATCGACAGGCGCTGTTCGTCCCTGACAAGCGCGGCCGCGCCATCGCCGCGCGCGGAAAGGTACCAGGTGCCACCGGCCAGCAGCGCCACCACGATCAACATGGCGGCCACGATGGTGCGGGTGCGCCGGGCGGCACGCTGCGCCACCGCGAATGCGTCGTCCCAGATGATGCCGTGCAGCGCTTCCTCGAATTCGGCCGCGGTCTGGTAGCGCGCCGCCGGATCGTGCTGCAATGCCTTGGCGGTCACCTCACGGAGTGACGGCGGAACCGACTCGGCCAGCGCGGGCGGCAGCGACGGTGCGGGAAGGGCCTGCTCACCGCTGCGTGCCGCCACGTGGCCGTCGGTGTAGGGCCGCTCCCCGGTGAGCATCTCGTAGAACATCGCGCCGGCCGACCACAGGTCGCTCCGGGCGTCCACCACGCCACCGACGGCCTGCTCGGGGCTCATGTAGGCGGCGGTGCCGACGGGGCCGCCGCCGGTGACGCCGCGCGCCGCGTCCTCCAGCTTGGCGACCCCGAAGTCGAGCAGCTTCACCACTCCATCGCCGGTCACCAGCACATTCGACGGCTTGATGTCCCGGTGCACGATGCCACGGGCGTGCGCCGTGCCGAGACCGCGGAGCACGTCGATGAGGATGGCCACGGCACGGGTGGCCGGCATCGGGCCGGCGAGCAGGTCGCGCTGGACGGTGATCCCCTCGTAGTAGGGCATCACCAGGTAGCGGGCGCCGTTCGCGGTGGTGCCGATCTCGTGGATCGCGCAGATGTTGGGGTGATCGAGCGCGGCGATGGCGCGGGCCTCACGCTCGAATCGCTCCGCGGCAACGGGATCGTCGCCGAGGTGCGGCGCCAGGAACTTGAGGGCGACGCGACGGTCGAGCTCACGGTCGTGGGCGCGGTACACCTCTCCCATGCCGCCGCCGGCCACCCTCGTTTCGATGCGGTAGTGGCCGATCTCCTGGCCGTCGCGCGCCACGGGGCGGAGCGAGGCGGCGAGGGTGGCGACGTCGCCGGCGAGGCGGTCGACCGCACCGGGCTCGTCGTGGGCGCGGAGCAGCGCCAGCACCTCGACGGCGAGGGTCGGATCGTCACCGCTGGCGGTTTCGAGGAAGGCGGCCCGGGCGTCGGGGGCCTCCGCCAGCGCCGCCGCGAAGAGATCCTTGATCCGTTTCCAGCGTGCCGGCGGGGTGTCAGCGGCCATGGGGTGAATGTACGGCGCGGGGCGAAGGCGAGGGAGGAGCCGGCACCTCGAGTCCCCTCGCTGCGTTCCCGGTGCTGATGCCGCCCTCTGGTGTCGGCTCGTGGCGACGGGTAGCGTTTGGCCGTTCCCGGCCACGGCGGCATGCTTCAACCGCCCGAGACCCCTCAGGGGAGGAACGACGTGTCCCCATCCGCAGAGCCCGAGCGCCCGCCCCTCCGTTCATCGCTGCTGCTCGGCACGGCGGCGATGACCCTGGTGTTCGCGATCGCCAAGGTGGTGGCGGTGTCCACCTCCACGGACACGCATCCGCTGCAGATGCCATGGCTTGTGTACCTGATGGCGGTGCTGCTCGCGGTGCTCGTGGGTGCGCGAATCGGTCGCGCACGAGACACAGATCTGATCGCGACAGCCGTGCGGCACTTCCTCGTCCTGCTGTCGGGGATCGCGCTTGGCGTGGTGGTGTGGGTGGTGCTGGAGGAGCAGGTGCTGCGCCGCTTGAGTGGCGGCACCGCCCCACTGTACATGGAACACGCGGCACCCATGGAGGTGGGAATCATCCTGGGCGCCAGCATCCTTCCGGCCGTGCTCGGCATGGGGGTCGGCCTGTTGTTGGGCCGCTTCTGGCGCCCCGCTTGACCCCCACTTGATCCCCCTCCGGCATCGTCGCTCCAGACCTCCGACTGGAGCGCACCATGCCGCCCACACGTCGCACCCTCGTTCCCCTGATGGCCCTGTTCCTCGCCGGCTGCACCGACGCCTTCACCGGCGGCATCTGGGGCGGCGGCGGGCGTGGCGGCGATTCCCAGCCGCCGCCCGACTACAGCGGTTCGCTCGCCAGCGGCATCGCCGCCGCGCGCGGCATGGCCCGCTACCTCGCCGCCCAGGCGGTGGACGAGCTTCCCGCAGGGAACGCGACCTTCGTCGAGGCGGCCCCGGTGGCGCGAACCGGCGCGGTGAGCGTGGGGATCCGGAGCACGCGGGTTCCGCGATACCAGCCCGATTCGCGTGGCACGTCGTTCTCCCCCGACGCCGGCCAGATACAATCGATCGGCACGAGGGACACGCCAGGGGCCAGCGTCGCGATGGATGTGGCGGTGGGACTCCTCCCCGGCGTGGCGGTGGGCGCAACACGCGTGATGAGCGTCGAATTCCTCGGCTCGGCACTCTTCGCGGACCACTCCACGCGCACCTCGAGCGGCACCCTGATGCGCGAAGGTCCGTCGTTCGGGGTCGGTGTCAGGCTCGGCATGATGACCGAGACGCCGACGCTGCCGGGAGTGTCGCTCAGCCTTCGGCGTCAGGCTCTCCCAACCACTGCCTTCCGGTCGGCCGAGTTGCCCACCCACGGCGCGCCGATGGAGCTCGGCATGGGCCAAGCCACCGGCACGGCGACCTCGCTCCGGCTCGCCGCAGGCAAGACTTTCGGTCGCGTCGGCCTGTCGCTGGGATGGGGACACGACGCGGTGTCGGGTGAGGGCGTGGTGTTCGCCGAGGTGGGTTCCGGCGAGAAGCGCTTGGAACAGCTCTCCTACCAAAGCTCGCGGTGGTCGGTGTTCGGTGGGGTGGATGTGCGCGTCGTGCCGCAACTCGCCCTGGGTGTCGAGTTCGCCCACGGCAACAGCTCGTTCCAGGGACTCGGCGACCCACTGGTGGGTGAAGGGACCAGCTGGTCGCGGAGCCGGCTGAGCGTCGGGGCACGGGTGCGGCCCTAGGAGCCGCGACCTCGCGCCGTTGGTGTTCACCCTGTAGCGTCTAGTCGGTCCCGATCCGGGAGGTTGCCATGGCACGGTCGGCCCTGATGTCGCTGGTCCTCCTCGTCCTCGCGCCGCTGGTCGCGGTCGCGCAGGCGCCATCGCTCGGCAGCACCTTGCGGGTGCGCGGGGCCTGCCCCACCGCCCCCGATTGCCCCACGGTGATCGGCACGCTGCGACACCACTCGGGCGACTCGCTGGTGATCCGCGAGCCCGACGGTGTCGAGCATCATCTCCGCGTCGGACCCGCCACCACGGTCGACTACCCCCACGGCACCCGCCGCTACACCCTGGAGGGACTGGGGCTCGGTGCGGTCGCCGGGTTGGTCGTTGGATCGATCAGTCAGGCGAACTGCACGGGCTATTGTGGCTATGAGGTCACGGGAGGTCTGCTCCTGGGATCCGGTGTCGGTGCCCTGGTAGGCGCAATCATCCGCACGACACGATGGGAACGGGTGCCACCCGCGGCGCTAGCGGTGCGACGCGTGGGCGATCGTTCCGTGGTGGCACTGGGCGTGGAGTTCTAGCGGGCGGAGCGGCGCCCGACGGCGCCGTGAGTGTTTCTGGCGCTTCCCGTTTACGGAGATTACATGCCCCGTCTCTCGCTCGTCGCCGTCGGCGCGAGTCCGGTCGCCGGACTGCGCGCTGCACACACCGCCGTGCTCATTCCCGTCGGCGCCGTTGCCGGCCTGGTGGTCGGGGCGATGCTCAAGATGGAGAATCGAGGACGACGCCACAGCTCCAACCATCGACTCTACTCGCTTGATGGTCCCGTCACGCACCGGGGCGATCCTGTTGCCGGTTCATTGCCTGGAGGTCACGATGTCACGTGTGACGCATGCGCCTTTCCTCGCCGTGGTGGCGCTCCTGGGAGCCTGTGGCCCCTACAATCCGTTCCACGTGGAGGTCTTCGACGGCCTCGGCAAGGCGCGTGACATTGCCCAGCGACTCGCCATGGAGTCCATGGATGATGTGGTCGGTGGCAACGCCGTGCTGGGACAGGGGGGACCGACCGTACGCGCCGGGGGAGTGACGGTCGTGGTGCGGGCTTCGCGGCGCGATCGCGGGACCCCGACCCTGGACGGCGCGACGCTGAGCGAGCAGGGCAGCCAGTCGGCGACGATTCCGGTCATGACATCGTCGTCCATGACGGTCGCGGCCGACCTGGCGTTCACGCCTTGGGCGGGATTCCGGAGCGGGAAGACCCGAATCCTCTCGCTCGAGGCGCTTGTTTCGGTGTCGGCGCAGGACAAGTCCGGAAGCGGCCAACTGGGACTCGAGCGGTCTGGTGGACTGGCGCTCGGGCTCGGAAGCCGGATCGGCATCGTTGGCGAAACCCAGCAAGTGCCAGGAGTCTCACTCAGCTTCAAGCGCACGACCCTGCCGGCGCTTGCGTTCCGTACCACCGGGATACCCACCGACGCCGGACGATCAATCGAGCTCGGCATGAGCCAGTTCGATGGTCACGTCAGCAGCGTTCGCCTCGCGGCGGAGAAGCACTTCGGTCGCCTCGGCGTCACTGCCGGGTGGGGGAACGATGATCTGCAAGCCACCGCCGCGCTTGAAGCCACCATCACCGATCCGGGCGGCGTCACCGACACCCAGGGTGGCTCCTTCGATGCGTCACGACAGGTGCTCTTCATCGGTGGATCGTACCGGTTGAGCAGGGCTGTCTCGGTCGCCGCCGAGGTGAGTCGGGCCACGCACACCGCGCCGCCGAGCTGGAACACGGTTGGGACGAGCAGCTCCTGGTCGAGTACCCTGATGAGCGTGGGGGTGCAATTCGGGCACTGAACGCGACGGGACCGAGCCTCTGGTGCCGACGATCCACGACCCGTAGCATTGAGTGGTGTCCGCTCAGGAGGTTACCGTGGCATGCAGGATCCCGTACCCGCTGGTCAGGGCGTTCGGCCTTCTCACGCTCGCGGCCACGACCGCAGCAGCGCAGGACGTTCCTCTGGGTTCCCGGATCCGGGTGCTCGGCACGTGCCCGGCTATCGCCGGATGCGATCCCGTGATCGGTACCCTCCACCAACGCCAGGGCGACTCACTGGTGGTCCGGACCGAGGATGGCAGTGAACGTCGGCTGCTTCTCGGCCCACGTGCCACGCTCGAGGTACATCGCGGTCGCCGGGGCCAGACGGTCCAGGGGCTCCTGGTCGGGTCGCTCGCCGGTCTGGTCGCCGGGGCCATCGACGCCAAGCGCTGCCACAAGGCGCCCGGCGAGGACCTGTGCGACCTGAGCTATGCCTTCGGGACCCTCGCGGGAGCCGGGATCGGCATGCTGGTCGGCGCGGTGATCAAGACGGACAGGTGGGAGGCGGTGCCGCGCGCGACCACCGTGATGGCGCCTGGCGTGAGGGGGGTGCGGTTGGGGGTGCAGTTGGCGATCTGAGGCGATCGCCCGTTCCACAGGGGTGGCATCTCCCCGGCATCCGCCGCTACACCCTCAAACGACACGGCCTCGGCGCGAGCATTCGCACCACACGATGTCAACGGGTTCCACCGGCGGCGCTGGCGGTGCGACGGGTCGGTGGTCGTTCCGTGGTGGCATCGGTGCCCAGTCCCGCGAGTGTGTTTCCGGCGCTTCGCATCCCCGGAGGTTTCATGCCTCGTCTCTCGCTCCTCGCACTTGGCGCCCTGACACTCGTGCCGCTGGTATTGCACGCCCAGGACGTCCGCCCCGGATCGCGGATCCGGGTGCGCGGACCGTGCGGCATCGGGGAGCACTGTGTCCCGGTCACCGGGAGCTATGTGGCGTGGAACGGCACCACCCTGACGCTTCGCGACGGGCAGGGCGCGCAGCGGCAGCACGAGATCAGTCCCGCATCGACCGTGGAGGTGTTCCGGGGTAGCCGCGGCCATGCGCTGGCGGGACTCGCATTCGGAGCCGGCCTCGGACTGATCGTCGGCGTGATCGCTGCCGACGACTGTGCCAACGAGCTCGAACTGAGTCCCGTTGCCGGACTCTGCGGCGGCACCTACGTGGTCGGTGGTGTCGGCGTCGGTGCCCTGACGGGCTTGCTGGTCGGCGCGCTGATGAAGAGCGAGCGGTGGGATCGGCTGTCGGCTCCCACTACGGCGATGAGCGAGCGGTCGTTCGTCGTCGTGCCGGTGCGGGGCGGGGTCGGAGTGGGGATGGGGGTGAGGTTCTGAGGCCCGCGGGCACCATCGTCCTGCTCCACGAAGTCCACCACCCACATCGTCCTACTCAGGCAGCACCAGGCTCCGGCCCTTCCGGGTGATCGGCGTCACTGCGCCCGGTTGCTGAATGAACTCGGCAAGTGCGGCGCGCAGCTGCTCGGTGTCGGCGGTGATCAGGATATCGGACGGGCCGAGGACCCCCTCGGTGAGTCGCACGTGGGAAACGGAGAGCGATCCCCCGGCGATGGCATCCGCGAGGGCGTCGAGGTCGAATGCAGCGAACTCGAGTTCTGCTCCCGTACGCCGCACCAGGTACTGCGAATATGTCTCGAGCGCCCACGGGTAGTAGCCCACGGAATCGCTGCCAGGCAGCGAGCTGAGGTCGAGCCGCACCTCGAGCAGGTCATAGTCTCCCCCGAACGTCCCGATTCGGAGCTCGTACGACGGGGTTTGGGCCTCAGGGTCTGGGGAGGTGATCCTGTAGACTCCGGGCTTGGACTCCGTGATCAACAGGCTCACCGAGTCTTCGGGGCCAACGAGGGTCCAGCTACCCAGGATCCTCGAATCGGTGATGCCGGCATCGTAGGGAACCGCGGGCTTCAGCGAGACGACCGACGTGCAGGCACCGAGGGTGACCAGGCAGGCAAGCAGGAACCCGGAACGCACGACTCCTCCTTGGTGGGGACGGGCGCGGCGCCGGGAATCGGAGTGCCGATCCGGCGGCGCTCAACCCTACCGCCGTGGCGGCGCGGCGCAAGGGGAGGTCCGGGTCCTGTCATTTCGAGCCGGCCGCGAAGAGCGGCGGGCTTCCGCCCCCTCCCCCTCACTTCGTTCGGGGTCGGGGTGACAAGCGCTTCCGCGGCGCGCATCGGTGAAACCACCCCCACCTTCGCGCGTCCGGTACCCGGAACCCTCCCCGGAGTCCCGATGCGCCTGTGCGCCCCCGCGGCCCTCCTTGTCGCGTGCACCATTTCCGCCGCCGCTCAGCAGCCCGCCCGCGAAGCGACCCTCGGCTTTCCGATCGGCATCGCCCAGCTCGCCGACGGTACCTTCCTCATCAGCGAACGCCGCAACCACCGGGTGATGCGCCTCGACGCCGACGCCGGCACGCTCACGCCGTTCGCGGGAACGGGGGAGGCCGGATTCTCGGGCGACGGTGGGCCCGCACGCCAAGCGCAGCTGCAGTGTCCAGACGCGGTGGACGCCGACTCGCGCGGGAACGTCTACATCGCCGATCGCTGCAACGAACGGATCCGGCGCGTCGACGCCGCCACGGGCGTGATCACCACGGTGGCCGGCAGCGGGTTGCGCGGTCCCGGGCCGGACGGCCCCGCGCTCGACGTGAACCTGATGGGGGTGTTCTACCTGCGGGTGCACGACGACAACACGATCCTCTTCACCGACACCGACGCGCACCGCATTCGTGAACTCGACCTGCGGCGGGGCACGATCACCACGCTCGCCGGCAACGGCTACCGCGGCTTCAGCGGCGACGGCGGACCGGCACGCGACGCGACGCTGGCCAGGCCTCACGTGGTGCTCCGACTCCGCAACGGCAACCTGGTCATCGGCGATTCATTCAATCGCCGGATCCGCGAGGTGTCGGCGCGCGACGGCACCATCCGCACCATCGCCGGCGTGGGCGACGCGCTGGGCGAGCGACCGGCGCAGCACGGCGCGCTCGCGCTCGAGTCGCCGCTGCTGTTCTTCGGTGAGATCCATGAACTCGACGACGGCGACCTGCTCTGGACCGAGTGGGGTTCGAGCCAGATCGTGCGGCTCGACCGCACCACCGGCCGGCTGCGCGTGGTCGCCGGTTCGACCGCGTTCGGGCGCCACGATCCCGACGGCGCGCTCAGCGACAATCCGGCGATCGGCGCGATGGTCGACTTCGTGATTGACGAGCAGGGCCGCTACGTGGTGACGGTGTCGGGCGAGGGACTGGTCCGGCGGATCGACGTCGCGCGCGGGACGGTGGAGACGCTGGCGGGGAGGCCGTAGAACTGTCACCCCGAGGAACTGCCACCCCGAGGAACTGTCACCCCGAGGGAGCGAAGCGACCGAGGGGGAGGGGGCGGAGGCCGGCAGGGATCTGAGTTGGCCGCGGGCTCGACGTGAATCGGAGCCCTGTCACCCCGAGGAAGCGAAGCGACCGAGGGGGCGGAGCCTGCCCGGCAAGCTCCGCCCCCTCGCCCTCGCTGCGCGAGGACTCGGGGTGACAGTTCTACGGACTCCCGGCCAAAAACCCCAGCATCACCTCGCGCACCACCGCGGCCTCCTCGATGTGCGGCAGGTGGCCAGCGAAGTCGACCGGGACGAATTGCGCGTCCGGGATGGCGCGCAGCACCACCTCCGACTTGTCGAACGGCACCGTCTGGTCTTCCCGCCCCCAGATGAGCAGCACCGGCACGCCGGTGCGCGACACCTCGCCGTAGAGCGCCGCCATGTCGGTCGTGCCGAAGTTGCGGAGCGTGGAGAGCAGCGCGCGCCCGAAGCCGCGGTACTGCATCTGCACCCGGTACTGATCCACCCAGGTGGGAAAGCGTTCCGGGTGCACGAAGTCGCTCAGCTGTCCCTCGTCCATGGTCGGCACGCCGATCACCTGGAAGAACCACGGCCCGATCACCGGCCAACTCACCGGTGCGGTGAGCACGATGCTGTCGACCACCGGATCGACCAGCGTGAGGGTGCGGACGCGACTCGGATACTTCACCGTGAATGCCGCGGTGGTGTAGCCGCCGAACGACAGTCCCATCAAGTCCACCGGTCCGGTCACGCGAAGCGAATCGAGCAGCTCGGTGAGCTGACCGACGATCAGCGACTCGTCGTATTCCACGTCGGGACGATCGGAGTACCCGCGCCCGAACGCGTCGTAGCGGATCACCCGGTAGCCGTCAGCGGCAAGTCCCACCACGGTCGAGTCCCAGATGTACATCGGCACCGAGAAGCCGTGCACCAGCACCACGGTGCGGCCGGTGTCGGGTCCGGTGATGTCGTAGTGCGTCACCCCCTGCGACAGCGTCACGAACTCGCCGGGCGCCTGGGCGCGGGCCTCGTCGTCGAGGTCGGCGCGCTCGGGATTGCGGATGACCGTGAGGGCCACCAGCGCGATGACAATGAAGACCAGTACCGAGAGGAGGATCCGGATGGCGCGTTGCATGGCAGGGCCGGCGCGGGTGGGGCGGGGGGATGCTTGGAGGTTAGTGCGGTGGCGAGAATCCGTTACCCTGAGGCGCTGTCACCCCGAGCCCTCGCGCAGCGAGGGCGAGGGGGCGGAGCCTGCCGAATGCGAATGCCGGCCTAAACCCCCTCGCTCGCTGCGCTCACTCGGGGCGGCCGCGAAGAGCGGCCGGCTCGGGGAGACAGCCGCGCGGAGGGCGGGGAGGTCCTTAATCCACCGTCCCGCCGATTCCCCGGTTGGCCAGCCGCTCGAAGCGCGAGTTGCCGTTGAGCGGTCGGAAGGTGGGATCGGTCTTCAGGTAGCCGGGCGTGACGTAGTACTGTCGTCCCATCAACTCCTGGAGGGCATCGAGGGCCCGCTCGGTTTCGTTTGCGGCAATCAGCGTGCGGACATACTGGTGCAGCACGTAGTTCACGTTGTCGGGGCCGATCCCGGTGGTGTCCGCGATGGCGATCTCGGCCTCGCGGAGCGCCTCGGTCTTCTTCCCGGCCACCGCCAGTGAGGCGGCGTTGAGAATCCGGAGCTGGGCGTCGTCGGGCGCTGCCTCGATCTGCCGTCGCGCCACGGCGAGTGACGAATCAGCCCAGGCCGCAGCACGCGCCCGGTCTCCCTGCTGCCACGCGGCGGTCGAGAGCGCCTGGCCCCACCACGCGCGGTCGTCATCGAACGACGCTGGAGTCAATCGGTACAGCAGCTGGCGCTGCTGGTCACTCAGCAGGAATGCCAGCTCATGGTACCCGGCGAAGTACGCCACGACCTCGGTCTCTGGCACGTCCTTGGTGAGCTCGGCGATCGCGCGCTTGGCACCGTCAAGGTCGTTGTTGGCGAGGTAGGCGGCGGCGATCCACTGCATCCCTGCGTAGCTCGTCGTGCCGAGAGCCTGCAACTCCTTGGCGGTGGCCAGTGCCTCGTCGTGCTGACCGGTGTACAACTGTGCGCGAATCAGTGATCCGAGATTCCGCTTGTCGAGCGGATCGATCTCGCGGGCCCGGGCGAGCTTCTCGAACATCGCCTGGAACTTGCCGTCCTGCAGGTCATAGGAGGACATCGTCCGGAGTGCCCAAGTCGACTTGGGGTCGAGCCGGAAGGCCTCTTCCGCTGCGGATCGCGCCGCCTGCTGGTCACGCCCCACGGTGCCGTAGTAGTTGCTGGCGACCATGTGAGCGGCAGAGGAGTCAGGGCCCAGCGCCAGGGTGCGCTCCATCGCCTCCTGGGAGCGCCGCGCCACGGCGGGATCGCGCGTGCCGGAGAGCCAGAGGTCGGTCAGGGCGACGGAGAGGTGCCCCCACGCCTGGAAGAAGTTCGAGTCGAGGGCCACCGCGCGTTCCATCAGCGTCGCCCTCTCGCGTGCCGCCACGGCGCCACCTGGGTTGATCGCCCGTCCCTTGAGATAGAGGTCGTAGGCCTCGGCGTTGTCGGTCGGCCGCCCCGCCAGGTCCTCCTGCTCGTTGCCGCCGAGCGCCGCGCCGAGTGCCCCGGCAACGCGAGTGGCAATCTGGCCCTGCACGGCAAACGGATCCTTTACGTCGCCATCGAAGGTGTCGCGCCAGGTCACCTGTCCGGTCTGCCCATTGACCAACTCGGTGGTCACGCGGAACTGCTTGCTACCATCGGCGGCGGTGGCCCACCGCACGCGACCCATCAGCACCTGATCGACTCGAAGCTCCTTGGCGATGTCGGTGGGTGCCTTGGTGGTTCCGCGATACTGGTCGGAAGAGGCCGACGCGATCACGGTGAACCTGTCGAGCCGCGTCAGCCGGTCGCGCAGCTCCTCGACAATGCCGTCGGCGAAGTAGGCGTCCTCCTCGGCGCCCTGGTTCTCGAACGGCAGCACCGCGACGCTGCGCACCGTGGTGGCGGACCCCGAACCGCCGCCGAAGATCTTCATCGAGCCGGCGCCGAGGGCAAGGACGACGAGCGCAGCGACGGCGAGCTTCCACCAGGGGGTCGATCGCTGCTGGCTGATGGCCGATTGCCCACCGGCCATTGACGATCGACCATCGACCTCGGCTGCCGTGAGCGCATCGGCCAGCTCGTTCGCCGTGGCATACCGATCGGCCCGCGACTTGGCCAGTGCCTTGAGCACGGCGGTGTCCACTGCAGCGGGCAGGGCGCTGCGCGTCCTGGTGAGCGGTCTCGGATCCTCGGTGATGCTGCGCGAAATGATCGCCTGGGCCGTGGGCCCGGTGAACGGTGGCTCGCCGGCCAGCATCTCGTAGAGGACGCAGCCCAGTGCGTACACATCGGTGCGGCCGTCGAGGTCGGGATCGCCGCTCGACTGTTCGGGCGACATGTAGGCCGGAGTGCCGATGGCGAGGCCGGTCTTGGTGAGCGCCCCGGCGTCCTCGGTGGCGCGCGCGATGCCGAAGTCGGCCACCAAGGCGTGGCCGTCACTGATCAGGATGTTGGCGGGCTTGATGTCGCGGTGGATGATGCCGCGCTTGTGGGCATAGGCGAGTGCCTCGGCGACCTCGCGCGCGAGGCGGAGCGCCTCGCCCACCGGCAGCTGCTTCTCGCGCTTGAGCCGTGCCGGCAGTGATTCACCCTCTACCAGCGGCATCACGTAGTACAGGACGCCGTCCTCGGAGCCGGAGTCGTGCACCGGCAGGATGTGCGGATGCGACAGCTTGGCCGCGATCTCCACCTCGCGCAGGAACCGCTCGGCACCGAGCGTCTCGGCGAGCTCGGGACGCATCACCTTGACCGCCACCTTGCGGTGGTGCTTGAGGTCCTCTGCGAGGTACACGGTGGCCATGCCGCCCTCGCCGAGGACCCGCTCGATCTTGTAGTTACGGCTAAGCGCCTTGCGGACCCTGGACACCTCGATCGCCCCGGTGGGCATGGTGCGCTCGGGCACCCCCGGTTCGGTGGGGGTGGGCGTGCCGCACTTGAGGCAGAAGAGTGCCTCGTCGGGGAGCGGCGTCTGGCAGTTGGCGCAGGAGCGGGGCGTGTCGGTCACGGGGCTCCGGTTGTCGCGGGAATCCCTGAAGAAACGGCGGAATGGGGGAGGGCGCAACTCTCCGTCCCGCCCTCGGGCTTCAGCCCGAGTGGCGGGGTCAATCCACCGTCGCGCCGATCCCCCGATTCGCCAGCCGTTCGAACCGCGGGTTGCCGGCAAGCGGGCGGAAGGTCGGGTCGGTCTTGAGGTGATTGGGCGAGAGGTGGTACTGCCGTGGCAGCAACGACTCCATGGCGTCCAGCGCGCGCTCGGTCTCGCCGGCAAGCATCATGGCGACGGCGTACTTGTGCAGGATGTACGCCCGGCCAGCTGCAGGGAAGTCGACCGTGTCGGCCAGCGCCCGTTCCGCCTCGCGCACAGCCTCGCTTCGGCGACCGAGCATGCCGAGCGTCACGGCGTTGAGGACGCGGAGCTCGGGATTGTTCGGGGCGGCGTTGACCTGGGCCTGCGCCGTGGCCAGGCCGGAATCGGCGTAGGCCCGGGCCCGATCGCGGTCGCCTTGCTGCCACGCGGCGGTGGCCAGCGCCTGTGACCACCAGGCGCGGTCGTTGTCGAATGCTGCCGGAGTGAGCCGGTAGAGCAGCTGGCGATCGTCCTCGCTCAGCAGCCAGGCCATCTCGTTGTACCCCGCGAAATAGGTGACCAGGTCGGTGCGCGGCACCCAGCGCATCGCCTCGGATGCCGCCCGCCGCGCGCCCACCGAATCGCCGGCCGCAACGAAGGCATGCAACGCCTGCTGGATTGCCGTGATATCCGTCGGTTCGAGCGCAAGAAGATCTTCCGCGGCAACCCGCGCTTCGGCGTAGCGCTTGAGGGTCAGGTTGGTGTTCTGGATCCGCACCAGGACCCGGATGCTCCGGGGATCCAGCTCCTTGGCCTTGTCGAGCTTCGCGAGCCCGGCCTCGAGGTTGCCATCCTCCAGGTCGATGCTGGCCGCCGCCATCAAGGCGCGCGGGTGGTCGGGGTACAGCTGGAGTGCGCGCGTTGTGGTGCGCCGTCGAGCGGCTTCGTCGCTCGTGACGATGGTATGGTAGTTCATCACCATCAACAGCGTCTCGAGCGAATCCGGCGCGAGCGCCACGGCGCGATCGAGTGCCACCTTGCCGCGGTTGGCCGCTGCCGTGTCCGGAACATTGTTGGACACGCCGACAATCAGTGCCCGGGCCAACTGCGTCCACGCGCCAGCAAAGCGATCGTCAAGCGCCACGGCGCGCTCGAGGAGGTTGACTGCGCGTCGAGCATCCTGTGGGAGAATAGCTGCCAGCGCCGGATCAAGAATCTCCCGCGCCTGGAGATAGAGGTTATACGCCTCGGCGTTGTCGGTCGGCCGGCCGGCCAGATCCTGAGCCTGTGTCTGGCTCAGCGCGGCGCCCATCGCGGTCGCCACGCGCGTCGCGATTTGTCCCTGCACCGCGAACGGATCCGCCGGCGTACCGGTGAAGGTGTCGCGCCAGGTCACCTCGCCGGTCTCGCCGTTGACGAGTTCGGTGACCACCTGGAACTGTCGCGTACCATCGGTAGCATTGGCCCAGCGCACCCGACCGGTGAGCACCTGGCTCACTCGCAACTCGCGCGCAATCTCGGTGGCGCTCTTGGTGGTCTGGCGGTAGAGATCGGCCGACGTCGATGCGATCACCGTGAAGCCGTCGAGGCGCGCCAGCCGGTTGCGAAGCTCCTCGACAATGCCGTCGGCGAAGTACGCCTCGTCGTCGGCGCCCTGGTTCTCGAACGGCAGCACCGCCACGCGGTGTGATTCAGAGCCGGCCGGCCCGCCGCCGAAGATCTTCATGGTGCCGGCACCGAGGGCGAGGACCAGCACGGCGGCCACAGCGAGCTTCCACCATGAGGTCGATAGCTGATGGCTGATGTTCGATGAACCCCCGACCATTGACGATCGACCATCGACCTCGGCTGTGGTCAGCGCCTCCGCCATCTCGCTCGCCGTGGCGTACCGATCTGCAGGCGACTTGGCGAGCGCCTTCATCACCGCGCTGTCCACCCCTGCCGACACGGCGGTGCGCACCCGGGTGAGCGGCCGCGCCTCCTCGGTGATGCTGCGGGTGATGATCGCCTGCGCGGTGGGCCCGGTGAACGGCGGCTCGCCGGCGAGCATCTCGTAGAGCACGCAGCCGAGGGCATAGATGTCGGTGCGGCCGTCGAGATTCTGCTCGCCGCTCGACTGCTCGGGACTCATGTAGGCCGGCGTGCCGATGGCGAGCCCGGTCTTGGTGAGCGCCCCGGCGTCGCCGGTGGCGCGCGCGATGCCGAAGTCGGAGACGAGGGCGTGTCCCTCGTGGATCAGGATGTTGGCCGGCTTGATGTCGCGGTGGATGATGCCGCGCTTGTGGGCATAGGCGAGCGCCTCTGCCACCTCGCGGGTGATCCGGAGTGCATCGGCCACCGGCAGTTGCTTCTCGCGCTTGAGCCGCGCCGGGAGCGATTCCCCCTCGACCACCGGCATCACGTAGTAGAGGATGCCGTCGGCGGCACCCGAGTCATACACCGGCAGGATGTTCTGGTGGTTGAGCCTGGCGGCGATCTCCACCTCGCGGAGGAACCGCTCGGCGCCGAGGGTCTCCGCCAGCTCGGGGCGCATGACCTTCACCGCCACCTTGCGGTGGTGCTTGAGGTCTTCAGCCAGGTACACGGTGGCCATGCCGCCCTCGCCCAGCACGTGCTCGACCTTGTAGCGATCCGCCAGGGCCCGGCGGACCCGGTTCACCTCGATCGCCCCCGTTGGCATCGTGCGCGAGGGGACCCCGGGTTCGGTCGGGGTGGGGGTGCCGCAGTTCGCGCAGAAATGCGCGTCGGCGGCAATGGGCTTGTGGCAGTTGGGGCAGGAGCGGGACGCGTCGGTCACATGACTCCGGGCACTGGGCGTCGGGACCACCGGGAACGACCGCCATGAAATCAACGGGCGACCGGGAAAGGGCGCAACACCCTCTCCGGCAGGTCGCGCCGCCGGGCTCTGGGTACATTGTCAAGATCACGAACCCTGGACATGCCGATGTCCCGTTTGCTTCGCCTCCTCGCCGTCCTCCTCGCTCCATCGACCCTC
Organism: uncultured Gemmatimonadota bacterium; assembly: GCA_937961295.1. Lineage (GTDB taxonomy): Bacteria > Gemmatimonadota > Gemmatimonadetes > Gemmatimonadales > GWC2-71-9 > Palsa-1233. Next base: position 47,300 of record CALGOK010000144.1, read on the forward strand.
GCTGCCCAGGCGCTCCCCCCCGCGGCGACCGTGCACCGACTTGCCGATTCGCTGGCCCGCGCGTTCGTGGCGGCGGAGAAGTCACCCAGCGTGGCGATTGGCATCGTCCGCGGGAGCGACACTGTCACCCTGGCCGCCTACGGAATGGCGGATCTTGAGAACGGAATCGCGGCCACGGCGCGCTCGGTCTACCGGATCGGGTCGGTGACCAAGCAGTTCACTGCAGCGATGATCATGCAGCTGGTCGAGGGCGACTCGCTGAACCTGGACGATCCGATCGGCGGCCATCTCGACAGCCTGCCGGCAGCGTGGCAGCCGGTCACCGTGCGGCAACTGCTGAACCACACCTCCGGGATCCCCAGCTACACCGCGCTGGGACCCGAGTGGATGAAGCGCTGGGGCGAGGAGATGACCCCCGAGGCGATCGTCGCGCTCACGGCGGACAAGCCGATGGACTTCTCGCCCGGCACCGATTGGCGATACGACAACACCGGCTACGTGCTCCTGGGCATGCTGATCGAGAAGGCCACCGGGCAGACGTGGGCGGCGGCACTGCAGACGCGACTCGCTGAGCCGCTTGGGCTCACCGACACACGCGAGTGCCTGACCACTCCGATCATTCCGCGACGCGTGCGCGGCTATGACCGGAACGCCGGTGCCTGGGTGAACACGCAGTATCTGGCGATGTCGCAGCCTTATGCCGCGGGGGCGATGTGCTCCACGGTGCACGACCTGGCGCGGTGGAACCGGGCGCTCCACTCCGGCAAGGTCGTCTCGGAGGAGTCGTACCGGCTGATGGTCACGCCCGACCTGCCGTCCGGAGTGAACGGGCCAGGGTATGGCTTCGGATTGATGCAGGACATGGTGGCGGGTCGCACGATGATCAGCCACGGTGGTGGGATCCACGGCTTCAACACCGCCAATGCCTGGGTGCCGAGCGCCGAGCTGTCGGTCTCGGTGCTGACCAACTCGGGGGGCGCTCCGGCACCCGAACTCCTCCAGCAGCTGGCACTGGTCGCACTCGGCCAGCCGCTGCCCACGCGTCCGCCGGTGGTTTCCCTGGCCGCGAACGAGCGCGATCGCTATGTGGGGGTGTTCACGCTGAACTTTCCCGGCGCGGGACAACGCACGTTCACCGTCGCGCTTGCCGATACCGGACTGAGCGGGACACTCGAGGGACAACAACCCGTGCCAATGCTCTACTTCGGCAACGACACGTTCGGGGTGAACTTCGATCCCAGCGTGCGGCTGACCTTCACAGTACGCGACGGTCGCGCCATGTCGATGACACTCGAGCAACGCGGGCGCACGGTGTCGGGTGAACGCACGCAGTGACCCGTCGAGCCAAGGTTCCTCCCTCTCTCAGATGTGGGGTCGCAGCATGATCCGTCCAGCGATGGCTGCCAGCGGTGCGGCGCTGCTCCTTCTCGCCTCGTGCGCTTCCGCCGACGAGACCGACACTGCGACGGATCGCCACGCCTACGTCTGGGCCGGCGCGATGGACTCCACCGGGCAGGACGCCCTGCTGGTGCTCGACGTCGACACCGCCTCGGCCAGCTACGGAGCCGTCATCGGACAGCTGATGGTCGATCGCCACGGATCGATGCCGCACCACATCGAGCGACGCGTGCACGACGGCACCCTGTTCGCCAATGGCTGGCAGGGCAACACCACCTGGATCTTCGATGTCAGCGACCCGGCGGCGCCCGCCATCCGCGGCTCGTTCAGCAGGGCGGATGGCGTCGCGGGATGGACGCACGACTTCGCCCGCCTGCCCAACGGCAACATGCTGGTCGCCTTCAACGCCGGTCCCGGCGACTACTTCGGTGCCGGCGGCGTTGCCGAGGTGGATGCTCGGGGGACGATCCTGCGGGCGAGGAGCGCAGTCGTGCCCGGCATGGTGGACGACACGGCGGCGGCACCCTACGTGGTCCATCAGGTGGCGGGGCGACCGCGGGCGCTGGTCGGGCTCACCGAGATGGGGATGCCGGGGCAGACGGAGTACTACAACACCAGTGGCCTACAGCTGTGGAACACCGACTCGCTCCGCCCGGTGGCGTTGATTGCGCTGCCCTCGAACGGGATGGACGACGGTCATCTCTGGCCGTCGAGCATCGAGGTCATCGCGTCGGGTGCCGTGTACAGCAACACCTTCCGCTGCGGGCTCTACCGGATCTCCAACCTGGACGGCGACAGCCCGAGCGCGGAGCGGGTGTTCACCTTCCCCGGTGGTGACGACGACCACTTGTGCGGCGTGGGAATCACCATCGGCGACTTCTGGCTGCAGTCGGTGCCGATGCTGCCGGGGGTGATGGTGCTCGACCTCCGCGAACCCGCCAACGTGCGCGAGGCGTCGCGATTCGTGATGGACAGCGTCGCGCTGCCGAATGTCCACTGGCTTTCGCGCGACGCCTCGGGCACGCGGGTCGCGATCACCAGCGGCATGGGGCACTGGCTGGTGATGGCACGGTTCAACCCGGCCACCGGTACACTCGCGTTTGATGAGCGGTTCGGCACGCGCGACGATGGCACGCCCGGTCGCCTGGTGACCGACCGCGAGGGCCGCGCGATGATGCCGCATGGCGTGGCGTGGGGGCCGTAGGGGGTGACAGATCGTGAGGAATGCCGTGGCCGACCCATGAGTCGGCCCTGCGCCTGATGCTCCCCGCGATATCATTCACCCATGCCCGACCCCCGTACCCAGCTCGCGGCGGCGGTTGCCGATCGCTACGATATCCAGCGCGAAATCGGCGCCGGGGGGTCGGCGTGGGTCTATCTCGCCCGCGACCTTCGGCACGGCCGCGACGTGGCGATCAAGGTGCTCCGTCCCGCCCTCGCCGAGGCGCTGGGCATCCAGCGGTTCCTCAACGAGATCCGGATCACCGCCGGCCTGCAGCATCCCCACATCCTGACGCTGCTCGATTCAGGCGAGGCCGATGGCCTCCTCTTCTACGTGCTGCCGTACGTGGAGGGGGAGTCGCTCCGCGACCGCCTCGATCGCGAGGGTCAGCTCGAGGTGGCGGAGGCGCTCCGGCTGATCGAGCAGGTGGCCTCCGCGCTGGCATCGGCGCACCGTCGTGGCGTGCTGCACCGCGACATCAAGCCGGGGAACATCCTGCTGCAGGAGGGCGACGCGATGCTGGCTGACTTCGGCATCGCGCTCGCCACCGACCACGACCGGACCCGCATCACGGAGGTCGGCACGTGGCTCGGCACGCCGGAGTACATGTCGCTGGAGCAGGCGACCGCCGAGCGGGCGCTCGATGAGCGCTCGGATCTCTACTCACTCGCAGCGGTGCTGTACGAGATGCTCGCCGGTGAACCCCCCTACACCGCGCCGACGCCGCATGCGCTCATCGCCAAGCGGATGGTTGATCCGGTGCCGCGGATCCGCCGGGTGCGCCCGGCCGTTCCAGTCGCGGTGGAGGCGGCGCTGCTCAAGGCGCTCGCGCGCGATGCGGCGGACCGCCACCCCAGCGTGACCGCGTTCGTCGAGGCGCTGCGCGCTCCCGAGCCGTCGGTCCGGCAGCAGGAGACGGTCGCGGTGCTGCCGTTCCGGACCGTGGGTGGCGATGCGGACAACGACGTGTTTGCCGACGGCATCACCGAGGACGTGATCGCGCACCTCGCCAAGCTGCAGGGGCTGCGCGTCATCTCGCGCGCCTCGGTGATGCGGTTCCGCGACCGCTCAGTGGGGCTTGCGGCGATCGCCGCGGAGCTGGATGCGACCACGGTGCTCGACGGCAGCGTGCGGCGATCGGGCGACCGGGTGCGCATCGTGACGCAACTCGTGGATCCGGTGACCGGCCGCGGACTGTGGTCGGAAACGTACGATCGACAACTCACCGACATCTTCGCGATCCAGTCGGAGGTGGCGGTCAGCATTGCGACGACTCTCCGGACCACGCTCTCCCCGGCCGAGCACGGCCGGCTCCAGCGCGAGCCGACCAAGGATCTCACCGCCTACAGCTACTACGTCACCGGACGACACCTGCTGATCGAGTTCTCCAACGAGACGATGCGACGGGCGATCGAGAGCTTCGAGAAGGCGGTGGCGCGGGACCCGGACTATGCGGAGGCGCATGCCGGGATCGCCTACGCGTGGCTCGAGCTCGGCGAGACGGGTGCCGAGCCGCCGGAGATCGCCTACGGCCATGCCCGTTCCGCGGCGGAGCGGGCCCTGGAGCTCGACCCCGAGCTCGCGGCGGCGCACTGCTTCCTTGGCTACCTCCGCGTGGTGACGGCCTTCGATTGGGCCGGTGCCGAGGCGGGACTGCGGCGCGCGATCGAGCTGCAGCCCGGCTTCGCCGACGCCTACGACCTCTACGGCCGCCTTTGCGGCGCGATGCGCCGCTTCGACGAGGCGATTGCCAACTCCGAGCGGGCCCAACTGCTGGATCCGCTGGCGCACCGCAACGACCTGGCCACCCAGTACATGCGGGCCGGTCGCGACGAGGAGGCACTCGCCGTGATCAAGCGCTGGGCGGACACCGAGTTCGGCGGGCCGCGGACCTTCGCCACGCTCGGCTGGGCGCTCTGGCGGCTCGGTCGCCGTGAGGAGGGCCTGGCCGAGCTGGACCGCGCCGCGCGGGCGTCGGGAAACCATCCCCAGTGGCTGGCCCAGCACGGCCAGATGCTGGCCATGAGCGGTGAAGCGGACCGGGCCAGGGCGATCCTCGAGGGACTCCGGGCCCGGAGCGCCACCGAGTTCGTCTCGCCGTATCACCTTGCGTATCTGCACACCGGGCTCGGCGAGCGCGACGAGGCGATCGCACTGCTCTCCGACGTGATCGACCAGCGATCCGGCTCGGCCTACGGGATTGACGGCTCGTTCCTGTTCGCGTCACTGCGCGACCACCCGGGGTACGCGGAGCTTCGACGGAAGCTGAAGCTGGGGTGACAGTTGCTCGCCGCTCAAGGCACCCTGACGCTCAGGCAGCTCGGCCCGCCGTCCATTTTGCGGAACTCCGACATCTCCAGCGTCACCACCTTGTGCCCCATCGCCTTGATGCGCGCGGCGAGGCCAGGAGCGCCGCTGGGCATCAGGACGGTGTCGTTCACGCGAATGCAGTTGGCGCCGTAGAGCTCGTCCTCGGGGACCACCAGCACCGTGAAATCAACCAGCGAAGGATCGGCGGCGATGGACGAGACGGCGACGATGTGCTTGTCGCCGAGGTAGCCCATGCCGCTCTTGAGGTGGAGCAACCCGCCCTCGCCGCGGATGTCGATGGTCGAGACGAGATACCCGTGCGGTGCCAGCCATGCCGCGAGCTGCTCCGCACCCGACGCATTGGTGCGGTTGGAGATCCCCACGAAGAAGTGGTCGCCGGCCTGGCACACGTCGCCGCCGTCGAGCGTGCCGGGTGGCTCGATGGTGGCCACCTCGCCGAACTGCTTCGTCAGCGCCCGACGCATTGCCTCGACTTCACCTTGGCGACTCGCTGCCCCCGGCCGGGTGATCATCGCACCGTGGCGCGTCACCACCGCGGTGTCCTCGACAAAGGTGGAGTCGGGGTGCGCGGGATCGGCGGGAAGCGAGGTGAGCTTCACGCCGCACTTCTCGAGCGCTCGGCAGTAGGCGGAGTGCTGCTCGCGGGCCAGGGCGTGATCGGGCAGCCCCAGACCGGACATGGTGAGTCCGTCGGCGAAGGTGGCCGCGGGCGGGCAGGTGATGGCGCGGGTGAAGCGGATGCCGTTGGAGGTCATGGGGGGATGCTAGCCTGAGGGGATCGTGGTCGTCATCCCGACCGCGGGCGCGCAGCGCCCGAGTGGGCGGAGATCGGCGTTCTCATTCGGCAGGCTCCGCCCCCTCGCTTCGCTCGGGGTGACAGTTGCTCGAGACGGGATCTCTCACCCTTCGCCCCTCGCGCCTCGCGTTGTCGCCTCATGCTCGGTTGCGGACTCGTACGACCATCCAATAGACCGGCCAGCTCAACCCCAGCAGGATCAGCGACCGGAGCGAGTTGCTCCAGTCGGTCACGATCGCGCCACCGAGGAAGGCGATCGAGCCGAGGAGGGCGATGCCGGTGGTGAACGGGAACCCCGGCACTCGCCAGGGGCGCGGCGCGTCGGGTTCGGTGCGGCGGAGCACGAACACTGAGGTGAACGACAGCGTGTAATTGGCGACGAAGAAGAATGCCGCGATGGCGAGCACGGTGTTGAAGGTGCCGGAGAGGATGAAGCCGATCGCGATGCCGATCGAGATCCAGTGCGAGGCGATCGGTGTTCCTCCGGCGTTCACTGCAGTCATCCGCACGGGAAGCAGCCGATCCTCGCCCATCGCCAGCGGTATGCGGCTCACCATCATGAGGAGCGCGTTGATGCCGCCGAGGATCGAGCCGAGCACCAGCAGGCGAAGGACGGGGTCGCCGTTGGGACCGAAGAGCGTCGAGGCCATGGTGGCGGCGACGAACGGGTCGCCGGCCATCCGCTCCACGCCCACCACGCGCACCATGGCGAGGTTGAGCAGCAGGTAGATGGTGAGCACCACCAAGAGCCCACCGATCATGGCCCGCGGCATCGAGCGGCCGGCAGCGACGGTTTCGTCACCGAAGTAGAGTGGCCCGGTCCAGCCGTCGTAGGTGTAGATCACCGACTGCAGCGCGATGATGAACGCCGCGAAGAGCGCGGCGCCGGCGGGGAGGATGGCCGGGGTGCTGACGGCGCGGTCAGGCACCGCCAGCACGAGCGCCGCAACACCCAGCGCCGTGAACGCCAGCGCCTTGAAGGCGCTCAGCAATTGCTGGGCGGCATCACCGGTGCGGACCCCGTGCCACTGCAGCATCCCGAACATCAGCACCACGCCGGTGGCGATGACGCGTTCTTCGCCCGCGAAGTCGGGGATCCACGGCGCCGCGTACTCGGCGAACACGAACGCCATCAGCGCCGCCGATGCCGCGGTGGAGAGCCAGTCGGTCCAGCCGACGATGAAACCCGGGTATGGCCCGAGTGCGCGGTAGACGATGGGGTACTGCGCTCCCGAGCGCCGGATCATCGCCCCCGGCTCGGCGAGCGACATCGCGCCGAGGATGGCGTAGAGGCCGCCGAGGAGCCAGGCGGTGAGGAAGAGTCCGGTGGAGGGGAGCTGGGTGGCGACGTCGCCGGGAGTGCGGAGGATGCCGACGCCGATCGTGTTGCCCACCAGGACGGCGATGCCGAACGCGACGCCGAGAACCTGGTGGAGCCTGCCGGAGCCGGTCAGTGAGTGCCTCGATGCATCACACCACCTGTTGAGGGGATTTTCCACGATACGGCGGGATGGGGGGATGCGACAGGGTTGGGGGCGACAGGCGACAGGCGACGGGCGTGGTCATCCCGAGCGGAGCGGCCCGCAGGGCCGCGGAGTTGTCCTCATCCTGAGCGGAGCGACCCGCAGGGTCGCGCAGTCGAAGGATCTGCGCTGACGGCCAAGAGGTCCCCTCGCTACGCTCGGGGCAGGCACTTCGACTCCGGCGGCGCTTCGCGCCGCCTTCGCTCAGGATGAGGCCCTTCCTTCCCCTCTCCCCTCTCCTCGCCCCCCTCAGCCCCCCACCACACACCGCAGCGCCGGCGCGATCATCGGAACATGATTGCGCCCCACCACCACGAACACCCGCTCGCCGTTCTGCGCCTCGGCGGCGATCATCCGCGCCATGTGCAGGTTGCGGAACTCGCTCGACACCCGATTGATCTTCTTGGTGATCGGCACGTCGACGGTGTCACTGCCCATCTGCGGGCCGAACCACGATTGCGGCACCATGCGCCAGTCGGCCGGCTCGCTCCAGCGACGGCGATAGGCGGCCTCCAGTTCCGTAATCGTGGCGAAGGTGCCGTCGAATCCCTTGAACATCTTCCCGGTCATCTCGAGCAGTCGTGCCGTCTGCGCCTCGACCTCCTCCAGGCTCGACCCGGTGCCGCGCAGGCGCGCTGCTTCGCGCAGCACGAAGAAGAGCTTCACCTCTTCCGGCGTGAAGTGCGCGAGGGTCGCGTTGACCTCTTCCTGGGGGTTGGGTTCGAGCCGCGCGATCCGGGCGCCGTCGCGGCGCGCGAGGAATCGGAGGTATCCCGACTCGCCGGTGGTGCGGATGGTCTCGACGCCGTCGGCGGCGATGTCGCGGTTGGGTCCCTCGTAGAACACCACGGTCGCCCCCGCCGCCGCCCACGCCGAGTCGAGCTCGGCGAACTGGGGGTGCTCGGGATCGCGGCTGTGGCTCGCGCCGAAGAGGTGGATCGTTCCCGGACCGGTCCCCCGGAGGGTCTCGCGCCAGACCGCGGTCGCCTCGTACTCGGTGAACCAGGTGGCGTAGCCCCGGAGCGAGGCCTTGCAGGCGCCGAGCGGGTCGGCCTCCTGAGCCGCGAGGGGCGACAGGGCGAGGGATGCCCCGAGCGCAGCGAGGGGAGCGAGGATGGCGGCGCGAATCGGGACCAAGTTCGGACTCCGAACAGGAGGTGACGGGGGACGGGTCACGGGTCACAGGGGACGGGTGACGGGGAGGCTGTACGTTTCAGAGTGGGACTTTGGTTTCAAGGACCCCCTCCGCCCAAACGGAGGTATGTTATGGAAGTCCGGCCCCCTCCCGACGCCTCATCGGAGCGTGCCTGCCATGCACCGTCTCACTCCGCTGATTCTTCCGACTGCGCAGCCCCGCCGCGGCCTGGCCCTTGGTGCCATGTCGCGGCGGAATTCTTTCAGGGATCGGAGATCAGAGATCGGAGATCGGAGAATGCAACTCTGATCTCCGATCTCCGTTCTCCGATCTCGGCATTCACCTCTTCAGGAGGCACCAATGAGCACAATACCGCTGGTGGACCTCGAGCAGGTTGACCCGAACGAGTGGGTGGTGGTCAACGAGGAGGTCACCGGCAGTCACACGCACGGGATGGTGAACTTCGAGGACGATCATCTGGTGTTGCACGGCGAGTTCGAGACCGATGGTGCCAACTCCACGTCGGTGCGCTCGCGCTCACTGCTCTCCCCGCTCAGTTCGGTGAACGGGATCGGGTTGATGGTCCGCGGCGATGGCCGCGAGTACCACTGCGATCTCCGCATCGAGGCCGAGGACGGCGAGGCGACGACCTGGACGGCGATCTTCGAGACGATGGCGGGCCAGGTGAGCGAGGTGCGGCTGCCGCTGGCGGCGTTCCGCACCGCCGACGGGCGGACCGCCGGCGAGGGCTTCCCCGACGGGATCCACTCGATCGGGTTCACGCTGGCCGACGGGCACCACGGAGAGTTCAGGCTGGAAGTGCTGGCGGTGGTCGGGTACTAGGCGACGACGCGAGGCCTGCCCCGAGCGAAGCGAGGGGGCGAAGGGCGAGGGCCGAAGGGCGAGGGGCGGCGCATTTGCCGCCCTGTTTTCTGTCCAGCTATTCGCGGCAGCGACAGATCAACGCTAGACTCACGGGGAACGCCCCTCGCCTCGCAGCAACCAGGAAGGTCGTCATGCCGGTCCCCGCCTACGCAGCGTTTGACGCGACGTCGCCCCTCAAGCCCCACACCATCGAGCGCCGCGCGCCCGGTGACAAGGACGTGGCCATCGACATCACCCACTGCGGTGTCTGCCACTCCGACCTCCACTTCGCGCGTGGCGAGTGGTT
>CALGOK010000145.1 GCA_937961295.1 uncultured Gemmatimonadota bacterium
ACGGCGACCACCGAGATCTACACTCTTTCCCTACACGACGCTCTTCCGATCCCTGCCCGGACTACCGCCCGCGGTAAAGCAGGTTCCGGACCACTCTCCGGCAAGACGGGCCGGATACGCAGCGCGGGCGCCGGCGTGCCTTGCCACGCCGGCGCCCGCGACGGGTCATCGCCGGGATCAGTATCCGCCGGCGCGGACCCCCTCGCGGGAACTGCCAAGGGCGATGCGGATCCCGCCGTGGATCGAGTGGATCACGCCCCGCAGCAGCCGGTCGTCACCGGGACCGGTGTGGAGCTGGTACTGCCCGAACGCGGTCACCCGGCCCCAGCGGCCCTGGACGCCGCCCAGGAAGGTCGCGAACGCCTGCACGCTCGCGTCCTCGGCATCCTCAAGCAATGCCTCGCGCTCGAACGGGTCGGTCACCACCGGATCGATGCGCGGCCCGACGACCTGCATCAGCCCACCGCCGGCGCCGAAGTACGGCTCGAGCGGCAGGGCGACCGGGAACGCCATGAGGACCGCCTGATACCGGCGGAGGTCGTTGAAGAGCACCAGCCCGGACCGTTCGTCGGAGCCGAAGCCCTCGTCGATGCCCACCATGAGGCCGCCGCGGCGGGCCATGATCAGGAAATGGGCCCCCGCCGAGGGGATGATCGTGTTGTCCTGGGTGTGGGTCTGGAACACCATCGACCCACCCTGGACGCCGAGCTTCCAGGTGAACGAGTCGCCCCGCTGCGCCGCCGCGACCGAAGGGATCGTGGCCAGGGTGGTGGCGAGGACGAACGCACCGACGACCCGCCGGAAGAGCGTCATCAGAAGGCCTCCTGAAGGGAAAACGACATCGGTTCGCCGCAAGGAACAGGCCGGGAGTTCAGATGAGCCCCAGGCCGCGGCCGACCCTGGCGAAGGCTTCCAGCGCCTCATCCAGGTCCTGCCGGGTGTGTGCCGACGAGATCTGGCAGCGGACCCTCGCCTCGCCCTGCGGCACGACGGGGAACCCGAATCCGGTGACGAACACCCCCTCGTCGAGCAGGAGTTCGCTCATGCGGATGGCCGCCGCGGTCTCGCCGAGGATCACCGGCACAATGGGAGTATCGCCCGGAAGGGGGCGAAACCCGAGGGCCACCAACCGTTCCCGGAAATATCGGGTGTTCTCCCCCAAGCGGTCCACCCGCACCGGCTCGGCCTCGAGCAGCTCGACGGCCTTGAGGGCGGAGGCGGCCACGGTGGCAGGGAGGGCGTTGCTGAACAGCCCTGGCCGTGCGCGTTGCGTGAGGTAGTCGCAGAGGGCAGCAGAGCCGGCAACGAAGCCCCCGGCGGCTCCGCCGAGCGCCTTGCCGAGGGTCGAGGTGATGATGTCGACCTCACCCAGCAGCCCGAAGTGCTCCGCGGTGCCCCGGCCATGCGTGCCGAGGACGCCGGTGGCATGGGAGTCATCGAGCCACAGCAGCGCGCCGTGCCGACGGCAGGTCTCGAGGAGGCCGGGGAGGTTGGCGATCGACCCCTCCATCGAGAACACGCCGTCGCTGACCACGAGCTTGATCTCGCGATCGGCGGCGGCTGCCAGCTTCGCGTCGAGCTCGTCGAGATCAGCGTGGCGGAACACGCCGGTCTGGCACTTGGTGATCGACTTGGCGAGCCGGATGCCGTCGATGATCGAGGCGTGATTGAGCTGGTCGGAGAGGATCAGGTCGCGATCGGTGAGCACGGTGGCCGGCAGCGCCTCGTTGGCATTCCAGCAGCTCACGAACGACAGCGAGGCCTCCGTGCCGACCAGGCGCGCACAGGCCGCCTCGAGGTCGCGATGCACCGTGAACGTGCCGCAGATGAATCGCACCGAGGCGGTGCCCGCGCCGAACTCGTCGAGACCGCGCTTTCCGGCCGCCACCACGTCGGGGTCGTTGGCGAGGCCCAGGTAGTTGTTGGACGAGAGGACGATGACCTCGCCGCGTCCCTCCATCCGCACCCGCGGTGCCTGGGGCGACTCGATGTGGATGAGCCGCTTGTAGACGCCGTCGCGACGAAAGGCGTCCAGCTCGTGATTCAGGCGACGGTCGAGCGCGTTGGTGCCGTTGGGCATCGGGCGGACCCTGCTGGAAGGCTGCGATGGGAGCGTGAGGCGGCGCGATCGAAGTCTAATGCCCCCCGCGGACTCGCGGATGTTGCGCCGGATCGGTGGCGCGGCCACGGTGCGTCACCCTGGGCGGCGCACCGCGTTGCGGACCGTCCGGGCACCTGCGAGCAGGTGCTGCAGCCAGGCCGGGCCGCGCATCCACGATGCCGCCTCGGTCGACACCAGCTCGCCGCCGAATCCCCGCTTGAAACGGTAGAGCCCCTCGGCGTCCTCGGAGGCTCCCCCGAGGTTGAAGGTGCTGACCCCCTCCGGTGCGAGCTGTGCGCTCAGCTCCGCGATGAGGAAGGGAGACGCACCTTGACGCATCCCCTCCGGAAACGTGCCGGCAGAGTGGTAGTAGGCCCCCTCTGCCGCGCGCAACGCCAGCATCACGGACCGCGGCGCTTGGCCTTCGAGGACCATGACCAGCTCGGCTGCGCCGGCGGCGAGCAGCGCCCGGGCCACGCCTCCTTCGCTCCCCTCGGGGACCGACTCGCCGCGCAGCGAGCGGCGGGTCATCGACGATCGCGTGGCCGCGAGCAGGTGGATGACGTCGTCGGGGTTGGCGGATCGGACGAGGCGCAACCCCTGCTTGGCCGCCTTCGCGACGTGCCTGCGATGCGAGTGCGCGAGATCCAGCTCGCGCTGTGGATCAAGCGACACGACGTGCTCGACCCTCGCGCGCCGGCTCGCCAGGCCGATCGCTGCCAGCGTCGACCCGGCCGGGCTGGCGAACGTGTCTGCCTCCAGGTGTGCCACCGCGAGGTCACTCGCCAGTTGCTGCACGCCTTGCCCGAATGCCTCACGGGCGGCGGCCGGCAGTGCCGGCAACGAAGGGATCCAAAGTCGTCGCGAGAGCCAGGCGCGACCGTGCGTGAAGGCCAGGCAGCCGATGGTGTGATCGGAGGCTGCCACCTCGAGCAACAGACAGCGACGGCCGAGGGAGTGCTGGGCGTGGGCGAAGGCCTCGGTCGCGAACGGGTTGGTCGGGTGCCGCTTCGCCAGCTCCGCCAGCCGCGCTGCCTTCGGGTCCGGCGTCGCCGAGAATGACCACTCTCCCGCGGCTGGCGTTATCGCCGGTTCGTGGTCACCTGGCGGCGCGGGGTCCGGGGCTCGACTCATCAATGTGCCTTCCCCAGGATGCACCACTGTTCCTCGACATCGCGCGGCGTGAGCGGCGGCTCGTCGAGCGTGTAGAGCCATCGAGGCGTGGGGAGGTCGCGATTCGTATTCCCCGCCATCGCCATGATTTGGGCCGCTGTTGCCTCGCGCCCGGCCAAGACCGACTCCCCCCACGCCACCGCGATCGTCGCCGGGCCCGCTCCCGCCCTCGACACGAGGTACGCCCGCTGACCGCGGCCGAGCAAGGTGTGCACCTCGTGATGGGGGAACGGCCAGTGCAGCGGGAAGAACCCCAGCGGTCGGGTGCGCGTCGAGGCGGCAGTTGCCAACCCCTCGAAGCTTGGCGCCCGGCCCACTGCCCGGAGGCTGCGCCTCCGACGCACCGGGTGGCGGGCGATCAGCCTCGCGCTCGTCGTCGGCGCAGGTTGCCCGACCAGCTTCGTCTTCCACCCCACGGTGACGTAGCCCTTTCGCGCCGCCATCGCGAGGGACGGTGCGTTCGTCGGGGTGATCGTGCAATAGGTCCAGCGCGCGCCGAGCTGCCGCAGCACGCGGTCTCGCTCGAGGGTCACGGCGGAACCGATGCCGCGCCCCCTCGCGGCGGGGGTCACCCTGGTGTATCCGACCACCCAGGCGTGTCGGGTTCCGCGGAGTGTGGTCCCGGAGGAGGAACCCAACGGCATCCCATCGCGGGAGAGGCAGATCACGGTGATGCGGCGGTGCCGGCCGGGCCATGTTGGAACGGACAGCAGGTCCGGCAATTCGGTCCGGTCATGGCCGATCGCCAGCAGTGCGTCGATGTCCTCGTGGGTCGCCAGGCGGATGATCGCATCGCCCGCGCCGGAGGTTGGCGGAACGCGAGGCGCGTTCATGGTGTCGGGCTCGGGTTCGCAGCGCGCGCGCGGCGCGCGCGCGCGAGTCGGCGCCGGACGGATCGGAACACGCGACCGATCTGGGCACCCCAGAGTCCGCGGTCGGTCCACCGCCAGATCGCCGGCACCAGCGGCCAGGAGAGCGATCGGATCCAGCCCGCCCAGGTCAGCTCGCCCGCCGCGACGTAGTGACGCGCGGCCCGCCAATCCGAGCGAAGCAGCACCCAGGTGGCGGTGCGCCGCGTGGGACGCGTCGCGGGGACCGGACGGTCGGTGAGGTGCGCATACGCAATGCGGACGAGGTCCACGCCGTGAGCCGTGGCGGCGCCGACCTGGAGGTTGGGACGACCGATCGTCGGTTCCATGATCAGGTATCGCTTGCGTACCGCGTCATACTTGTACTCCATGCTGCAGAACCCGGCCGCCCCGCACTCGCGCAGCACCTGCAGCGACGCCTCGCCCACCGTCGGCTGCGCCACGCGGGTCGCGCTGGCGGAACTGCCGACACCCGGGTGCCATTGGCGGATCTTCCGACCCTCGAATCGGCCGAGCTCCTCTCCCGTGGTGGTGAGGTAGTGGAACGAGAAACGGATCGCGTGGTCCGGGCCCTCGACCCACTCCTGGACGATCGCCTCGGGCTCGGCGCTGGCAAAGCCGGCGTAGGCCGCTCGAAGCGCCGCCTCGGAGTCGCACCGGAACGCCTTGGCCGAGGCGAGTCGGTGGAACGCGCGATTCTTCATGTGCGGCTTGAGGATCACCGGATAGGTGACCTCGTGGAGGACCGCCTCCAGCTCGCCGGCGTTGGTCACCGACCACGTCCGCGGGATCGGCCAGCCGCCGATCTCCGCGCGCTCCGCGAACGCCTGCTTGTTCATCAGCAACATCGTGGCCGCCCGGCTCGCGCGCGCCACACGGAAGTGGTCCTCGAGCGCTCTCCCGGCGTTGGCCACGAGCTTGACCTGCTCGTCGGAGCTGGCGATCAGCACCGGTGGCTCGCGGAAGCCGGTGGCGACCCGGCAGAGCCAGGGGATCAGGTCGGCCTCGTGGTACTCGCCGACCAGCGCGATCTCGTCCCATTCTCTCTAGCGGCTGGTGGGGAACTGCGGCGTGCGGTCGACGCCGAGCACCCGGACGCCGTCCAGGCGGAGCGATCGGGCGACGGCGAGTCCGATCAGGTTGGTGCCGAGTACCACCGCGGCCGGCTTCCGGCTGCCGTTCGCGATCCGGAGGAATCGGGTCGAGGGAGCAGGCATCATCCAGCGGCCTTCCCGCCGGGGTCAGCGCACCGGTGCCGAGGAGCCACCGTCCGGGCCGGTGCCGATCCGGTCGAGGGCGCGCTCGGCGTCCAGGTAGAACTTGGCGGCCCAGTTGAGAAACTGCATGCGCCCGTAGCCGCCGTCGACCGGCCACGATCCCTTGACGCCACCGGCCATCCCGGCCGGCGCGTCGAGCAGGATCGAGCGGCGCACGAAGGTGATGGCGGCCCGTGCCGCGTTGCGCCACGTGGGACTGGCTCCCGGCGCCTCGGCCAGCAGGGCCCAGCACTCCGCGACCTGCACGTTTCCCGTCATGCAGCTCCACTCGACCGTGGGCTGCCACTGCGCGTCGAGCCGGCCCGGCAGCGCACCGTCGGGTCGCTGGGTCGACTCCAGCGCGGCCGCGGTGCGCCGTGCCGCCTCGAGCATGGTGTCGGACCCGGAGTGCTGCCACCCCGCGATGATGCCGCGCAGGGCATAGCCGATGGTGTGGGTCAGCGGGACCCGCGCCTCCTCCAGGCAGCAGTCATCGAACCAGCCGTTGTTGCGCTGGCGGGTCAGCGCCCACCTGATGTTCCGGAGTCCGGCCTCGCCGAACCCCATTCCTGGCGCCACCCGGTCCGCCTCCAGCAGCCCCCAGGCCACGTGGGTCTCGTACACCTTGTGCCCCGGCGCGGCGAACGGCGTCGGGTGCCGACTCCAGGAGCCATCGGCCTCCTGGCTGTCACGGAGCCAGGTTGCCGCGCGGACCATCGGCTCCTGGTAGCGATCCGGCCATCGCGCGGCACCAGCCGCGAGTCCGAGCAGGATCTGCCCCGTGTTGAACGTCACCGGTACCGCCGGGGTCGAGTCGATCAGCCCGCCCTGGAAGCCGCCATCGGGGAACTGGATGCCGACGAGCCAGTCGAGGGCGCGGCGGGCGCGCTCCACGAGCTCGTCGCGAGACGTCGCCTCCCCGATGTCGAGGAGCGTGGGAATGATGTAGCCGGTCGTCTCGGGGTAGCTCGAGGCCCAGCCCTTGATCAGCGAGTAGTGGCGCGCGAATCCCCCGTCGCCGTGACGGGAGTGGTCCTGGGCTTCGCCGAGCCAGCGAAGCACCGCCGCCATGACCGCCTCGCGGGACGCGTCATTGCGGACCGGGCCGTGCCAGTGGTCCCTGAGGACCTCGACGCGGGACCGCAGCGGCAGGAACGGCCAATGGCGGAGCAACCGCAGCTGGTTGATCAGCGGCACCGGGTGGCCTCGGAGGGGGCAAACGCCACCACGGAGCGCAAGGAGCGTGCCCCCGCGGACGCCTGCTAGTGATCGATCTCCAGGATCACCTTCCCGGCGCTGCCATCCTTGATCACGCCGATCGCCTCCGCGATCTCCTCCAGCGGAAAGCGATGGGTGATCACGGGTCGCGGGTCGAGGGTGCCGGCGCCGATCAGCCGGCGCATCTGGATCCAGGTCTCGTACATCCGCCGGCCGGTGACGCCGTAGAGGGTGAGTCCCTTGAAGATCACCTCACGCGCGAAGTCGACCTCGGTCGTCCGGCTCGGCGTGCCCAGGAGGTTGACCCGGCCGCCCGCGCGCGCCGCGGCGAAGGCGGTGGCGTGGCCGGCCGGGTGGCCGCTCATCTCGCAGACCCGGTCGACGCCGTCGCCGCTGGTGAGCTCGCGGGCGATCGCCACGACGTCCTCCGAGGCGGGATCGAGCACCCGGTGCGCTCCCATCCGCCGGGCGAGCTCCCGCCGCGTGGGATTGAAGTCGGACGCCAGCACCAGTGTCGCACCCGCGGCCCGCAGCACCCCGACGGCGAAGCACCCGATCGGCCCGCAGCCGATCACCAGCGCGGTGGCGCCCGCCATCTCGCCGCCCTCGAGCGCCGTGTGGACCGCGTTGCCGACCGGGTCCATGATGGCGCCGATGTCGGTCGGGATGCCGTCCAGTTTCATGACATTGGTCGCCGGCATGGCGATGTAGTCGGCGAACGCGCCGTCGCGGTCGACGCCGATGATCTGGGTCCGGATGCAGAGGTGGGCGTTGCCGGTGCGGCACGGCACGCAGTCGCCGCAGACGATGTGCCCCTCGGCGGTGACCAGGTCGCCCGGGGTGAAGATCTCCTCGGCCGCGACCTCCGGACCGAGCTCCACCACCTCGCCGGCGAACTCGTGACCGACAATCACGGGGGGGCGCAACCGACCCGCCGCCCACGCGTCCCACTCCCAGATGTGGAGGTCGGTCCCGCACACGCCGGCGTTGTGCACCCGGATCAGGACGTCGCGCGCCCCGACGGTGGGCATCGGCGACTCGATCAGCTGCAATCCCGCTCCTGGTGCGGGTTTCACGATGGCGCGCATGTCGGATCCGGGTGGAGGATGGACCGCAATATCGTCGCGCGGAGCGACCTTTCCAACTCCGCCCGGCAGTCGCGCGCACCCGGTCGCGCGGTGTGGACGACCGACACAACCCGATGCCGGGTCGGAACTTCGCTTGCCCCGGGGTATTGCGCCGACGGGGAAAATTTCGATCTTGTATATGCCGACGCTACTCCGTGTCAGGCACGGGGCGTCGTCGCGAGGCTCGCGCGTACGACGAGTTCTCGCCGAACAACTCACTCCTCAGGGAGGCTCCATGGCAACCAGAAAGGCTGCGAAGCGGAAGACCGCCAAGCGCGGGAAGAAGCGCACCGCCAGGAAGACCGCCAAGCGGCGGACGGCGAAGCGCAAGACCGCGAAGCGGAAGACCGCCAAGCGCAAGACCGCGAAGCGGAAGACCGCCAAGCGGAAGACCGCCAAGCGGAAGACCGCCAAGCGCAAGACCGCGAAGCGGAAGACCGCCAAGCGGAAGA
>CALGOK010000146.1 GCA_937961295.1 uncultured Gemmatimonadota bacterium
CTCGCCAACCTGGTGCGCGCGACGCTCGACCGTCCGGCAGCGGGGTAGCGGGCCGCGGGTCCCCCCGCGGCGGCAGCCCGGGTAGATTGCAGGGATGCACCCACCGCCCGATCCTGCCCCGGTGCTTGCCCCGGTGGAGCTGCCGACCGACCGGATCCGCGATCCGGCGCTCCGCCCGATCGCCGAGAAGGTCCTCGCCGGCGAGCGCCTCACCCCCGCGGACGGCGTCGCGCTCTACGGGAGCAGCGACCTGATCGGCCTCGGCACCCTCGCCGACTTCGCCAACCGGCGGCGCAACGGCGATCGGGTGTGGTTCTCCGCCAACCAGCACATCAACCCCACCAACGTCTGCATCCTCCGCAATACCTGCGTGTTCTGTTCGTACGCGCGGATGCCGAAGGAGGAGGGCGCCTACACGCGGACGCTGGAGGAGGTCTTCCACGAGGCCGAGCAGGCCACCGGTTCCCCGACGCGGGAGTTCCACATCGTCGGCGGGCTGCACCCCAAGCTGCGGCTGTCGTACTACACCGACATGCTCCGCGGCCTCCGGGAGCGCCACCCCGGCGTGCACATCAAGGCGCTCACCGCGGTGGAGATCGCGCACCTGGCCCGGATCGAGAAGGCCCCGGTCCGTGCGGTCCTCGAGGCGCTCCGCGAGGCGGGGCTCACGTCACTTCCGGGCGGAGGTGCCGAGGTGTTCAGCACCGCCGTGCGCGCGACGATCGCGGAGCGCAAGCTCACCGGCGAGGAATGGCTGGCGGTGCACCGGGAAGCACACGCCCTCGGAATTCCCAGCAATTGCACCATGCTCTACGGCCATGTCGAGACGGCGGAGGACCGGATCGCGCACCTCGGCGCCCTGCGCGCCCTGCAGGACGACACCGGCGGATTCCTCACCTACATCCCGCTCGCGTACCACCCCGCCAACAACGAGCTCGGCGAGGAGCTCGGCCGGGTCGGCAGCGCGACCACGGGTTACGAGGACCTCAAGAACATCGCCATCGGCCGGCTCTTCCTCGACAACATCCCCCATGTCAAGACGCACTGGCCGATGGTCACGCCCTTCATGAGCCAGGTGGCGCTGGCGTTCGGGTGCGACGATGTCGAGGGGACCGTGGTGTTCGAGCGGATCTACCACGAGGCGGGAGCGACGACCGAGATGGGGATGCCGTATGCCGCGCTGGTGGCGCTGATCCGCGATGCGGGGCGCATCCCGATGGAGCGCGATTCCCTCTACCAGCCGGTGCGGACCGACTTCAGCGACCTCGACCTGCCGCGGGGCGGCGAGCTGCGCCGGGCGCTGCCGGTGGTGCACGCCGCATGAGGCTCGGCCGCATCCCGTGGATCAACGCCGCGCCGGTCTACGCGGCGATCGACCGGGGCATCGTGCCTGCGCCGGACACGGTCGTCTCCGCCACCGCCTCGGGACTGAACGACCTGCTCGCCGCGGGCGAGCTCGACCTGAGCGTGGTATCGGCGGTGGAATACGCGCGCAACGCCGGCGCCTACCACCTGCTGCCCGGGCTCGCGATCAGCTGCGACGGACCGGTGCACTCGGTGGCCCTCTTCTCCCGGCGACCGGCGGAGGAGCTCGATGGGGCCACGGTGCTGCAGTCAGCCTCGAGTCGCACCTCGGTGCTGCTGCTCGAGCTGCTCTGCCGGCACGCGTGGCGGGTGGCCCCGCGCTTCGCGACGGCGCGCGCAGAGCCCGCCGACCTCGATGCGCTGTCCGGCCTGCCGCACGACGCGGTGCTGGTGATCGGCGATGCGGCGCTCCACCTGCGGGCCCGCGCCAGCTATCCCGCCTGCATCGACCTCGGCGCGGCGTGGCACGCATGGACCGGCCTGCCGTTCGTGTTCGCCGTGTGGGCGGCGCGCCGGGATGCTCCGCACCGCGAGGCGGAGGCGTGGCACCGCCACCTGCTGGCGTCGCGCGAGTGGGGGGTCGCACACCTCGACCTCCTCGCCGCCGAAGGTGCGGCACGCACCGGGATCGATGGGGCGACGGTGCGGCACTACCTCGGCGACCTCGACTACGGCCTCGGCGAACGGCACCTCGCCGGCCTCACCGAGTTCTTCGCGCGGCTCGCCCGGGACGGCGTGGTGCCCCGCGGCGGGCTCAGCTTCCTCACGGCGGCCTGAGATGACCATCGACCGGACCAGCGGCGAATTCCGCGACTGGCTCGAGCGCTACGAGAAGGCGCCGCTGCTCGAGCTCGGCGCCGCGGCCGACGCGGAGCGGTGGCGGCACCATCCCGACCCGGTGGTGAGCTACATCATCGACCGGAACATCAACTACACCAACGTCTGCGTCGCCGACTGCGCCTTCTGCGCGTTCTACCGACGGCCGGGCGACGGCGAAGGCTACGTCCTCTCGTTCGAGGAGATCGGCGCCAAGATCGACGAGTGCAAGGCGATCGGCGGCGTGCAGATCCTGCTCCAGGGCGGCCACAACCCCTACATCCCGTTCGAGTGGTACCTCGAGCTGATGCGCTACATCAAGCGGCACCACCCGATCCACATCCACGGGTTCTCGCCGTCCGAGGTGGTGTTCTTCTCGGAGCGGTTCCGGATCCCGATGGCCGAGGTGGTGCGCCAGCTGCACGAGGCGGGGCTCGACTCGATCCCGGGCGGCGGCGGCGAGATCCTGGTCGACGCGGTGCGCGAGCGGGTGGCCCGCAAGAAGGCGCAGACCGAGGAGTGGCTCGCGGTCCAGGAGGAGGCGCACCGGCAGGGGATGACCACGTCGGTGACGATGATGTACGGCCTGGGCGAGAGCAACGCCGACCGGATCGAGCACCTGCTGCGGATTCGCGAGGTGCAGCAGCGCACCGGCGGCTTCACGGCATTCATCTGCTGGCCGCTGCAGCCCGAGGGCACCGCGATGGCCAGCCGCGTCAAGACCGACGCCGTGAGCTACCTCCGCACGCTGGCGATCGCCCGGCTGATCCTCGACAACGTCCCCAACCTCCAGTCGAGCTGGGTCACCATGGGGCTCAAGGTGGGGCAGGTCGCGCTGCGGTTCGGCGCCAACGACTTCGGCTCGCTGATGATGGAGGAGAACGTCGTCTCCGCAGCCGGCACGACGCATCGCGCCACCATCGCGGAGATGGAGCGGGCGATCCGGGACGCGGGGTACGCTCCGCAGCGGCGCCGGCAGGACTACTCGCTGATCGACGAGCCCGCGGCGGTGGCGTGAGCCGCACGGGGGTGGGCTACGACTCGCACCGCTTCGCCGAGGGCCGCCCGCTGGTCCTCGGCGGCGTCGTCATTCCCCACGCCACCAGCCTCACCGGGCACTCCGACGCCGACGCCGTGGCGCATGCGCTCACCGACGCGATCCTCGGCGCCGCCGCGCTCGGCGACATCGGGGCGATGTTCCCCGACACCGAGGCGGCGTGGAAGGATGCCGACTCGATGGCGCTGCTCGCGACGGCGGTGGCGCGCTGCCGCGACGCGGGCTGGCAACCGGTGCACTGCGACATCGCGGTGATCGCCCAGGCGCCGCGGCTGGCCCCGCACCTTCCCGCGATGCGCCAGCGGATCGCCGAGGTGCTCGGCGTGGGCGCGGGCGACGTCAGCGTGAAGGGCAAGACCAACGAAGGGATGGGGTTCGTCGGCCGGGGGGAGGGCATCGCGGTCATCGCCGTGGCGACCCTGGACCGGCTCGAGTCACGCGGCTGAGCGCGAGCATCGCATGATCGAGGACCTGATCGCCTGGCTCGCCGGGCTGCCGCCCGTGGCGATCTACGGCGTGATCGCGCTGATGGCGATGATCGAGAACGTCTTTCCCCCGTTTCCCGCCGACACCGCGATCGCGCTTGGCGCGTTCCTCGCCCATCGCGGCGTCACCGATGCGTGGACCGTGTTCCTGGTGACGTGGGTGGCCAACGTGGCCGCGGCGATGGGGATGTACTTCCTCGCCGCGCGGCACGCCCCCGCGCTGTTCCGGTCGCGCCTCGCGCAGCGGCTCCTGCCGGCCGACGGGATGGCGTTCGTGCGCCGGGAGTACCAGCGCTTCGGGCTGACCGGACTGTTCCTCGGCCGGTTGCTGCCGGGGTTCCGCGCCGTGGTGGCGCCGTTTGCCGGCCTGATCCACCTGGGGCCGGTCCGCGCCGGGATCCCGATGGCCCTCGCATCGGCCGTGTGGTACGGCGGGCTGGTGTTCCTGGCCAGCGCGTTCGGGCAGCAGTTCTCGCGGATCCTCGAGCTGGTCTCGGGGATCAACCGCACCCTCGGCATCATCGCGCTGCTCCTCCTCGCGGCACTGATCGGTTGGATCGTGGTGCGGGTCAGGCGGCAGCGCCGCCGCGAGCGGGACGAATCGTGACCACGCCGCCCGATGCCGCGGAGCGGGCCGCCCGGTTCCACCTGCCGGCCTTCCGCGACCACCTCTCGCTCGAGGCGGGCCATTCCCCGAACACCATCGAGGGATACACGCGCGACCTGCTGCGACTGGTGGACTTCGCCACCTCGCGGGGAATCGACTCGCCGCGCGGGCTCGACACCGTCACCCTGCGCGATTTCGTGTTCCTGCTCAAGGATCTGGGCATGGCCGGCTCGACGATTCGCCGGTCGCTTTCGGCCATCCGCACCTGGTTCGCGTTCCTTGCCGCCGAGGGACTGGTCGATCGCGACCCGAGCGACCGGCTGGAGTCGCCGGCCCGGTGGCGTTCGCTGCCCGAGACGCTGAGCGTCGCGGAGGTGGAGCGCCTGCTCGAGGCGCCGGGACTCGACGATCGGCTGGCGTGGCGCGACCGCGCCCTGCTCGAGCTCGCCTACGGTGCCGGGTTGCGCGTCTCGGAGCTCTGCGACCTCGGCCTGGCCGATCTGTTTCTCGGCGAGGGTCTGGTGCGCGCATTCGGAAAGGGCCGCAAGGAACGGCTGGTTCCCATCGGGCGCACCGTGGTGGGTGCCGTGTCGACGTACCTGCACACCCTGCGGCCGGAGCTCGATCGCGGTGAGTCGCGCCAGAAGGTGCTCCTCAATGCGCGTGGCGCGCCGCTCTCGCGCGTGGGGGCGTGGGGGATCGTCAAGCGCCGGGCCCGCGATGCGGGGATCACCCGCCGGGTCACACCCCACACCCTGCGGCATTCGTTCGCGACCCACCTCCTCGAGGGTGGCGCCGACCTCCGGGCGGTGCAGGAGATGCTCGGCCATGCCGACCTCTCCACCACCCAGATCTACACGCATGTCGACCGGGACTATCTCCGCAACGTGCACCGGACCTACCACCCGCGCGGGTGAATGTCGGAGCGCATCCGGCGCCGAGGACCGCCGGGTCCGCGGCTATATTGGCGCGATGCTGCTGCTGCTCGACAACTACG
>CALGOK010000147.1 GCA_937961295.1 uncultured Gemmatimonadota bacterium
GCCCCCGCCCCGTACTGGGCGTCTTCTGGCCGCCGTGGGATGCGCAGGAGTGCGGATCGAGCGGCTCGTCGGAGTGGGTCGAGCAGCTGGCGGACACGCTGTCGGCCTCGGTGGTGGCATACATCAACCAGGACGTCGTGGCCAGCGGCAGGATGTTCAGCGCGGCGGGAACCGCCTCGCTGCACGACCTGGTTCGCGATGTTGCCGCGACCGTGCGCCAACCGGGCGACACGGTGTCGGTGTACCGCGACTGGAGCCGCCGCACCACCACGACCGCCCGTCCCGCGCCACCGCTCGGCGACCTCGGCGGCGGTTCGGACTTCATGGGGTTCTACAACCACCTCGGCATCCCGGCGATCAATTTCGGCTTCGGCGGGCCCGGGGGCGCGTACCACTCGGGGTACGACACCTGGACGTTCGTGGAACGATTCGCCGATCCGGGGTATCTCTCTCATGCCGCCGCCGCACAGATGGTGGCGGTCCTGATGGCCCGGCTCGCCAACGCCCAGGTGGTTCCGTTCGAGCCGGCCGAGTTGGGGAACTACCTCGCCACCCTGGTCGAGCGCACGCGTCGTGAGCCGGGGGCGGGGGAGATCGCTCCTGAGCTCGACGATCTCGCGCGTGCGGCGGGTGAACTGGCCACGGCGGGACGCACGTTCGAGGCGACGCGGGGCCGGGCCCTGGCGGCCGGACATGCGCTGGAGCGATTCGCCGCGGCGAATGCCGC
Organism: uncultured Gemmatimonadota bacterium; assembly: GCA_937961295.1. Classification (GTDB taxonomy): domain Bacteria; phylum Gemmatimonadota; class Gemmatimonadetes; order Gemmatimonadales; family GWC2-71-9; genus Palsa-1233. The sequence goes on from CALGOK010000147.1 coordinate 728, forward strand.
GCTGCGCCAGGTGGAACGCCGCCTGCTGCGCGCCGCGGGACTGCCCGGGCGGCCGTTCCTGCGCAACCTCGTCTTCGCGTCGGATCGCGACAACGGCTATGCCAACGTCCAGTTCCCGGCGATCGTCGAGGCGCTGCGTGACGGCGACCCGCGGGCGGCGACTGAGGCAACCCGCGAACTGGCAGCACGGCTCCGCGAGGCGGCCGGGGTCGTGACCCGGGCAACGGCGGCGCTTCCTTCGCCCTGAGGGGTATGTCCCGGGGGCGACGCTTCCGTCGCCCGGTGACCGGAACGAACCTGACAGGGAGGGTGGCGATGCGTCGTTGCCTCTTGATTGCAGCGCTGGCTTGCGCAACACCGGTGATCACCACGGGCCAGGCCCGTGTGCAGGATCCACTTGTCTACCGCGCGGCGGTGGCAGCACTTTTTGAAGGGAAGACGCCGGAGACCATCGCGGTCGGACCGACCGTGGTGCGGCTCCACCTGCCCGAGAGCGTGGTGCTGCGCGGCGGGCAGGTCAACGAGCGCCTGCACCAGTACGATGACATTCCCCCGGGGCTCCCGGAGCGCATGGATGCCCTGAGCATCACCCCGCGACCGGCGACGGAGCTCGCGCTGCCCCCGGCTTTCAGGGTGCTCGACGATTCGAGCGCAGCGCTGCTCGAGGCCGGGCACTGGCGGTCGTTGCGCCGCCGGGTGGCGGCACCGCGCGGGGTCGTCCACCTGACGCCGGTGGCCTACGACGATGCGGCGACCACGGCGCTCGTCGGGATGGCCTGGGATTGCGGTCCCGGGTGTCGCCGCCTGGTGGCGACCTGGCTCGTCCCCGACGGCACCGGTGGCTGGCGGGTCAAGGGATCGCACCGATTCCCGGCGCATTGAGCACCCCCGGGCACGCCCCGGAACACCTTCACCATCAGGGCAAGGAGCAAGGCATGGCCAGCACGCGCAAGACGATCGGCAAGGCCGTGGCGAAGGGCGCCAAGCGCGCCAGCAAGCTGGCCGGCACGGCCGGCAAGTCGAAGCTCGCCACGGCCGCGAAGCGCACCAGGAAGGCCGTCGGCAAGGCGGAGAAGACGGCGGTCAACAAGGCCAAGTTGCTGGCCGACAAGGTCACCGGTGCCGAGAAGAAGCGGATCAAGAAGGCCCGGATCGCGGCGGCCACGGTGGGCGCGGCGGCGCTGGTCGCCACCGGCGTCGCGGTGGCCCGCAAGAAGGCCGCGGGGAAGAAGAAGCGGAAGTAGTGACCGCGCAACGGTTCAGGTGATGGTGAAGCCAGCCTGCGCGAGGGTGATCTCTCCGTCGTCACACGCGACGAGGTACTCGCCGGGCGACCACGTGCCCGCCTGACGGTTGCCCCAGCCGCGCGCGCTGTACCGTCCGGTCTCGCCGGCGGCGATGTCGAACGTGAGCGTCACCCGGCCGACTTCCTCTGGCCGGTGTCGAAGGTGGCGGCAGGTGGGCTGCGCACTTTTCGGGGGCGGCGGCGCGCTGTAGCCGAGTTTGCTCTCGACGTGGATGTAGCGGCTCCCGGCTCCCGGAAACGTGGTGGCGTAGAGCCGCTCGCCGCGGTCCGGCAGGTCGAAGCCCGACTCGAACAGGCGGATCGCCTTGACCACCGCGCGGAGTCCGGTGAGCGGGGTGGCGCGCGCGATAGGGGCATCGGCCGGGGGCTGGTGCCCGCCGGCAACGACCGTGAACCAGTCGCGCGCCACCAGCTCCTTGCCGTAGCGGCACTCCACGCGGTAGCGGCCCGGCTCCCAGCTCCCGCCTGAGGCCCGGCCCCACCCGGCGGCGTGATACGACTGGCTCCAGGTCGGCTGGACCGTGGCGGTGAGCGCAAGCGTGGCGACGACCTGTTCCTCGCCACGCTCCAGCACGCACGCGAACGGGAACTGCACCACGCGACCGGGCGGGTCGAAGCCGAGTTCCAATTCCACCTTGATGTAGCGCGTCACGTCCGTGGCGAACACATCCCGGTACTGCCGCTGGATCACCGTCGCATTGGCGCTTGGGCCCTCGAAGAACCGAAGCGCCTCGGCGCGAACGCGGAAGGTCGTCTCGTTGCTCCCGCCGGCCGAAACCTCGCGCACCGTGAACGTGTTCCGCACGGCGGGCTCCGGGCGACCAAGCCACCAGACGCCCAGGGCGAGGGCGAGCGTGGTGCCCCCCAGCAGCGGGAGGGCGCGCCTGAGCGTCCATCGCCCCCGTCGGCGAGGCAGGCCGTCCGGCATCGGGCGCGGCGGATTGGTCGCCGGCTCGGCCGGTCGACCGCTGGCCAGCAGGGCCCGGAGTTGCTCGGCAAGTCGGGCGACATGGTCCTTGAGGTCGGGCGTCAGCGCATCGAGCCAGTGGCGGGCACGGAGGTGGTACTCGAGCGCGCCGTCGGGCATCACGTCCTCGATCCGGAACGGCACGATCACGGCGCCCTTGCGCACCGCGGCGTCGACCTCCGTCAGCACGTGCGATGAGCGGTTGGCGTGCGCGCTGAACACCACCACCAGCGCGCGGCTACCGGAGATCCCCTCCATGATCGCCTGCGCCCAGATCGCCCCCGGAGGGATGTCCCTCGGTGCCATCCAGCACCGGATCCCGGCAGACTCCAGTCCGTGCAGCACGGCGAGGGCGGCCGGCTGGTCGCTGCTGGAGTAGGAGATGAAGACGTCGTGCGCCATCAGCGTCTCGCGGGAGGGCAGCGACTAGGATATCACCGCGGGCGGGGGCCGCAACCGCTCTTGCGCTGCCGGGGTGCGGGAGGCATATCGGGTCGTGAGCTCCCTCCGCCATCCCCCCAGGCCCCGTGTCGCGTTCCGGGTGGCCATCGTGGGTCACCGGCGCGACAAGCTCCCACCGGAGGCCGACGACGCCGTTGGCCGGGCGATCGAGGCGGTCCTGGCGACCGTCGCCCGACGGGTGACCGGGCATCGCGATACCTGGAGGGAGCTCTATCATCCCGATCCGCCGAGGCTGACGGTGCTGTCGGCGCTGGCCGAGGGGGCCGACCGGCTCGGTGCGGAGCTCGCGCAGGGCGATCCCGCCTGGCAACTGCACGCCGTGCTGCCGTTCGCCGAGGAAGAGTACCAGCGCGATTTCCTGCCACCGGACGCCCGTGAGCGAGACTCGCGCGATCGGTTCAGGGAGCTGCTGTTGCAGGCCGAGCAGGTCACGGTACTCGACGGGGTGCCTGGCCGATTCGACGCCTACGAACCGCTGGCGCGGGCAATGGTCGAGATGGCGGACCTGCTCATCGCGGTGTGGGATGGCGCGCCCGCCGCCGGACCCGGCGGCACGGCCAACCTGGTGCGGCAGGCTCGCCGCGACGACCTGCCGATCGTCCGGATCGACCCGACGCCGCGGGGTACCGCCTGGCTCGAGGACCTTGCCGCACCGGATCACGGACGTGCGGCGGCACTTGAACCGCTGGCTGCGTGCGTGGACCGGTTGCTGGCGCCGCCGCATGACATCGCGCCGGCGCTCCGATGGTTTGCCGAGCGCGGCGGTCGCGGGGTGCCGCCGCGCCTGTTCGACCGGGTCCTTGGACTGATCGGTGGCCATGGCCGTGCGCTGGTGCGGCGGCTGCGCCCGGCAAGGCCGGCCGCCATCCCTGCTGATCCCGGAACAAGTCGCGTGGCGAGCTGGCGGGCGTCCTGGCCCGAGATCGATCGCCGGCTGGTCGATCTCGCGGCGGACCACTTCGGGCCTCACGCCGGGTGGGCCGACGACCTCGCCCGATGGTATGCCGCGCGATTCCGCAGCACGTTCACGGCGGTGTACCTGCTCGCGGTTGCCGCGGTGCTGGTCGGGGGACTCCTCCACCTCGACCCGATCGTGCCCTGGAATGCCGTCGCGGTGGTGCTGGCAGCCGCCGAACCGCTGCTGCTCGTGACGATGCTGTGGATGGTTCGCTCGGGTCGGCGCAGCGAGCTGCACGAGCGCTGGCTCGACTACCGCTCGCTCGCCGAGCGCTTGCGGCACCTGGGCGTGCTGTGGCCCCTGGCACGCACGACGCCGCTCATCCGGGTGCCGGACGTGGCGGTGCCTGATGATCCCCGACGGGGCTGGGTCGCGTGGTTGTTGCGCTCCATCGCGCGCGCTGCGCGCCTGGCCCCTGGGCGACTCGGCGGACCCCATCCCGCCGCTGCACGCCGCCTCGCGCTGCGCCTCGAAGCAGTCGCCCAGCGCGAGTTCCACGCGTGCCGCCGCCGCACCCTCGGTGACCTCACCGGCCCCGTCGAGCGGCTGGCCGAGGGGCTGGTCCTCCTCGCGCTGGTGCTCTCACTGCTCCAGCACACCGACCTGGTCGGCCAGCTGCTCGAGTTGCTGGGTGGCGTGGATACGTCACGCGTCCGCGTGGTCGAGCAGCGAGTCTGGGTGATCCTCGCCGCGGTCGTCACGGCGCTCCCCGCGATGGCCGCCGCCATCCACGGTTTCCTCGGCACCGCCGATCTCGAGGGCATCGCGCTGCGGAGCGCCGCGATCGAGGGGCGCCTGGCGCAACTCGAGGCCCAACTGCGTCGGCTTGATCCGGTCGACCTTGCCGGGGTGGGCGACCTCGTCGCGGAAATGACCCGCACCATGGAGGGCGAACTCGGCTCGTGGCACGCCGCGGCCGCGTCGCGGCGACTTCAGGCGGGGTGAGGGCTCGGCACGGCCGTTGCGAACCGGTAGGACCCGGTCGCGACGGGATGCGGCATCCGGCGCGCCATTGACCAGATTCTCGACACTTCGAGGACGACGGTCCCGGCGGACGCCACCGCATCCTGCGGGGTGTCCCGTCAGGATCCGAGGCGAGGGAGCCCCCTTCGATGAGCGCCGTGGACACCTTCAACGCCCTGCTCCGCAAGGCCCTCGAGGTCGGGGCCTCGGACGTCCACATCTCCGCCGGGGGACCCTACCGGATGCGGGTGAGCGGGGCGATGGTGCCGGTGGCCGGCGTGCCGCCGCTCACCCCGGCGGACACCTCCGAGATCGCGGGAATGATCCTGCTCAAGGCGCGCAAGGCGACCGACGACACGCTCGCCGCGGCGCTCGCGGGGCTCAAGGACGTCGACTGCTCCTACTCCCTCCCCGGGGTCGGACGATTCCGGGTCAACCTCGCCAGCCAGCGCGGATCGATCTCGGCGGTGCTCAGGAGCATCGCGGACCAGATCCCGACGTTCGAGGACCTCGGGCTGCCCCCGGTGCTCGAGCAGATCGCGATGGAGGAGCGGGGGCTGGTGCTGCTCACCGGCACCACCGGGTCGGGCAAGTCGTCCACCCTGGCGGCCATGGTCGGCTACGTCAACCAGCGCAAGGCCGGGAAGATCATCACCATCGAGGATCCGATCGAATTCCTGCATCGCGACGCCAAGTCGAACGTGATGCAGCGGGAAATCGGCGGGGACACCGAGTCGTTCGAGGCCGCGCTCCGCGCCGCGCTGCGGCAGGATCCCGACATCATCCTCGTGGGCGAGATGCGCGACCGGGCCACGATCGACATCGCGCTCAAGGCCGCCGAGACGGGGCACCTGGTGTTCAGCACGGTGCACACCACCGACGCGCAGCGGACCATCGCGCGCCTGGTGTCGGTCTTCGACGCGAGCGAGCAGGCCTCGACGCGCCTCCGCCTCGCCGAGTCGCTGAAGGCGGTCATCTCCCAGCGGCTGCTGCCCCGGGCGGACGGGAAGGGCCGGGTGGTCGCGGTGGAGGTGATGCGCAACACGGCCACCATCGCCGAGTGCATCGCCGACCCGGACATGACCGGGGAGATTCGCGACCACGTCTCCCAGGGCCGCGTGCAGTACGGCATGCAGACGTTCGACCAGCACCTCATGGAGCTCTTCCAGCGGGGGGCGGTCACGCTGGAGGTGGCCAAGGCCGCCGCGACCTCGCCGGCCGACTTCGAGCGGAACCTGCAGTTCCAATAGCGGCGACACGCGAAGGGCGAGGGGCGAGCGGCGATGCCGCCAGGCACCTGCCCCTCGCCCCTCGCCCTTCGCGTCGTCGCCTACAGCCGCGGCAGCGTCACCCCGGTCTGCGCCTGGTACTTCCCCTTCTTGTCGCGATAGCTCGTCGCGCAGACATCGTCCTCGTCGGCCTCGAAGAACAGCACCTGGCAGATCCCCTCGTTGGCGTAGATCCGCGCGGGGAGCGGGGTGGTGTTGCTGATCTCCAGCGTCACGTGGCCCTCCCACTCCGGCTCGAACGGGGTGACGTTGGTGATGATGCCGCAGCGGGCGTAGGTCGACTTGCCCACGCAGATGGTGAGGACGTTGCGCGGGATCCGGAAGTACTCCACCGACCGCGCCAGGGCGAACGAGTTGGGCGGCACGATGCAGACGTCGCCGCGGTACTCCACGAAGCTCTTGTCGTCGAAGTGCTTGGGGTCGACCACCGCCGAGAGGGCGTTGGTGAAGATCCGGAACTCGTCGGCGACCCGCATGTCGTAGCCATAGCTGGACACGCCGTAGGAGATGGTCCCGGCCCGGACCTGGTCGTCGACGAACGGTTCGATCATCCCGTGCTCGGTCGCCATCCGGCGGATCCAGCGGTCCGACTTGATCGACATGCGGCTGCCTCGCGTGATGAGGGGGAGCGATCCGGCGCGCGGAATCTAACCGGGCGACGCCGGGGCGCCCGGAGGCGGCGACCGGGGGGTGCAAGTGCCGCCGCGGCGGTGGCTTAGGCGGGGTCGGCTGCGAGTTGAAATCGCCCCGGTGGCGCGGTAGGTTTCGGCCGTTAGTGAAATTTTTCACGAGCGGGGGTGGCCCGTGCTTCAGCCCTACATTCCGGTGCTGCTCCTGCTCGTCTTCGTCGTGGCGAACGCCGTCCTGATCCTCGGCGTGTCGCACGTGCTGCAGACCTACCGCCCGACGCCGGTGAAGGCCGCGCCGTACGAGTCCGGGATGCCGGCCCTCGGCGAGGCGCGCGAGCGGTTCTCGGTCAAGTTCTACCTCGTGGCCATGCTGTTCATCGTCTTCGACATCGAGACGGTGTTCATGATCCCGTGGGCGGTCGCCTTCCAGCAGATGCGCGACTTCGGCGGGGTGCTGCTCCTGGAGATGCTCACGTTCGTGGTCATCCTCGCCGTCGGCTACGTGTACCTCTGGAAGCGGGAGGCGATGCACTGGGATTGACGCCGCCGGCGTGCCCGGGCAAGCACTGCGGGGCGGGAGAGACGATGTCGCCCAACTGGGTGACCACCCGGCTCGACTTCCTCACCAACTGGGCCCGCGCGAACTCGCTGTGGCCGATGCCGTTCGGCACCGCGTGCTGCGCCATCGAGTTCATGGCCACCGCCGCGTCGCGGTTCGACCTGGCCCGCTTCGGCATGGAGCGGATGAGCTTCTCGCCCCGCCAGGCCGACGTCCTGATCTGCGCCGGCCGGCTGCCGTTCAAGCTGGCGCCGGTGATCCGCCGGATCTGGGACCAGATGCCCCAGCCCAAGTGGGCGATCTCCATGGGCGCCT
>CALGOK010000148.1 GCA_937961295.1 uncultured Gemmatimonadota bacterium
GCGGGGCGGTTCGTGCTGAGGCGGTTGCGGCCCGGCTCCGCACTGTTCGTCGCAGCACTGGTCGTCGGGGCCGCATCGGTGTCCGCGCAAGGCGTGACCACCTCGCAGGTCCGCGGCCGCGTGGTCGGGCCGCAGGGAGCGCCCGTGGAGGGCGCGCAGGTCACCGCCATCCACCAGCCGTCGAACACGACCTACCGGTCGAGTACGCGTGCCGACGGGTCGTTCACGATCCCGGGCATGCGCGTGGGCGGTCCCTACCTGGTGCGCGCCACCGCGATCGGCTTCCAGCCGGCGACGCAGGACAACGTGTTCCTCACGCTGGGCACCGCGACCGACGTGAACTTCGGGATGTCGCAGGCGGTGGTGGAACTCGGCGAGCTGCAGGTGTCGGCGCAGGCCGGCCAGTTCTCGTCGACCCGGACCGGCGCGGCGACCACGGTCACCCAGGAAGTGCTCGAGGCGCTGCCGACGATCTCGCGGCGGATCACCGACCTCACCCGGCTCACCCCGCAGGCGCGCGGCGGCCGGTTCCTGGGCCAGGACGACCGGCTCAACAACATCACAGTCGACGGCTCGTACTTCAACAACTCGTTCGGCCTCGCGGGCACGCCCGGCGACCGGACGGGCGTCTCGCCGATCCCGCTCGACGCGATCGAGCAGATCCAGGTCGAGATGGCGCCGTATGACGTCCGCCAGGGCCAGTTCGTCGGCGCCGGCGTCAACACGGTGACCAAGTCGGGCACCAACGAGTTCTCGGGCTCGCTCTACTACCAGGTGCGCAACGAGTCGTTCGTCGGCAAGCGGATCAACGGCGCCGACTTCGACCCGGGCACCTTCGACTTCTCGAACCTCGGCGTGCGGCTGTCCGGCCCGATCATCAAGGACAAGCTGTTCTTCTTCGCCAACTACGAGGACGACAAGTTCACCGAGCCGGGCACCCTCTGGACCGCCAACGAGGGCGGCGAGGCGATCACCGGCACCAAGACCCGGGTGCTGCGGAGCGACCTCGACGCGCTGTCGAGCTTCCTGCAGAGCGAGTTCGGCTACGCCACCGGTCCCTACGAGGGCTATGACCACGAGACGCCGTCGAAGCGGTTCCTCGGCCGGCTCGACTGGAACGTGAGCGATCGCAACAAGTTCTCGCTGCGCTACACCCACCTCGACTCGAAGACCGACGTGCTGGCGTCCAACTCGTCGTCGCTGGGCACGGTGGGCAACCGGCGCACCAACCAGAACTCGCTGACGTACCAGAACACCAACTACCAGATCCTCGAGAACATCCGGTCGATCGTGGGCGAGCTCAACTCCCAGATCGGCAGCAACAAGTCGAACCAGCTCATCGTGGGCTACAACGAGAGCGACGAGAGCCGCGACACGCGGGGCGGGGCGTTCTTCCCGCTGGTGGACATCCTCGACGGCAGCACCAACTACATCTCGTTCGGCTACGAGCCGTTCACGCCGAACAACGAGCTCCGCTACAACTCGTGGCAGCTGCAGGACAACTTCACGATCTACGGCAACACGATGGACTGGACGTTCGGCGTGACCGGCGAGAAGTACGAGTCGGAGAACGTCTTCTTCCCGGGGTCGCAGAGCGTGTACGTGTACAACTCGCTCAACGACTTCTATGCCGACGCGCGCGACGGCCAGACGGTCAACCTGCGCCGGTTCCAGGTCCGCTACAGCAACATCCCGGGCCTCGACAAGCCGGTCCAGCCGCTCGAGGTGACCTACCTCGGCGCCTACGCCCAGAACCAGTGGCGGGTGAGCGACAACGTCGAGCTGACCCTCGGCTTCCGGGTTGACGTCCCGTCATTCGGCGAGACCGGGTTCGAGAACACCCAGGCCAACGGCCTGACGTTCCGCGACGAGAACGGCGACCCGGTGCAGTACCGCACCGAGAAGCTGCCCGACGCGAACATGCTCTTCTCGCCGCGGCTCGGCTTCAACTGGAACGTCAAGGGCGAGCGGAAGACCCAGGTCCGCGGCGGCACCGGCATCTTCACCGGCCGCCCGGCCTACGTCTGGATCTCCAACCAGGTCGGCACCAACGGGTTGCTGACCGGGTTCGAGCAGCTGGACAACACCACGGCCCGGCCGTTCTCGCCGGATCCCGACACTTACAAGCCGGCGCCCACCGGTAACCCGGCGGCGAGCTACGAGCTGGCGCTCACCAACCCCGACTTCAAGTTCCCGCAGGTCTGGCGCAGCAACATCGCCGTCGACCAGCAGCTCGGGAACGGGTTCGTGGGCACGGCCGAGTTCCTGTACGGCAAGGATGTCAACGGCATCTACTACATCAACGCCAACCTCCCCGCGGCGCAGGCGCAGTACACCGGGGCGGACAACCGGATGCGCTACACCAGCAACCGCATCCACAGCAACATCCCGAACGCGATCGTGCTCAAGAACCAGAACGTCGGCACGATGTGGAACTTCGCCGCGTCGCTGGAGAAGGCGTTCAGCGGCGGGTTCTTCGCCAAGGTCGGCTACAACTACGGCGAGTCGAAGAACACCGTCGACCCCGGCTCGATCGCCTCGGGCAGCTGGTTCAACAACCCGATCGTGAACGACCCGAACAATCCCGAGAACTCGCTGTCGGCCAACTCGCCGGGGCACCGGTTCTTCACGGCGCTGTCGTACAAGCGCGACTTCTTCGGGTTCGGCACCACCGGCATCTCGCTGTTCGTCGACGGCTTCACCCAGGGTCGCGGCTCGTACCGCTTCTCGGGCGACGCCAACGGCGACGGCGGCAGCAACAACGACCTGCTGTACGTCCCGACCGACGTGTCGGAGATGAACTTCCAGCAGTACACGTCGGGCGGGAACACCTACACCGTCGAGCAGCAGCAGGCGGCGTGGGAGGCGTTCATCGCGCAGGACGAGTACCTGTCGTCGCGCCGCGGCCAGTACGCCGAGCGCAACGCGGTGGTGATGCCGATGCTCTGGCGCGCCGACCTGTCGGTGACCCAGGACCTCGCCAGCATGGTCGGGGGCAAGGTCAACAAGCTGCAGGTCCGGATCGACGTGCTCAACTTCACCAACCTGCTCAACCAGGAGTGGGGCGTGAGCTCGCGGTTCAATTCCGAGCAGCCGCTCACCAACCCCAGCGCCGACGGCAACGGGGCGCTGCGCTACCGCCTGCGCAACATCGGCGGGACGCTGCTCACCCCCGAGACGTTCATCAAGAACGCCGGGATCAACGACACGTACCGGTTCCAGCTCAGCCTGCGGTACATGTTCAACTAGGCGTGAGTCGTTGGTCGTTAGTCGTTGGTCGTTAGGTAGCAAGGCGGGCCCCCGGTGCCGGAGACGGTGCCGGGGGCCTTGCCGTGGGACGCAACCCAGCCGCGGCCGTCAGGCCGCGGGGATCTGGCCCCGCCGACAGCGCGTCATCCCCGCCGCCTGATGGCCGTTCGACAGTGCCGGCATTCCCGCGGCCTGACGGCCGCGGCTGATGCGCCCTGCCGTTCCCCCCTGCGTTCCATCGGGATCCTCTCCGCGGGCCGTCGCGACCACCGTCCCCGATGGCTTCCGACCTCGACCGCCCCCGCGAGCGGCTCTGGCGACTCGGTGCCGGTGCGTTGACGGCACCGGAGCTATTGGCGATCCTGCTAGGAACGGGGAGCGGCTCGGCCGACGCCCTGACGGTGGCCCGGCGGCTCCTCGAGCCGGCCGGGGGGACGCTTCGTCGTCTCGCCTCCCGGCCGCCGGCCGAGCTGCTCCGGAGCCCGGGGGTGGGACCGGCCAAGGGCGCCCGGTTGCTGGCGGCGTTCGAGCTGGCGCTCCGGCTGGACCGCGAGGCCCGGCCGCCGCTGCCGCGGATCACCGCCCCCGCCGACGTGTTGCGGGTGATGGGGCCGGTGCTCCGCGACCTGGCGGTCGAGGAGTTCCACCTGCTGGCGCTCGACACCCGCTCGCGGGTGCTGCGCGACGTGCTGGTGACGCGAGGGCTGCTCGACGCCTCGCTGGTGCACCCCCGGGAGGTGTTCCGCGCCGCGATCGCGGAGGCCGCCGCCGGGATCATCCTGGTGCACAATCATCCGAGCGGGGATCCCACCCCCTCGGCGGAGGATCGCGCGGTGACCCGGCAGCTGGTGGCGGCCGGACAGCTGCTCGACCTTCCGGTCTACGACCACGTGATCGTGGCGGGTGACCGCCACGTGAGCTTCGCCACCGCCGGACTCCTGTGACCCCTGCCGCGCCCGCTGCCCTGACCGAGCTGTCGCCGACGTTCTTCGCCACCCTGGAGAAGCACGCCGACCGGCTCGACATCGCCCTGATCGACCGCGCGCTCCGGCACGCGGCGACGGCGCATCGCGGCCAGAAGCGGATGAGCGGCGAGGACTTCGTCGAGCACTCGATCGCGGTGGCCAGCATCCTGGCCGGGCTGCTGGTGGACACCACCTCGATCGTGGCCGCGCTGCTGCACGACGTGGTCGAGGACTCCGACGTGTCGACCGAGGAGATCACCCGCGACTTCGGCGCGGAGGTGGGGGCGCTGGTCGACGGGCTCACCAAGATCTCGCACCTCACCTTCCGCAGCAGCGCCGAGGAGCAGTCGGAGAACTACCGCAAGCTGCTGCTGTCGGTGGCCAAGGACGCCCGGGTCATCATCATCAAGCTCGCCGACCGGCTGCACAACATGCGCACCCTCGAGCACCTCCCCGAGGAGCGCCGCAAGCGGATCGCCACCGAGACCCGCGAGATCTACGCGCCGCTGGCCCATCGCTTCGGCATGGCCAACGTCAAGGCCGAGCTGGAGGACCTGGCGTTCAAGTTCCTCGAGGCGGAGGACTACGCCACGCTGGCGCAGCAGGTGGCCTCGCGGCGCGCCGAGCGGCAGGAAGCGATCGAGCGGCTGCGCGGGCCGCTCGACGAGGAGCTCAAGCGGGGCGGGGTGGGCGACTTCGAGGTGAGCGGGCGTCCCAAGCACCTCTGGTCGATCTACCAGAAGATGAAGAAGCGCGACAAGCCGTTCGAGGAGATCTACGACCTCATGGCGATGCGCGTGATCGTGGGCTCGGTGCCCGAGTGCTACCACGTCCTCGGCATCATCCACCACGTGTGGACGCCGCTGCAGGAGCGGATCAAGGACTACATCGCCTCCCCCAAGAGCAACGGTTACCAGTCGCTGCACACCACCATCTTCGGGCCCGGCGGGCAGCTGTTCGAGATCCAGATCCGCACCCGCGAGATGCACCGCACGGCCGAGTACGGCATCGCGGCGCACTGGCTCTACAAGACCTCGACCGAGCCGGAGGGCGAGGACGAGATCGGTCGCCAGCTGGGGTGGTTCCGCCAGCTGCTGGAGCTGCAGCAGGAGAGCGCCTCGCCGGAGGAGTTCCTCGAGTTCCTCAAGGTCGACCTCTACCACGACGAGATCTTCGTCTTCACGCCGCAGGGCGACGTCAAGCAGCTCCCCAAGGGCGCCACCGCGATCGACTTCGCGTTCCACGTGCACACCGACGTGGGGCTCCGCACCACCGGCGCGCGGGTCAACGGCCGGATCGCGCCGCTCCACCGCGAACTCAAGAACGGCGACACGGTCGAGATCCTCACCTCGCAGCACGCCAGGCCGTCGCGCGACTGGCTGGCACACGTCCGCACCGGCCGGGCGCGCAGCAAGATCAAGCAGTGGATCCGCCAGGAGGAGGAGACGGTCTCCGCCCAGCTGGGGCGCGAGATCCTGGCGCGCGAGCTCAAGCGGCGGCGACTGGAGGCGCCCGACGACGACCGGCTCGATGCCGCGGCGCGCCAGCTCAACCTGATCGACGCCCAGGCGCTGCAGGTGTCGCTCGGTCGCGGCGACCTGGCGCTCGCCCAGGTGATGAAGGCGCTCTTCCCCGAGCTCCCCAACGAGGCGCTGGCGGAGAAGCCGCCGACGATGTTCGGCCGGGTGATCGACCGCTTCCGGCTGGGGCGCGGGATCCGGATCCAGGGCGTCGACGGGCTGATGGTGCGCTACGCCCAGTGCTGCCAGCCGGTGCCTGGCGACCCGGTGGTCGGCTACGTGACGCAGGGCCGTGGCATCTCGATCCACCGCGCCGACTGCCCCAACCTGCTCACCCTCACCGACCAGGACCGCCGGGTCGAGATCGACTGGCAGGAGCAGAGCGGCGAGACCTACGCGGTGCGCCTTGCGGTGACCGGCGACGACCGGCGCGGGCTCTACGCCGACATCATGTCGGCGATCAGCGGCAGCGGCACCAACATCAAGGGCGCCGATCTGCACACCAAGGACGGCACCGCGTTCGGCACGGTGTTCGTGGAGGTGGACAACCTCCCGCACCTGGCCAAGGTGCTCAAGGCGATCCGGCGCGTGAAGGGCGTCAGCAGCGTGGAGCGGCGGGAGGCGCCGGAAAGCTAGCAGGCGCGCCGCCTGCGGCGCGCGGTGCCGGTATCGCGCGCCCCGAAGGGCGCGCCTGCGTATTGTTCCGCATGCCAAGCTTCCTCCTGAAGACCGAGCCCTCCACCTACTCCTGGTCCGACCTCGTGCGCGAGGGGCGCACCACGTGGGACGGGATCACCAACGCCGCCGCGCTCATCGCCATCCGACAGATGCGCCGGGGCGACGAGGCGATCATCTACCACTCCGGCAAGGACAAGGCGATCGTCGGGATCGCGAAGATCACCAAGGGTGCCTACCAGGACCCGAAGCGCGACGATCCCAAGCTTGCCGTGGTGGATGTCGCCCCGGTGCGCGCCATCGATCCGCCGATCCCGCTCGCGGCGATCAAGGCGGAGAAGGGGCTGGCCGACTTCGGCCTGGTGCGGATCTCCCGGCTGTCGACGATGCCGGTGTCGGACCGGCATCGGAAGCTGCTCGCAGGGCTGGGGGTGCGATGATGGAGGGTGGAGGATGGAGGATGGAGGCTGGAGCGAGCCTTCCCTCCATCCTCCACCCTCCATCCTCCACCCTCCCACTTGACCTCCACTTGACTGGTGTCCGGCACCATCGGGGCGTCCCCTCACCAGGAGCCTCGCATGTCTCGTCGCACCCTGTCCGTCGTTTCGATCCTCGCCCTGGCTGCCTGCGGCGCGGAGACCACCCTGCCCACCGTCGGCGTGCCGTCGCTGGGTCGCAGCGCCAACCACGCCAACGTGGCCCCGTTCGTCGCCGCCCAGGGGACCTGGTGCGACCGCACCATCCCGGGCGACTGTGACTACCTCGACGCCCTGGGGATCGGCTGGATCAATGCGTTCTGGGACGGCACCGCGCCGATCGGCACCGGCGACCCGGGCGGGGTCAACGCCCGCTGGTACGCGCTGAACCGCCAGCCGGGCTGGCCGGTGGTGCCGCCATACGCCGCGACCGGCATCGTGCAGGACGACCTGATGCCGGACGGCCGTCGCCACCTGCGGGTCAAGCTCCGGGTCGAGAACACCTTCCTCGCCTTCTACGACGACGCGTTCAACATCGTCCTCGGCGCGACGTTCGACGAGTACGGCACCATTCCACCGGTGGTGGCTTCGATGGACTTCGACTACGAGGCGTACCTGCCGGCGGGGTTCGTCGGGATGCCCGACCTGGTCCAGTACGAGGCGTGGGATCACGTGGTGCGCTGGGACGCGACGCTGCGGGCCTCGGGGGTGCTCCGCGGCGACCTGCGCGGTGTCCCGGCCGGCACGGCGGTCGACGTGGTCTGGCGGACGCGCGAGGTGCCCCGCGGCGATGGGCGCTCCGCCAAGCCGAACTACGGTTACATGCTGTCGCTCAAGGATGCCGGGGCGTCGCTGAGCGTGACGCGGCGGTAGCAACGCGACAACGCGAAGGGCGAGGGGCGAGGGGCGAGGGGCGCTGTCGTCCGCCCTTCGCCCCTCGCCCTTCGCGTTGTCGCCCTGTTGCCGAAGATTTCCCGAAGACCCGGTTATATTCCGGGGATGCCTGCCTTCGAGGTCCGCGCCCCGTTCCAGCCAGCTGGTGACCAGCCCCGCGCCATCGCGGAGCTGGGCGCCGGGCTGGCGCGGGGCGACCAGTACCAGACCCTCCTGGGCGTGACCGGCAGCGGCAAGACGATGACGCTGGCGCACGTGATCGCCGCCCACGGCAAGCCGACGCTGGTGATGTCGCACAACAAGACCCTCGCCGCGCAGCTCTACGGCGAGCTCAAGCAGTTCCTCCCCGCCAACGCGGTGGAGTACTTCGTCTCGTACTACGACTACTACCAGCCCGAGGCGTACGTCCCGCAGACCGACGTGTACATCGAGAAGGACGCGTCGATCAACCAGGACATCGAGTCGCTCCGGCTGCGCGCCACCTCCTCGCTGATGGAGCGCGAGGACGTGGTGATCGTCGCCACCGTGTCGGCGATCTACGGCCTCGGCGACCCGGCGGCGTATCGCGCCCTGATGGTGTCGGTGGCGCGCGGCGAGCGGCGCGGGCGCGACAGCATCCTGCAGGACCTGGTGGCGATCCAGTACCTCCGCAACGACGCGTCGTTCGAGCCGGGCACCTTCCGGGTCCGCGGCGACACCATCGAGATCCACCCTGCCTACGACGAGCAGGGGGTGCGTATCGAGCTGTGGGGCGACGAGGTGGAGCGGATCACCCGCTTCCATCCGCTCACCGGCGACCCGATCGCGCAACTCGACCGCACGGCGATCTATCCCGCCAAGCACTTCGTCACCGAGCGCGCCACCATCGAGCGCGCGGTGGCGCGGATCCGGGCAGAGCTCGCGGAGCGGCTCACCCTGCTGCGGCGAGCGGGGAAGCTGCTCGAGGAGCAGCGACTCGAGTCGCGGACCCACCTCGACGCCGAGATGATGCTCGAGGTGGGCACGTGCGCGGGGATCGAGAACTATTCGCGCCACCTGGCCGGTCGCGCCGAGGGCGAGCGGCCGGCGTGCCTGATCGACTACTTCCCGCCCGAGTTCCTGGTGGTGGTCGACGAGAGCCACGTCTCGCTGCCGCAGATCAACGGGATGTACAACGGCGATCGTGCCCGCAAGGAGACGCTGGTGGAGTACGGCTTTCGGCTCCCCAGCGCGCTCGACAACCGGCCGCTCAAGTTCGAGGAGTTCATGGCGCTGGTGCCGCAGATGATCACCGTCTCCGCCACCCCCGGTGAGCTCGAGCTGTCGCTCTCCGCCGGCGCGGTGGTGGAGCAGATCATCCGGCCCACCGGGCTGGTCGACCCCGAGGTGGACATTCGCCCGGTGGCCGGGCAGGTGGACGACCTGCTGGCCGAGATCCGCGAGCGCGAGAAGCGGCGGGAGCGGGTGCTG
>CALGOK010000149.1 GCA_937961295.1 uncultured Gemmatimonadota bacterium
GAGTTTCTCGGTAGCGTCGCGCGCCGCACGCCCACGGTGCTGGTCTCGTTCGGGTCGCCGTACGTGATCGGGCAGGTGCCGAGCGCGGCGTCGTACCTGATCGCGTGGTCGGCAACGACCATGAGCGAACGCGCCGTGGCGGCGGCGCTGGCGGCGAGGAATCCGATCACCGGCACCGCGCCGATCCGGCTTCCGCCGGGCTTTCCGCTCCGCGCGGGGATCCGGCTGGAGAACGAGTGAGACCGGAGAGAGGCGGATCCGCTTCCGCGGCCACGCTGCCGCGCCGCAAGCGGCGCGGCCGAGCCCAGCTTGTCGGGATCGCGCTGCTCCTGGTCGCCGCCTGCTCCTCCGGCCCGCCGGCGCCGCAGCCGCTGCCCGAGAGCGCACCGCTCGCCGCACGACTCGCGCCCGCGGTGGCCGTGCTCGATTCGGCGATCACCGCCGGGGCGGCACCGGGTGCGGTGCTCGCGGTGTCACACCGCGGCGAGCGGTTCATCCACGGCACCGGTCGGCTGGGGCTCGACGACGCGTCGGTGCCCGACGGCGCCACCATGTACGACATGGCGTCGCTCACCAAGGTGGTGGCACTCACCACGCTGGCAATGATGGCGGTCGACGAGGGGAAGCTGCAGCTCGACGTCCCCGTGGTGCGCTACGTTCCCGAGTTCGCCCGCGGCCTCGGCGCCAAGGCCGACGTCACGGTGCGCGACCTGCTGCTGCACGACAGCGGACTCCCGGCCCACCGTCGGCTCTGGGAAGAGACCTTCGTGCGCGACGGCGCCATCCTTCGCACGGTCACCTCGGACCTCGAGCGCGTGCCGGGCGAGCGCATGGTGTACTCCGATCTCGGTGCAATCACGCTCACGGTGATCCTCGAACGCCTCTACGGCAAGCGGTTCGATGTGCTGTTCCGCGAGAAGGTCGCCGAGCCGCTGGGGATGACCCGCACGCGGTTCCTGCCGCCCGGCGGCTGGCGCGACGCGATCGCGCCGACCGAGCGCGATCCCTGGCGGGCGCGCACGCTGCGCGGCGAGGTGCATGACGAGAACGCGTCGCGCCTCGGTGGGGTGTCGGGGCATGCGGGGCTGTTCTCCACGGCGCACGACGCGCTGCGCTTCAGCGAGTGGGCGCTGGCCGGGGCGCGCGGCGAGCGCGTGGCCGGCGCCCTCCAGCCGCCACCGCAGTTCGCCACCTGGACGCGCCGGCAGGGCGAACCCGAGGGTTCATCGCGGGCGCTGGGCTGGGACACCCCGTCGGGTCGCTCGAGCGCCGGCACGATCATGAGCGCGGACGCCTTCGGCCACACCGGCTTCACCGGCACCAGCATCTGGATCGACCCGCCGCGCGAGGTGGTCGTGGTGCTGCTCACCAACCGCGTGCACCCCACCCGCAACACCCCGAACTTCTCGATCGTCCGCGGCGTCGTGGCCGACGCGGTCATGCGGAGCCTGTTTCCGGACGCGGTGCCGCGCGACTCCCTCCTTCCACGCGACTCGCTGAGCAGTATCCGCGGCGCCCACAGGACTGGGGGGACCGGACAGAACCACGGCTCGCGGTAGCTCTATGGGCGCCCGCCCGATGGCGGACCCAACCCTACAAGCCGAGGTTCCCATGCGCGCAGTTCCCCCTTGCGGTTGCGGCCTTGCTGATCGCCTCGTGTGCCGAGGCCCCGACTGCGCCCGACGCCACGACCCAAGCCCTCCATGCCCACGCCGCCTCGATGTCGGCCAGCGGCCCCGAGGTGGCCCAGCTCCGTCGGCTGGTGGCCCCCTTCCACACCCTCGCCAAGGCACAGGCTGGCGGTTGGACCACGGACATCACCGGCTGCCTCGAGCTGCCGGGCGTCGGGGGCATGGGCCATCACTATGCCAACTTCGGATACCTGGGCGACGGCGTGATCCGCTGGGACCAACCCGAGATCCTGGTGTTCGCCCCAGCCCCGAATGGACGCGACGGACTCAAGCTGGTGGCCGTCGAGTACGTGTTCCCAGCTCCCGCATCAGCCCCGGCACCCTCGGTGCTCGGGCAGCAGCTTCACTACAATCCGAACGTGCCTGGGTACGTGCTGCACGTCTGGACCGGCGATCACAATCCCACCGGCATCTTCCAGGACTGGAACCCGACCGTCTCCTGCTCCTGACCTGCGGCCCGGCTGCAGCGCGCGCGCCCCTCCCGACCCACCGGGAGGGGCACGCAGCCGCTCAGGTCATCCCGCTCCTCGATATCGCCCCTCCCGGGAACTCACGGCATCACCATCGTGGTTGTGTTCCTTGAACCCAGCCCACGGGGAGCCGCCCATGCACCGCCACGCCCATTGGTTCATCCGCTTGCCCTTCGCCGCGACGTTCCTGTATCACGGCCTGGGAAAACTGTTCGAGCCCGGTGCGGCCGCGATGATGGGCGTGAGCACCGGCCCGTTCGTCCTCGCGGGCATCGCCGAAGTGCTCGCGTCGGTCGGTGCCGTGGTGGGTGGCGTGCCGGGTGCGCCCCGCCGCGCCCTGGTGTCGCGGCTCGCCGGCGTGGCCGCGGCGCCGGTCATGCTCGGCGCGATCGTGATGTTCCACTGGCCTCAGTGGTCGTTCGTGGCCAACGAACTCAAGCCGATGGGCGGGATGGAGTTCCAGGTGTTGCTGCTCGGCGTCGCCACCTGGTTCGCCCTCGGTGGCGGAGACCCGCAGGCGTGACGTGAAGCGATTCGGGGGCGACGCCATGATGGCGCCGCCCCCGGATCGCATCGCGTGCGGTCGAACCGCGCGTCATGGCCCGCGATAGTCCGGCGGCAGTGTGCGGTAGCGCTCGGTCAGCAGCTCCTGCCGGCTCGGCGTGTCGAACGTGCGTCCCTGGACGAACACCTGCTCGGCCACCGACGCGAACTCGAACGGATCCCCGCTCCAGATCACCAGGTTCGCGTCGCGTCCCACCTGGAGGGAACCGACACGGTCGGCCACGCCGAGCACCTCGGCGGGCGCGAGCGTGATCGCCCGGAGCGCATCTCCCCATGCCATGCCGTACGCCACCGCGTTGCCGGCCTCCTGGCGGATGTTGCGCACGTTGAACGACTCCGGATCGCCGGGACCGTTGCCCACCAGCACCACGGTCACCCCGGCGGCACGCAGCATCGCGGCATTCTCCTGGCGCTGGCCGAGGGCATCGAAGCCGCCCGGGATGTTGCTCATTGCGCCGGTGAACACCGGCACGCCCGCCTCGGCAATTGCGGTGGCCACCTGCCACGCCTCGGCGCCGCCCTCGATCCAGAGCCGGATCCCTTCCTCGCGGGCGAACGCGAGCGCCGCGAGGATGTCCGACGCGCGGTTGACGGTGAGGAGCAGCGGCAGCTCGCCGCGCACCACCGGCACCAGCGCCTCGAGGTCGGCGCGCCGCGCGCCGAGGTCGCGGGTGGCACCGGCCTCGTACGCGGCACGGCGCGCGGCGTAGTCACGCACGTCGGCGAACAGCGCCTGCCAGCGCGCCCACAACTCGGCCCGCGCCCCGGTCTGCCCGCTGCCCGGACTCGCGAAGTTGCCGACCATCGCGGTTGGCGCGCGGCGCAGCATCGCCGAGGCACTCGTGGCATCGACCAGGTCGATCAGGCCGGCGGTGCCGCCGATCATCCCGCCACTCGGGGCCACCACCACCGACGTGACGCCCTCGCGACGCGCGGGGATGATGAGCGTGTTCACGGGATTGACGCCACGCCAGGCGGCGAAGCTCGCGGCAATGCCGTCGGCGCCACGCGCGGAGGCGTCGTTGTAGCCGCCCGAGAACGACGGACCGCCACCCTCGCTCAGGCCGAGCGAGGTGGCAGCGTTGATGAACCCCGGCGTGACCCACTTGCCGCGGGCATCGATGCGCCGGGCGCCGGCCGGCACCGCGATGCCGGTCCCGATCGCGATGATGCGACCGTTCTCGATCACCACGGTGGCATTCTCGATCGGCGGCCCGCTCACCGGGTGCACGGTGCCGCCGGTGATGGCGATGGCCTGTGCCGAGGCGAACCCGGCGGGAACCAGCAGGGCCGCGGCGAGCGCGACGGCGGGAACGGCGGTTCGGATCGGCATCAGCGGTCCCCCCCTGCGGTCGGCACGTAGCCCAGCTCGAAGTCGGTGCGCCAGCGTTGCGCCGGATCGGCACGATCGAAGCGCACCACGCCGTCCACCCACACCATGTCGGCGCGGGTGTACACGCTGAACGGGTCGCCCGACCAGAGCACCACGTCGGCGTGCTTGCCCACCTCGAGCGAGCCGACCTGCTCGTCAACGCCGAGCGCCCACGCCGGGTTGATGGTGATCCAGCGGAGCGCCTCGTCCTCGCTGATCGCGAGGCCTGCCGCGCGCGCCGCCGCGAGCGACTTGGCCGCCTCCTGGTTGAGTCGCTGCGCGTATGACGGATCGTCGGAGTGCACCACTGCACGCGCCCCGGCGGCGTGCGTGAGCCCCACGTTTGCCTTGATGCCGTCGAGCGACTCCATCTTGAACGCGCCCCAGTCCGACCAGATCGACGCCGAGATCCCCTCCCGGGCCAATACGTCGGCAATCTTGTACGCCTCGACGCCGTGGTGGAACGAGCGGATCGCGTAGCCGAACTCCTTGGCGATGTCGATCATCTGCAGCATCTCGTCGGCCCGGTAGCAGTGGTTGTGCACCAGGATGTTGCCGCGCAGCACCTCGGCGAGCGTCTCGTTGTTGAGGTCGCGCGCCGGCGGATCACCGGCGCGCTTCTCCAGCCAGCCATCCCACTGCCGGCGGTAGCGCTCGGCGCCGATCCAGGCCGCGCGGTAGCCGGCCACGTTCCCCATCCGGGTCGACGGGCCGCGGCTGGCGTACACCCGCTTGGGGTTCTCGCCGCACGCCATCTTGAGCCCGTACGGCGCGCCGGGAAACTTCATCCCCTGCACCGAGCGCGACGGCACGACCTTGAGCGTGACGCTGCGCCCGCCGATCAGGTTGGCCGACCCCGGAAGCACCTGGATGGTGGTGGTGCCGCCCGCGACCAGCCGTGGGAACTGCGGGTCCTGCGGCCACACCGAGTGCTCGGCCCAGACGTGTGCCGTGACCGGCGCCGTCGCCTCGTTGCCGTCGCTGAGCGCCGGACCGCCGGGGGCGGAGTAGACGCCCAGGTGGGAGTGCGTGTCGATCAGCCCGGGCGTCACGTGGCGGCCGCGTCCGTCGATGACCACCGCGTCAGCCGGGGCATCGACCGTGGCCCCGATCGCCGCGACCTTGCCATCGCGGAGCAGAATGGCGCCGGACGGAATCCGCGGCCCGGCCGCCGTGTGGATCACCACGTTGCGGATGACGGTCGGCCGCGCGGCCGGCGGCGCGTAGGTGCTCGGGAACGGGTCGGCATTGGGTCGGGAGATCGCGCCTGGCGGCGCGTCCGGCGCCGGCGCGGAGCCGGGGCGCTCGACCGCGCCACCGCTGGCGCAGGCCGCGACGAACAGCGGGATCAGGACACAAACTGGACGGGTCACGGAACGATCCTCTGGTGTCTGGGAGGGAGGGCCCACCACGCTGCCCTGCAAAGATAGGCCACCGGGCACGGAACCCCGGCGGCCCATGTGGGGTGCCACCATCGGCGACCCCTCGCCGACCAGCAGGCGGAACCACCCCATCCCGGAGGCCAGCATGACCTTGAGACTGCCCTTCCGCGGCGCCCTGGCCCTTGTCCTCGCGCTCGGGCTCGTCTCCTGCAGCGACGATCCCGCCGGCAACGGCAACGGCAATCCCCTCCTCGGCACCTGGCAGGCCACCTCCTTCGCCAGCGCCGACATGGACGTCATTGCCGACGGCATGTCGCTTCGCATGACGCTCAGCGCCACGGGGAGCTACACCTTCACCGTCACCAACGACCTCGTCGGCATCTGCGAGGGACAGGGCGGCGAGAACTGCACGTCCACCGGGAGCTACGCCTCGACGGCGGGCACCGTCACGATCGACGACGACGACGTCGACAACGTGACGTTCACCTCCACCATCAACGGCAACGTGATGACGTGGACCGGCAGCATCGATGGCACCGCCATCACCATCGTCTGGACCAGGGTGGGATGACCACGCGCTCGCGGCAGCCCCGAACCGGGGCGGCCGGTTGTCCACACGAGGGGGTGCGCCGCATGGCGCACCCCCTCGCTGTTGGGGGGGGCATCAGCACCATGTGACGCGCGAGGCGCTTCGTGAGTCCTTCCGCGTGAGCTCACGACACGACCGTTCCGGAACGGTCATTCACCTGAGACTCGTGCAACATCAAACCACACGGATCACATGACTCGAATCACTCGCGGCGCCGTGGCGCTGCTGACCATGGCCCTCGTGGCCTGCTCTGACGACCCGGCGGCCCCGTCGCCCGCCATTTCCGTCACCTCCAGTGCCAACGCCGCGACGGTCGCGGCAGGCGGCACCGCAAACCTCACCATCACCGTGGCGCGCACCGGCGGATTCACCGGCGCCATCGCGCTCACCGCCGAGGGACTCCCGGCCGGCGTGACGGCCGCCTTCAACCCGGCCTCGGTGCCGTCGACCGCCGCGAGCAGCACGCTCACGCTGACGGGTGCGGCCGGCGCCGCCGCCGCGACCAAGGCCATCACCATCAAGGCCACGGGTACGGGGGTCACCGCCAAGACCGCCACGGTCAATCTCACCGTGACCGCGGCCGGGGGCAGCTGAGCTACCCCCTCCGCCCAGGGATTCTCCCGGTCGGCCGCCAGTTCGGGCGGCCGGCCGGGAAATCCTTGACCCGTCACGGGAACCCGGCCAGCTTTCGGGGCGTTGGATCGACATGAACGACCCGGAGTGGACGCGATGACCGAGACCGCCATGCAGGCCCTCCCCGAGGGCTTCGTGCTGACGCTGACCGACAAGGCCGCCGGCGAGGTGCGCACCTTCCTCGCGGCCGAGGACGTGCCCCAGGCCACGGCCGGGCTGCGCGTGTCGGTGCTCCCGGGCGGCTGCTCGGGGTTCAAGTACTCGCTCAACATCGAGGACAAGTCGGCCGACGACGACCTGATCGCCGAGCTGAACGGCATCCGCGTCTTCATCGACGCGTTCTCGCTGCAGTACCTCAACGGCGTGACCATCGACTATGTGTCGTCGATGCAGGGCAGCGGCTTCACCTTCGACAACCCCAACGCCACCGGCGGCTGCGGCTGCGGGAGCAGCTTCACGGCATAGGGGCGCGACGGGCGAAGGGCGAAGGGCGAGGGGCTCGCAAGTGGCGGGCCCCTCAGGCTTTTCTGGAACTAGATTCCTACCGCCTCTCGCCCCTCGCCTGTCGCCCAACTGGAGTCCCCTTGGCCGGTCTGGATCTCGCCGTCATCGCCGCCTACTTCGCGCTGACCCTGGGCCTCGGCCTCTGGCTCTCGCGGGGCCAGCGCTCCAGCAGCGACTACTTCCTCGGCGCCCGCGACCTCCCGGCGTGGAGCGTGATGCTCTCGATCGTGGCCACCGAGACCTCGGCCGTCACGGTGATCTCCACCCCGGGCCTCGGCGCCCGGGGCGACCTGACCTTCCTCCAGCTGCCGATCGGCTATCTCATCGGCCGCCTCGGCGTGGCCGCCTGGCTCCTCCCCGGCTACTTCGCCGGCGAGCAGGAGACCGCCTACGCCCGGCTCGAACAGCGCTTCGGCGCCCTCACCCGGCGAGCGCTGTCGCTGATCTTCCTGCTGACCCGGTTCCTCGGCGACGGTGTCCGCATCTTCGCGGGCGCGATCCCGCTCGCACTGCTCACCGGGTGGAACATCCCGGCCGCGATCGTGGCGATGGGCGCCGTGACGCTGCTCTACACCTACGTGGGCGGCCTCAAGGCGGTGATCTGGGCCGACGTCATCCAGCTCGGCGTCTACCTCTCCGGGGGCGTGGTGGCGCTCTGCCTCGCGATCAGCATGGCGGGCGGCACCGGCGAGGCGTTCTCGCTCGCGGCGGCGGCCGACAAGCTGCGCGTGTTCGACTTCACGCTCTCCGCCACCATCCCGTACACCTTCCTCGGCGGGATCCTCGGCGGCGCGCTGCTCTCGGCGGCGTCGCACGGCACCGACCACCTCATCGTGCAGCGGCTGCTCGCCACCCGCTCGCTCCGCGACGCACGGCGTGCGCTGATCGGTAGCGGCGTGATGGTGATCTTCCAGTTCCTGCTCTTCCTGCTCGTGGGCACGATGATCTGGGCGGCGGGGCGGGCGCCGGAGACGCTGCCGTCCGACCAGGTCTTCTCGCGGTTCGTGATCGACGTCTTCCCCGCGGGGCTGTCGGGCCTGGTGATCGCCGGCATCCTCGCTGCCGCGATGAGCACGCTCTCCTCGTCGATCAATGCGCTGGCCTCGTCGCTCACCCACGACATCTATGCCTCATTCACCGGCGAGCGCGACAAGGTGAAGCTGCTGCGGATCGGTCGCCTCGTGTCGCTGGTGTGGGGCCTGGCGCTGATCGGCGGCGCGATCGGATTCCATGCCCTCGCCTCGGGCCGCGACACGCCCGTGGTGGTGCTGGCGCTCTCGATCGCCTCGGTCACCTACGGCGCGCTCCTCGGCGCCTACATCCTGGCCGGCGCCGGCTCGCGGATCACCGGCCGCGACGTGATCACCGGGGCGGCGGCGACCGTGTCGGTGATGCTGGTGACGATCTTCTCGGGCCGGCTGGTCGCGGCGGGAGTGACCGTGCTCGAACCGCTCGCCGCACTGGCATGGCCCTGGTACGTGCCGATCGGCACCGCGATCACGCTGGGCGTGGCGTTCCTCTCCAGCCGACTCCGCCCGGCGAGGCCCGCGGCGTGATCGTGCTCGGCGCCGATGTCGGGGGCACCACGGCCCGCGTGGCGCTGTTCGTCGACGGCGCCGAGCGAGCCCGCGTCGAGGCACCGGGCGGCGCGATGCGCGCGGGCGAGGGCAACCGGCTCGCGGCAGCGCTGGGCGACATGGCGCGCCCGCTGCTGTCGCGCGAGGGCACCGTGCGCGCCGACGCCTTCGTGGTCGGTGCTGCCGGGGCAGGACGCGAGGCCGAGCGCAGCGAACTGGAGCGTGCCCTCGACCGGCAGCGGCTGGCGTGGAAGGTGATGGTCACCACGGATGCCGAGCTCGCGCGCGCCGCCGCGTTCAACGGTGGACCCGGCGTGCTGCTGATCGCGGGGACGGGCTCGATCGCCGTGGGCGTCGACGCCGAGGGAAACCTGGCGCGCGCCGGCGGCCTCGGCTGGCGGATGGGCGACCAGGGCTCCGCCTACTGGCTTGGCGCTCGCGGCCTCGAGGCGGTCGGTGCGATGCACGACCGGATCGGGCCCGTGACCCGCCTCGCCGAGGCGCTCTGCGCCCGCGCCAACGTCGCCGGGATCGCCGGTCTGGTCCGCTGGAGCGTGCTCGCCTCGATCGCCGAGATCGCCGCCCTCGGCCCCGCGGTGGTCGACACGGCCGATCGCGGCGACGCCGTCGCCAGCGATGTCGTGGACGAGGCGGTGGACCTCCTCGCCCGGCTGGCCCTTGCCGCCGGAGGCGGCCACCTTCCGGTGGCACTCTCGGGCGGCCTGCTGGCGCCGGGCCGTGCCCTCCGCGACCGTGTGGCCCACGCCCTCGCCGAACGTCACAAGGTGGAGGTCTCGCTCCAGGCCGTCGATCCGTGCCGCGGCGCGCCGATACTCGCGGGAAGGTGAATCGTTGCAGCGAGGCCGGCCGTACGGATGTGAAGGGTGAAGGGTGAAGGGTGAAGGGTGAAGGGGAATGGCGAGAAGCCGTCCATCCCACCCATGGACACGACGGCCATCGATCGCCCCCTTCACCCATCACCCATCACCCTTCACCCAGGCCCATCGCCTGCATCACCGTCGTCTCCTTCGGAAGGACCTGCTCGTGCGTCGTCGCTTCACTGCTGCCCTTGCCCTGCTCCTCCCGCTCGCCCTCGGGGCGGCCATCGCGGCCAACACCGCGCGGGTGCGCGAGTCGATCGACCTGTTCAACCAGGTCTTCCAGCTGGTGTCCACCACCGCGGTCGATTCGCTGCCGGAGGACAAGCTCTACGAACTGGCGGCGCGCGGACTCATCGCCGAGCTGAACGATCCCTACGCCGACCTCCTGTCGCCAGAGGAGCGCGCGTCGTTCGAGCGCAACGCGATCGGCAACCGCTACGCCGGCACCGGGATGACGATCCGTTCGCATCGCGGCAAGGTGAGCGCGTTCCGGGTGTTCGAGGGGTCGCCCGCCGAGCGGGCCGGACTCCGGGCCGGCGACCGGATCGTTCGCGTGGACGATGTCTCGGTGGTCGGCTGGGAGTCCGACTCCGTCACCACCCTGCTCCTCGGCCCGCCCAACACCGACGTGCGGGTCACCGTCGAGCGCGCGGGCGCGCCCGCGCCGCTCGAGGTCACGGTACGGCGCGCGGTGATCCGCGTTCCCGCCGTGCCGTACACCATGATGCTCGATCGCGGCGTCGGCTACGTCCCGATCCAGCGGTTCAACGAGGTCGCGGCGGCCGACGTGGCCCGCGCGATCCTCGAGCTGCAGCGCCAGGGTGCCCGCGGCTACATCCTCGACCTCCGCGGCAACGGCGGCGGCGACCTCTATCAGTCGCTGCGCATGGCCGGCCTCTTCCTCGAGCAGGGGAGCGAGATCGCGCGCGTCCAGCATCGCGGCAAGGACCCCGAGGTCTACCGCGCCGAGGACCGCCCGCTGCTCACCGAGGCGCCGATCGCGGTGCTGGTCGACGGCGGCAGCGCGTCGGCATCGGAAATCGTCGCCGGATCCCTGCAGGATCACGATCGCGCCCTCGTCGTGGGCACGCGCACCTTCGGCAAGGGCCTCGTGCAGACGCAGATGGTCCTCGAGAACGGCTGGGCGGTGCGGCTGACGACCGGGAAGTGGTACACGCCGAGCGGCCGCAGCATCCAGGCCGAGCACGCCGCGCTGGGTGACGGCCGGTTCGTGGAGGACACGGTGCTCGAGGGCACCGACCGTCCGGTCTACCGCTCCGCCTCCGGTCGCCCGATCCTGGGCGGCGGCGGCGTCACGCCGGACCTGGTCGTGAACCAGGACACGGTCTCGACCGCCGAGCGCGCGCTGGCGCGCGCGGTGGGCAACCGGGTTGCCGACCTCCAGGATGCCGTGTTCGAGGTGTCGCGGAGCATCGCGGCCCGCCGGCCAGGGACCATGATGGAGCTGCGCCCGTGGCGCGATTCCGTCTTCGTCCGGCTCGCCGACCAGGAGGTCGCGGTGTCGCGGGAGCAGTTCGATGCCGCCGGCGAGACGATCGACCGGCTGCTCGACGGTCAGGTGGCCGGGCTGGTGGCCGGCGACTCGGCGGCGTTCGTGAACCGGATCCCCATCGACCGCGTGCTGCAGGCCGCGATCGAGCGAATCGACAAGGCGGGCGACCGGGTGCGGCTGCTGGGGCTGCGCTAGCGTCGCCGCTTCGGCACGAGCCGGTCGGCGTCGTCCTTCCCCTTCTTCAGCGCCAGCCGCAGCGCGGCCTCGTGTTCCGCAGCCCAGAGCATCAGCAGCCGGATGTTGGGCGTCCCGGTCACCTCGCGCGTGGTGCCGAGGTGGTAGTCCACGCCCTTGGCCGAGATCCCGATCGCCTCCGCGATCGCATCGCGATCCAGCCCGTCGAGCAGGTAGTTCACGATCTGCAGCTGCTTCGGCCGGAGCGCAACGCCACCCACCACCACCCCCTCCGCGAGGATCCGAGTCGCGTCGCCCGGCTCCTCCAGCACGAACCGCTGCCCCTCGAGTGCCGCCTCGATCGCCAACCGCAGTTCCTGGGTGCTGGCCCCCTTGAGCAGGTAGGCCAGCGCGCCGGCCTTGAACGCTGCACCCATCAGCGCCTTGGAGGCATAGGCGGTGAGCACCACGAACCGGCTCTCGATCCGACGGTCAGCCATCGCCTCCTGCAGCAACGGGAGCGATGACACGCCCTCGAAGGACAGGTCGAGGATCACCACGTCCGGCGCGCTCTGGCGAATCGTCTCGAGCAGG
The DNA here is from genome assembly GCA_937961295.1 of uncultured Gemmatimonadota bacterium. GTDB lineage: Bacteria > Gemmatimonadota > Gemmatimonadetes > Gemmatimonadales > GWC2-71-9 > Palsa-1233. The sequence goes on from CALGOK010000149.1 coordinate 11,945, forward strand.
CGGTCGAGCCGGGTGACCTGGCCGATCACGGTGAAGTGCGGCCGCAACGACACCGCCAGCCCCTCGGCGACCACGGTGTGATCATCCGCGATCAGGACCGTGGCGCGACCGGGACGTTCCGACATCATCGCGGCACCCTCGCGATCACCCGGGTGCCGTGCCTCGGGCTGGATTGGAGTTCGAGCGATCCGCCGATGGCCTCCACCCGCTCGCGCATGCTCCGCAACCCGAAGCTCGGACCGACCTCCCCCGGCGTGAAGCCGCACCCGTCGTCGGCGACGGTCAGCTCCGCCTGCCCGGCGGCGACGACGACCGTGATGGCGATCGTCGAGGCCTCTCCGTGGCGGAGCGCGTTCTGCAGCGACTCCTGGGCGATCCGGTAGAACACCACCGCAGCATCCGGGACGATCGCGACGCCGTCAGCGCACTGCACGGTGACCGCGACCGCATCCGGACGGTTGTGCCGCCCGGCCAGCTCGCCGAGCGCCTGGGCCAGGTCGAGGTGCTTGAGCGCGGGCGGGTGCAGGTCGTGCGCCAGGGTGCGCAGGTCGCGCATCACCTCGCCGAGCTGCTCCGGGACGCCGCTCACGGCCATCCGCTCGGCCGTGAGGCGCGTGGCGTAGAGCCGCGGCACCATGTCGTCGTGCAACTCGCGCGCGATCCGCTGGCGCTCGGCATCCTGCGCCTCCAGCAGGTGCCGACCCCAGCGCCGCGCCTCATCGACCATCCGGCGCTGGTACCAGGCGAACACCATGGCCGTCATGGCGATCAGGAGCGCGACGGTCGCGGCGCTGACGACAAAGACCCAGACGACGAGCGAGCGGGATTCGTCCACAGGAAGGCCACGGTGAAGAGGAGGTACGAAAGGATCAGGCCGATCGCCCGAGGCAGGTAGAGCAGCCGGACGACGTTTCTCGAGCTGGCCCAGACGAGCTGCGCCACTGGTTCAATCATCGCCGGCACAACATGGCCGACGATCATCGCGAGGGCGATCACCACGACGCTGTCGCGGAGCGGCGCCGGGTGGCCGCTGCCCTCGAGGCGATCGATGAGCAGGAACATCCCGCACGCCGTGAGCAGCCAGTATCCGAGCGGCGCGATCACGGTCGAGAAGGGGGAGCCGGCGTCCAGGGCCATTCCCTGGCGCCAGCCCCAGACCAGCATGAATCCGCCGAAGGCCCACCACAACCAGCGACGCCGCCGAGCGAGCGTCAGCATCGAGGTGGTCGCCAGGACCCCGAGTCCGATGTGGAGCGGCTTGAACAGCTGCGAGATGCCGCCGGTGGCGATCCCCCGCGTGGCAAGGACGGCAATCATGATGTTCAGGCCTGCCACGACCACCACGAATCCCCAGAGGAGCCGTTCCGGACGCGGCCGCCGGGCCAGGCCAACCAGGCCGGCGATGACCGGGACGACCGAGGACAGGACGGTGAGGCGTGCGACGAACAGGGTGAACGCGAGCGACACTACGGCCGCCCATTCAGTGCGCTGCTGTCATCACAGAATGGGGGGCACGGCAACGCCTCCTCCGCGATCACGCCGCCGGTCATGTCCCGCCCCTCGGCATCGGTACCTACCAGGACCACCGTCGGATCGCCTCCGGCTTTCGCCGCCAGATAGATCCGCAGCCCGGCGCAGCCGTCCTGCGCAAGGATCTCGCGAACGATCGCCGCCTCGAACATCCAGCCGTGGACGGGCAAGAGCTTCCCTGCCCGCGCACGCTGCACCATCGGGATCGCATTCTCGAGCGAAATGCGGTGGGGATCACTCGCCATCGGTGGCTCCGATCCGGTTGCGGGAATCCTGAACGCGAGCCGGACGGCCCGCCGCGCTGGCAATTTGTGGTGGAATTCCCGCGAGGTCCACTAGGAAAAACACTAGGATTGCCCCGAGACACGAAAGGCGGCCTTCGCCGCCCCTCGCCCTTCGCCCCTCGCCCCTCGCCCCTCGCCCTTCGCCCTTCGCCCTTCGCGCCCTGCCGCCGCGTCAGCTCCAGTCCTGCACGTCGCGCTGTCGCCCGGTGCGGAGCACCGAATGGCGGTAGCCGTAGCTGAAGTAGATCAACAGCCCGATCGCCATCCAGGCACCGAAGTAACCCCAAGTCCGCGATGGGAGGCCGCGGATCACGAACAGGCACGCCAAGGCACCTGCCGGGGCGAGCAGCCAGATGAACGGGATCCGGAACGGTCGCTCGCGATGCGGATCGCGCACCCGCAGCACCAGCACTCCGATGCAGACGAGGAAGAATGCCGCCAGCGTGCCGATGTTCACCAGGTCGTAGATCGAGTTCTCCTCCGCCACCAGCGATGCGAGACCCACCAGCACCCCGATCAGGATCGTGCTCACGTGGGGAATGTGCCGCTTGGGGTGCACCTTGGTGGCCCACCTGGGCAGCAGGCCGTCCTTCGCCATCCCGAAGAAGATCCGCGTCTGGCCGTACTGGAACACCAGCAGCACCGCGGTCATCGAGACCACCGCGCCGGCCGCCACGATCCAGCTCGCCGTCGGCAGTCCCGCCAGCGAGAGGGCCCGGGCAAGCGGGTCGGCGCCGGCCAGGTCCTCGTACGGGACGATCCCGGTCGCCACCACGCCGACGATCACGTAGATCAGGGTGCAGACACCGAGGCCGCCGAGAATGCCGAGCGGCAGGTTGCGCCTGGGGTTCCTGGTCTCCTCCGCCGCCGTGGAGATCGCGTCGAAGCCGATGTAGGCGAAGAACACGATCGCCGCACCCTGATGGATGCCGCGCCAGCCGTTGGGCGCGAACGGCTTGTAGTTGTCGGGGTCGATGTGCATCGCCCCCACGATCACGAACAGCGCCAGCACCAGCAGCTTGATCGCGACCATGATCGCATTGGCGCGGGCGCTCTCGCGCACCCCCATCAACAGGACGATCGTCACGAATGCGGTGATCAGGAACGCCGGCAGGTTGAGCAGCACCGGGATCCCGGCGAGGACCGGCGCGGTGTCGATCAACGCGGCGATCTCCGGGTTTCCCGACATCGTCACCTGGTAGTAGCCGTGGGTCAGCCAGCCGGGAAGGTCGATCCCCCAGCCCGACAGCATCGCGGTGAAGTAGCCGCTCCACGCCACCGCCACCGCCACGTTGCCCACCGCATACTCGAGCACCAGCGCCCAGCCGATGATCCACGCGAGCAGCTCGCCCAGGGTGGCATAGGTGTAGGCGTAGGCCGATCCCGCCTGCGGGATCATCGCCGCCAGCTCGGCGTAGCAGAGCGCACAGAGGCCGCACACCACGCCCAGCAGCACGAAGGAGAGCACCAGGGCGGGGCCGGCGCCGGCGCGGATCACCTCGCCGTTGGGTCCCACCTCGCCGGCGGCGGCGGTGCCCAGCGAGGCGAAGATGCCGGCGCCGATGATGGCGCCGATGCCGAGCAGGATCAGGTCGCCGGCGCCGAGGGTGCGGATCAGCCCGCGGTCGGCATCGGCCTCGATGGGCTTGGTCTTGAAGAGGCTCATCAGTTCTCGGAGAAGCTCACGGTCACGGGCAGGATGCCGGCGACGGCCCGACCATCGGCGTCGCGGGCCGGCTTGAACTCGTACTTGCGCATCGCTTTGTCGAACTTCCGGGCGTAGCCACGGTCCCGGATCGGTGGGGAGACCTCGAGATCGGTGACCCGACCCCGCGCGTCGAGGTGGAAGGTGACCTCCACGGTCGTCCCGCGCAATGAGCGCGGCTAACCAAGTGGCGGGATGATAAGGA